>JANXWJ010000251.1 GCA_025351185.1 Candidatus Nanopelagicales bacterium
GCAGGTCTCCGACACGCACTCGAGGCCGCAGCAGCGGCTCGCTGAGCAAGCGCCCGGCACCGTCGCTGACCCCCTCGGGTGATCCGTCTCGGGACTCCTGAGAGTCGATCCTCAAGCCGGGCGGTCTCCCGGCCGATGGGGACTGCGTGGCGGTTGTCCGACCCCCATGTCCGCGATGCGCCGAGGTGCCGTATGTCTGATCACCTGTCCAGTCGTGCCGCGCGACTCGACCGCGCCCTCAGCGACCTGCTCACCCAGGCTCCGGAGCTCGAAGCGGCTGCCGTCGTGTCGTTCGACGGTCTCGCCATGGCCTCCGCACTTCCCCTGGGCATGGACGAGGACCGCGTGGCCGCCATGAGCGCCGCCCTCCTCTCGCTCGGTGAGAAGGCGGCGCAGGGTCTCGGCCGTGGCGACCTCTCGCAGGTCTACGTCGAGGGTGAGACCGGCACGGTGTTCCTCATCTCGGCCGACGACGAGGCTGTCCTCGTCGCCGTCGCCGCCGCCGGCGCCAAGGCCGGACTCATGCTCTACGAGGTACGCCGCTCGGCCGCCCAGATCGCCGAGGTGCTGCGCACCGAGGCGCCCGCGCCCGCCGCCGCCGTCGACGAGGCAGCGCTGGCCGAGGCCGAGGCCGCCTACGCAGCCCACAAGGCCGCCCAGGCACGCGCAGCCCAGGCCGACGCAGCAGCGGCTGATGCCGCAGCCCAGGCACCCATCGTCGTCGCTGCACCCGCACCGTCCGCCGCCGAGGTCGTCCCCGCACCCGTCGAGGTCGCGCCCGAGCCGGTCGTGGCCACGGACCCCGCGCCCGTCGTCGCCGGGATCCCCGTCCCCGCGCCGGTGGGCGTCGAGATCCCCGTGCTGGAGCCGGTGGTCGCCGAGATCCCCGTGCTGGAGCCGGTCGTCGCCGACGTCCCCGTGCTCGAGCCGCTGGACGACGCACCTGCCGAGCCCGAGGCACCGGCCGCATCGTCGCCGGTCGTCATGCCCGTCACCCACTCGACAGCCCCGGGGCCGAGGACCGGCACGTTCTTCCCGGAGGTCACCTCAGCGGATCTCCCGGTCGTGCCCGACACGGTCGAGAACCTGACCGAGACCGCTCCCAGCCTGTCGCTCGCACCGTGGGAGACGCCTCCGCAGGCTGGCACCTGGTCCTGATCCACCCCGACAGTCCCTGACCACAGCACCGCACCGCACAGCAGAGAGGAGGCGCGCACCGTGAACCTGGAGGGTTCTCTCGATGCCTTTGGACTCCCCGACGTGTTCGCGCTGCTGTCCTCCACCGGCAAGTCCGGGGGTCTGCTGCTGTGCCGACCGGCCTCCGCAGTTGAGGTGCACGGTGTCGTGTGGTTCCGTGACGGACGCATCTCCGGTGCCAGCTCCGACCGGTCTCGCGCCTCCCTCGTACGTCGCGTCGTCGGGTCCGGTGCGGTCGACGATGCCGCCCTTCGCCAGGCCGTGTCACGAGCGGTCGCAGGCGGAGTCGGTGTCGGACGTGCCCTGCTCGAGGCCGGCGCAGTCGAGCCGGAGCTGCTGCGCCAGGCCGCAACCGACCAGACTGTCGATGCCGTCTTCGACCTGCTCCGCTGGCCGGATGGCGACTTCGGGTTCGACCAGGCCGTCACCGACGTCGACGACGTGGGGATCAGCCTCGATCACGCGAAGGTGCTCGCCGAGGCGCTCGCGCGCTCCGAGGCCTGGGCGCAGCTTGAGGCCCTCGTGCCCAGTCAGGACAGCATCCTTGCTGTGCCCGTCGTGCTCCACCACGACCCCGAGGTGTCGCGCGACGAGTGGGCTCTGCTCTCGCTGGTCGACGGACGGCGCCGCGTGCGCGACCTAGTCGAGCTCACCGGCGCCGGTCAGTTCGCCGTGACCACCACGCTCGCCCATCTCGTCCAGCGGGGCCTGCTGCACGTCCGGGACGCCGCGCAGCCTGACCACGTCACCATCGTCGAGCGCCGCCTGGCCATGCTCTCGGGCGTGGAGTCTGCGGCCCCCGACGTCATGGCCGAGGAGCCGGTCGAGACGCCCGCCGCACCCCAGCCGACCCAGTCGAACCAGCCGTCGCACGCAGGCACGCCGGCCGCACCCGGTGCCCTCGGGATGACGGCCGCCGCCGCACTTGCCGCCGCCCGCGCGGCTCAGGGCGTGGCGCAGCCGGGGGTTCCCGGATCTGGTCAGGTGGCGCGACCTGCCGCCCGTCGCGAGGTCGTCCCGCCGCGGCCCGAGCCCTTCCTTCCGGGGCGTCGGCCCGAGCACCCGGAGCAGCCGGTCGAGGCGCCGCGCATGTCGCGCTCGATGACCGGGTCGATCAGCAACGGGGGAGTGTCCTCGGCGGTCGAGGGTGCGACCGCGCGGTCCTTGAGCCAGCCCGATGCCCTTGCGGAGACGATCATCGACGGTGTCATCGAACGTGATCCCGGCGTCAACCGCAGTCTGCTGTTGCGCCTCATCGCCGGCGTCCGGGGGTTGTGACCATGGCTGCACGCAAGTCCCGCCGCCAGGGTGGTCAGGCCGTCAAGATCGTCGTCACCGGCCCGTTCGCTGCCGGCAAGACGACGCTCATCCGGACCATCTCCGAGATCACCGTGCTCTCCACCGAACGCGGGATCACCGACGACACCAAGGCCCGCAAGGCCGAGACCACGGTCGCGATGGACTTCGGTCGCATCACGATCGACCGCGACCTGGTGCTCTACCTCTTCGGCACCCCGGGCCAGGAACGCTTCGACTTCATGTGGGAGATCCTCGGTGAGGGCATGCTCGGCTACGTCATGCTCATCGACGCCAGCCGCCCCGAGACCTACCCGGAGGCGCTCAACATCCTCGCAGCGTTCCGTCGGATGGCTCGGGTGCCGTTCGTGGTGGCGCTCAACCGCACTGACGGCCTCGACGCCCGCGCCGAGAACGACCTGCGCGATGCTCTCGAGCTCTCCGACGGCGTGCCGATCGTGCCCTGCGACGCGACCGACAAGGAGTCGGTGAAGACGGTCCTGCTGGCGCTGCTCTACTCGGTCCTCGACGAGATCGAGCAGACCGCGGCGCACGCGTAGGTCCGGCGATGGCATTCCGGCTGGCGTTCTGGCGGCGTCCCAAGCCCGAGACGGCCGGTCGCCATGTCCGTGCGACGGCGCTCGCCGTCCCGGACTCCACCGGCGCCCTCGCCGCACCCAGCCAGCCTGACGACAGCCTGACCGGCCGCGACATCGTCACCGAGCCGAGGGTGGCCGCACCCCAGCCAGTCGTGCCCGTTGCGCGGGACTCCGAAGAGCCACAACGGGTCCCCGGAGCGCCGCAGTCTGGCCCCGTGGAGCCACAGCAGGCGGATCCAGGCTCGCCCGACGTCCTCCCGGTCGCGGAGCCTGGGGTGCCATCGGCCCCTGACGTGGCCGCAGTGGCGCTCGGTTTCGCCGATGGCGCGTCCGTGCAGCTGCATCCGGACGACCCCCGCGTGACCAGTTTTCGCGCGGCTGCCGCCGCGTTGCTCGACGCCCCCAAGGCCTGATCGGCCTGTCGTCGGTGTGCTACAGCCCGGCGTCCGATCTGCCGAATGGGTGAGGGGGGGAAGCCGACGACGGTGATCTCCCGACAGACCGTGACGACAAGCACCCGAGAGGGCCATCGTGAAGCAGCTGGGCGACATCCTCCTCGAGGGTGGACTGGTCACGCGCGACCAGCTGGACTCGGCGATGTCCGAGCAGATCCGGCTCGGTCGCAGCCTCGGACGCGTGCTCGTCGAACAGGGTGTGCTGACCGAAGCGCAGCTCGTCGCCTCGCTCGCCGCCCAGATCGGGATGCGCTTCGTCGACCTCAGCGACATCCAGCTCGACGGATCGGCACTCGGACGGGTGCCCGGTCACGTGGCACGGCGCCACACCGCGATCCCGATCGGCTACGAGGACGGCAAGCTCGTCGTCGCGATGGCCGACCCCGCCAACGTCTTCGCGATCGACGACATCCGTTCTGTCGCAGGCAACGGCGGCCACATCGACGTCAAGCCTGTCGTCGCGACCCGCAATGACATCGTGGCCGCGATCGACCGCTACTACCGCGCCGGCGAGGAGCTCGACGACCTCACGACCGAGCTCGATGTCTTCGAGGAGGAAGAAGACCTCTCGAAGGTCAAGGAGATCACCGAGGACGCGCCGATCGTCCGCTACGTCAACCTGCTCATCACGCAGGCGATCCAGGACCGCGCCTCCGACATCCACCTCGAGCCGACCGAGCAGGACCTCCGGGTGCGCTATCGCATCGACGGTGTCCTGCACGAGGTCATGCGCTCGCCGAGAGCCATCCAGTCGGGCGTCATCAGCCGGCTCAAGATCATGGCCGACATCAACATCGCCGAGCGTCGCATCCCGCAGGACGGGCGCCTCTCCGTCACCGCCCACGGCAAGAAGGTCGACCTGCGCGTCGCCACCCTGCCGACGGTGTGGGGCGAGAAGGTCGTCATGCGAATCCTGGACAACTCCACGGCGCGGATGGATCTCGAGGACCTCGGCTTCAGCCCGTACAACTTCGGGGTCTTCTCCAAGTCCTACGTCAAGCCCTACGGCATGATCCTCGTGACCGGCCCCACCGGCTCGGGAAAGTCGACCACGCTCTACGCCACGCTCAACGTGGTGAACAAGCCTGAGGTCAACATCATCACGGTCGAGGACCCGGTGGAGTATCGGCTGCCGGGCATCAACCAGGTGCAGGTCAACAACAAGGCGGGCCTGAACTTCGCGGCCGCCCTGCGCTCGATCCTGCGGTCCGACCCCGACATCGTCCTCATCGGTGAGATCCGCGACCACGAGACGGCGCAGATCGCGATCGAGGCCTCGCTCACCGGTCACCTCGTGCTCTCGACCCTGCACACCAACGACGCGCCGAGTGCGATCACGCGACTTACCGAGATGGGTATCGAGCCCTTCCTCGTCGGGTCGGCCCTCGACTGCGTGCTCGCCCAGCGACTGGCCCGTCGGCTCTGCTCGAAGTGCAAGGAGCCGTTCGAACCCACCGAGGAGCAGCTCGAGAAGATCGGCTACCGGCCGCGGCCCGACGACCCGTCACCGACGTTCTTCCGGCCGATCGGCTGCTCCAACTGCTCCAAGACCGGCTACAAGGGCCGGCTGGCCCTGCACGAGGTCATGGCCATGGACGACGACATCGAGCGCATGACGGTCGAGCGTGCCTCGTCCACGCAGATCTCCACGGTCGCCATCGACCACGGGATGCGTGTGCTGCGCGAGGACGGCCTGCTCAAGGCGAGCCAGGGCGTCACCTCACTCGATGAGATCTTCCGCGTCGTCGCCTGAATCGGCATCGACGCGGACGGCCCGGAGGCTCAAGCAACGCTCTCTCCGGGCCGATGCCACGGAAGGATGCTCGACACCTGTCGAGCCCGGAGCTCGAGGAGTGCTCGTGGAGACCACGCCGTACGTCGCCGCACCGGCGGCACCGGGCTATCCCGCGGCCCCGCTCGACCCGACCGGGGTGACTGCCGTGGTCGCGGAGCCCGCGATCGTGTCGTTCGGCGCCGGAGTCCCCGTGGCGCCGGCTGCGGCCCCGATCGAGCCGGCCGTGGCCGCTCCCGAGGCCGCGCAGTCCAATGCCCCGGAGTCCTACGCCCCGGAGTCCTACGCACCGGAGTCCTACGCACCGGAGTCGTTCGCCCCCGAGGTCGCGGTGCCGGAGGTCGCAGTGCCGGAGTCCTACGCTCCGCCGGCCTACGCCGAGCCGGTGGCGCTGCCCGAGCCGGTCGCGGCCCCCGAGCCTGCCCCCGTGCCCGAGCCTGTCGCTGAGCCCGAGCCCGAGGCCGCCGCCGCCGTGGCCTTCGAGAGCTTTGCTCCGCCCGCCGATCTGCCAGAGCCGGTGCCGCCCATGTCCTATGACGCTCCGCCTGCGGCGGCTCCCGTCGCGCTCCCTGCGCCGGTCGACGTCGCACCTGTGGAGCTCCCGGCTCCGCTGGCGGAGCTTCCGGCGCCTGTCGCCGCGATGGCCCCCCCGGTAGCACTGCCTGCACCGACAGCCCCGCCGGTTCCTGCGGCCCCGGCACCTGAAGCGGCTCCGTCGGTCTACCCGTCGGTCGCCTACCCCGCTCCGGTGACGCGCGTCGAGGAGACTCCGACCCTGCCCACCGCGATCATCCACCACGAGTCGAGGCCGTCCGCGTCCTCGGTGACCATCGGCCACGAGCCGCTCGTCGGTCGTCAGAGCACCGAGCAGGGCATCCGCGAGGAAGACTTCTCCCTCGCCGAGACGCTCAACATCATGCTTGACCGCGGTGCCTCCGACCTCCACCTGACGTCGGCGGCCAAGCCGACCATCCGCGTGAGCGGTTCATTGACCGCGCTCGAAGACTTCGACGTGCTGACGCCGCCGGTTCTCCAGCGCGTCATCTACTCGATCCTCACCCAGGCACAGCGCCTCAAGTTCGAGGAGCACCTCGAGCTCGACTTCGCCTACTCACTGCCGGGCCGCGGGCGCTTCCGCGTCAACGTCTACAAGCAGCGCGACTCGATCGGTGCGGCGTTCCGCATCATCCCGTTCGAGATCAAGTCGTTGGAGAGCCTGGGCATCCCGCCGTCGGTAGCCAACTTCGCCAACCTGCCCCGCGGCTTCGTCCTCGTGACGGGGCCGACGGGTTCGGGCAAGTCGACGACCCTCGCGTCAGTCGTCGACCTGGCCAACCGCACGCGGCACGACCACATCATGACCGTCGAGGACCCGATCGAGTTCCTCCACCGCCACAAGAACTGCCTGGTCAACCAGCGCGAGGTGGGGGAGGACACATGGTCGTTCTCCAACGCGCTCAAGCACGTGCTGCGCCAGGACCCCGACATCATCCTGGTCGGCGAGATGCGTGACCTCGAGACGATCTCGGTGGCTCTCACTGCGGCCGAGACCGGTCACCTCGTCTTCGCGACCCTGCACACGCAGGATGCGGCGCAGACGATCGACCGCATCATCGACGTCTTCCCGCCGCACCAGCAGACCCAGGTGCGGGCCCAGCTGGCGATGGCGCTCCAGGGCGTCGTCTGCCAGACCCTGGCCAAGTCGGCCGACGGCCACGGCCGAGTGGTCGCCACCGAGGTGCTCGTGGTCACTCCGGCCGTGCGCAACCTCATCCGTGAGGGCAAGACGCACCAGATCTACTCGGTGATGCAGGCGGGCGCAGCCCACGGCATGCACACGCTCGACCAGCACCTGGCCGAGCTCGTGCGTACCCGACGCATCACCTACGAGGTGGGCATCGAGAAGTGCCACCACATCGAGGACTTCAACCGGCTCTGCGGCCGGGCCTGAGCGGCCAGGAGAGGACCAGGATCATGGCATCCACCGCCACCTACGAGTACGCAGTCCGAGACCGTTCGGGCTCCATCGTCACCGGGAAGATCGACGCCGACTCACCGGCTGCGGTCGCGTCCAAGCTCAAGAGCATGGGCTTCGCACCGGTCAAGATCTCTGTGGTCAAGACCAACGGTCTGTCCATGGAGCTCAAGGTCCCGAGCTTCGGGCCCAAGGTCAAGCTCAAGGAGCTGGCCGTCTTCAGCCGGCAGTTCGCCACCATGATCAACTCTGGTCTGTCGATGCTGCGCGCGCTGTCGATCCTCGAGGAGCAGCAGCCCAACAAGGCCTTCTCCGAGATCCTCACCCAGATCCGGCTCGAGGTGGAGTCGGGTTCCGCGCTGTCGATCTCGATGGCCAGGAACCCCGAGATCTTCCCGCCACTCATGGTCAACATGATCCGGGCCGGTGAGGTCGGCGGATTCCTCGACAAGGTGCTCGTGCAGATCGCCGACAACTACGAGTCGGAGGTTCGCCTGCGCGGCAAGGTGAAGTCGGCCATGACCTACCCGGTCGTCGTGCTCGTCATGGCGATCCTCATGTCGATCGGCATGCTGCTCTTCATCGTGCCGACGTTCGCCGGGCTGTTCACCTCGCTCGGTGGCACGCTGCCGGCACCGACGCAGATGCTCGTCAACCTGTCGAACTTCCTCAAGGTGGCGATCATCCCGATCATCATCGGGCTCATCATCTTCAGCATCGTGTGGCGCAAGTACAAGCACACGGACCGGGTGCGCGAGTTCGTCGACCCGATCAAGCTCAAGATGCCGATCTTCGGTCAGCTGTTCCGCAAGATCGCGCTGGCCCGCTTCTGCCGCAACCTCGGCACGATGCTCACCTCCGGTGTTCCCATCCTCCAGAGCCTCGACATCGTGGCCGACACGTCGGGCAATGTCGTGGTCGCGCACGCGGTCCGCGACATCCAGGAGAGCGTACGCAGCGGCGAGAGCCTGACCGAGCCGTTGTCGAAGCACGACGTCTTCCCCGCGATGGTGACGCAGATGCTCTCGGTAGGGGAAGACACCGGAGCCCTCGACACGATGCTCCACAAGATCTCGGACTTCTACGACCAAGAGGTCGAGGCGACCACGGAGCAGCTCACCGCTCTCATCGAGCCGTTGATGATCGCGGTGCTCGGTGGCCTGGTGGGATCGATGATCGTCGCTCTCTACATGCCCATCTTCAAGATCTTCGACCTCATCAAATAGCGAGAACCGCTGCAGCAGTGCAGCTCGGACCTACGACGAGGGTCGACCGGGAAGCCCCGGGACGGCCCTCGTCGGCCGTCCGGGGTCAGCCGGCCGGCGGCACTCCCCACCGTTCGGCTGACCTGGGCGGGCCCGCAGCGCCGTATGGGTGATCTGGTCGAGATCGGGGCTCAAGGTTTGCTCCACGAGAACGATGAAGTATTTGTCCTTGCACTTACCTAGACCGCTTCGGCCAGAACAGGCACACCCATCGCAAGGTGGGGTCGCAAAGCCAGGGGACTCAAGAGAGTCGGCCCAGCTACCTCGGCTGTGAGTTACCTGCGTCGGCAGCGGTCGTCATTCCCAGAAGGGGAGACGAGCATGATCGCTCGCATCCGCAAGTCCATCGAGAACAAGGAAGAGGGCTTCACCCTCATCGAGCTCCTCGTCGTGATGATCATCATCGGCATCCTCGCCGCGATCGCCATCCCGACCTTCCTCAACCAGCGCAAGAACGGCTACAACTCAGCCACCAAGACCGACCTCGGCAACATCGGCCTCGCCTTCGAGTCGGCTGCTGTGGACAAGGGTGGAGACTTCACCAAGATCTTCGTCAGTGGCAAGGGCGTCGCCAACGACATCCTCGCCACCAACGGTGTCCTCACCGCCTCGACCTACCCGACCTCGACCGTTGAGTTCTCGGGAACCCAGAACGTCACCCTGACGCTCGCCACCACGGTGACCGCCACGCAGTTCTGCGTCTACGGCGAGAACCAGAGCAACACCGGCACCTACTGGGTCTACACCAAGGCCAAGGGTGGCCTGCAGCCCAACTCCTACACCTCGACGGCGAACGCTGTGTCCGCCTGCTGATCGAGCACTACCCAGCACGTTTTCGTGTGGCCCGGAACCCTGTGGTTCCGGGCCACACGGCTGTTGCGGCGAATGCTGCGAGAAGGCTGTGCGGATCGAGAGCCAGGACGAGTCAAGACCGGGGGGCTGGTCGGTCGATCCAGTCAGGGTCGGACCGCTCGTCCAGGGTCGGTCCCGCACCCGTGAGAGGAAGGACGAGCAATGTCCGCTCGTATCCGCAAGGCCAGGGATGACCGGGAGCAGGGCTTCACCCTCATCGAGCTTCTCGTCGTCATGATCATCATCGGCATCCTCGCTGCGATCGCCATCCCGACGTTCCTCAACCAGCGCAAGAACGGCTACAACTCGGCCACCAAGACCGATCTCGGCAACATCGGGCTCGCGTTCGAGTCGGGTGCTGTCGACAAGGGTGGCGACTTCACCAAGATCTTCGTGGCCGGCAAGGGTCTGGCCAACGATGTCGTGGCCACGAACGGGATCCTCACAGCGAGCACGTTCCCGACCTCCACGGTCGAGTTCTCCGGCACCCAGAACGTCACGCTGACCCTCGCCACCACCGCGTCGACGACCTCGTTCTGCGTCTATGGCGAGAACCAGAGCAACACCGGCACCTTCTGGGTCTACAGCAAGGCGAAGGGCGGCCTCCAGTCCGGCTCCTACAGCACGACGGCCCTCGCTATCGGCGCTTGCTGACCGGGCACCCGCGCCACATCACCGGATGGCCCGGGACCGACCGGTCCCGGGCCATCCGCAGGTCTGGGGCTGGCCTTGGCCGGGCGCTGCCCGCTGGCAATCGGGTGTCGGCCGACCCAGGTGGCCCGCTGCATCACCCACTTGGGTCAGGTGATCTCTCCTGCGCCTCAAGGTGGCGCGCGTGGCATCCGATGGTCGGAGGAGTCGAAGTGTGAGGAAGAGGTGAGGCATGAGCATCGTCGGACGCGTGGCCTGCTCGGTACGACGGCGTGGCGACAGTGGCGTCACGCTGACTGAGGTGCTGGTCGCCCTCACGCTGCTCACCGGTCTCGGCCTGCTCGTGGCCGCCAGCCTGATCTCCGTGCAGAAGTCTGCCTTCAAGAGCAAGGAGCGCAGCGCCGCTGCCAACCTCGCCACGCGCGAGGTCGAGATCGTGCGCAACCTCTTCCACTCGAGCGACACCGCACCCATCACGGTCATGAGCACCGGCGACGTGAGCAACGCTGCCCCCCTGCCAGGGCAGACCGGGCCGCTCGTCGTCGACGGCGTGCCCTACACCGTCACGCGCCAGGTCGCCTGGCTCATCACCGGCACGGGGGCCAGTGCCTGCGACGGTGGCGCGGTCGTGGCCTACCCGAGCGTCAGCCTGCACGTCGAGGTGAGCTGGCCCTCGATGGGCAACACCCCTGCTGTGGTCTCCGACACCATCCTCACCCCACCGAAGAACGTGCTGAACGCCACCTACGGCTATCTCGCCGTCAAGGTCACCGACCGCGACGGGCTGCCCAACGAGGAGCGCAACGTCACCGCGACCGGACCGGCGGGCACCCTGCTCGACACCACCGGCCCGGACGGGTGCGCTACCTTCGTCATCGGCACCGTCGGCACCTACACCGTCTCTCTGACAGATGGGGCGTCCGGCTACGTGTCCTACAACGGCGCCACCTCCCAGACAGCGACAGTGGCCGCAGGCTCCCTGGTGACCCGCGCGTTCACCTACGACCTCGGTGAGTCCTTCAACATCTCGCTGACGCCACCGGCCGGCTACCCCCTGCCTGTGAGCCGACCCGCTGTGGTGCTCGGCAACTCGGGGATCCTGCCCGCGGGCGTCGGTGCCTATGCGTCGAACGCCAGCGCCACGACCCTGGTGGGTCCGGTGTGGCCGTTCGCCTCGGGCTACTCGATCTGGGCCGGAAGCTGCCCGGACAACGACCCGGCCAACGACACCGGGCGCCCGGTGGCACTGACCCCGGCCAAGGGCTCCACCACCAACGCACAGGCGAAGCTTCAAGGCCTCACCGTGATCACGACGAAGAGCGGCATAGCGGTCAACGTCCCCGTGACCGCGACCTACGCAGGCCCCGGCACCTGCTCGCAGGCGGCTGACGCGAATCTGAGCCTCGGCACGAGCACTGGCGCCGGAGTGCTTCTCACCTCGTTGCCGCTCGGGTCCTGGACCCTGTCGGCGACCATCAGCGGTCAGCCCGTGACCGCACTGATCGACGTCGGCAATGCCTCGGTCGTCACTGCCACTCTGAACGGAACCTGACCATGGCCTACTTCCGCTCGCTGAACCGTCGCCCGCGTGGCGACGACGGCGTGACCCTCGCCGAGATGTCGGTGACGATGCTGGTGCTCAGCCTGTTCATCGGCTGCGTCGTCGTCATGGTCTCTGCCGGTGAGAAGACCTCGCTCGGCGTCAAGGAGCGCATGGACCAGAGCAACATGGCGACGATCTCGATCGAGAGGATCAGTCGCAACCTGCGCACGGCAGTGCTGCAGAGTCAGCTGACGAGCGTGTGCACGCTGAGCGTCTGCCTTGATGCTGCCTTCCTGCAGGGCACTCCGACCTCGGTGCAGTTCTATGCCGACGTCGACAACCCCCGCAACACGATCGGCCCGAGCAAGGTCACCTACAGCGTCGTCGGTGGTGTGCTCACCGAGACGGTGCAGAAGCCGGACTCACCCACACCGGATGCGGCGGGCTACCACTACTGCACGACCGGCAGCACCTGCCAGATCCGCACCACGGTGCTAGCCAGGAGCGTCGACGTGACGACCGTGCCCTTCACCTACTACAACGCCACCGATCCGGTGAACGCCATGACGCTGACGGCAGGCGCCCTGTCGTCCGAGCAGCTCAAGACCGTCGACACCATCGACGTGCAGGTCAAGGTCCAGATCGCGGGCGGTGCCAACGTCGGTGGCGCCTCGGTCGTCCAGCGCGTCGCCCTCCCGAACCACGACAGCGTGGTCCGAACAGATGTGAGCACCCCATGAGGTCCAGCGTGCTGCGCAGGCTGCGAGAGTCCGACGAGGGCGTCGCCCTGGTCATGGTCATGGGCTGGATGATGGTGCTCGCCACCCTCATCACGGCATCGATCGGCTATGCGATCCAGACCAACGTCGTAGCCCACCGCGGCCAGGACTGGGGCGGTGCTTTGTCTGCGGCCCAGGCCGGGCTGGAGGACTATGTCGCGCGGCTCAACCGCAACGACAACTACGGCCGCATCTGGGACTGCACCAACGTCGCGCTCCAGGGTCCGAACGAGGTGGGCAACACGTGCGGTTGGACGTCCGCCACCACCACCGGATGGATCCCGGTCATCGCCACCCAGCCCACCGGCCCGGCGTTCCACTACGACGTCGACGCCAGCATGCTCGACAAGAACGGCGCGATCACCGTGGTGAGCACCGGTCGCGTCGGCAACGTGGCGCGCACAGTCGCGGCTGCGATCGGTCGCGGTGGCTCGACCGACTTCCTCTACTACACCGACCTCGAGCATGCCGACCCGGCGAACACCACGGTGTATCCGTCCGGCACGTCGAAGTACTTCTGCGGGTCGACCGGCGCGCAGAAGGACATTTATTGGTGGAGTCCCTCGCAGGTCTTCGGCGGTCAGACCCAAAGCCGGGCGTCGAACTCGAACTGCACCGAGATAGGCTTCGCCGCGGCCGACGTGCTCGACGGACGCGTCCACTTCAACGACACCCCCAAGCTGAACGCCGCGGGCGCGACCTTCCTGAGCGGGTTCGAGACCTCGACGCCGGGCTGCAAGACCGCGACCGGACCCAGCTACAGTGCCTGCCTGCGCAGCGGCAGCCCCATCCCGGTCTATGGCACGGCCGCCATCCCGGTGCCGCCTTCATGGAAGGAAACCCTCTACCTCGACGACACCTCGTCGAAGTTCGCGACCTACCCGGGCTGCCACTACTACGGCTCGACCCGGGTCAAGTTCAACGCGACTCCAGCGGGCACCATGAGCGTGTGGAGCAAGGACAGCGCCGGCAAGGTCACCGGCACCGGTTGTGGCACGTTCACCGCCGCCAACAGCTTTACCCAGACCAACCTCGCCGTGCCCGTCGACCAGGTGATCTACGCCTCCGCGGGCAGCGCGACGCACAAGTGCCTCTCGGGCGAGATAGGTGACGGGCTGCCCCTCGGCACCTACACCGGCAGCAACACCACGACCTACACCTACGACCTGACGATGCTGACCACCGATCAGTTCTGCGGTCAGGGCAATCTCTATGTGGAGGGCAACGTCCAGGGCCGGGTCACCATGGCCGCGGAGAACTCGGTCGTCGCCACCGGTGACCTCGTGCTGTCGAACGGCATCAACGGCACCGACCTCGTCGGTTTCGTCGCGGGGAACTCGGTCGAGGTCTACCACCCGGTGCTCGACACCTGGTACAAGAACGCCAGCAACGTCTGGGGCTGGAAGAACGCCCCGTTCGAGGACAACGCGTGGCCGCACCGCTACGCCGACCCCTCGACCGGTGGCATCAACCCGGCCACGGGCATCCAGATCGACGCCTCGATCCAGACCCTGCAGCACAGCTTCTGGGTCCAGCAGTACAACGTGGGGTCCGGTGAGGGCACCCTCCTCGTCCTGGGTTCGATCGCTCAGCGCTGGCGTGGGATCGTCGGACAGGGCAGCGCCGGCTACATCAAGGCCTACAAGTACGACTCACGCCTGAAGTACTCCTCGCCGCCCTACTTCCCGCAGTGGACCAACGCCAAGTGGGGGGCTCGACACACCGGTGAGCTCAGCGCGACGTACACGGTGACGGGCACCTACATAGGCTCCTGACCTGTGCCCGCACTCGTCATCGCCGTAGGGATCCTCGGCCTGCTGATCGGCTCGTTCCTCAACGTGGTCATCCACCGCGTGCCGTTGGGGGAGTCGGTCGTCCGGCCGAGGTCTCGCTGCCCCCAGTGCGGTGCCGAGCTCAAGGAGCGCGACAACGTCCCGGTGGTGTCGTGGCTGCTGCTGCGCGGCAGGTGCCGCAGCTGCCACGCCCCCATCTCGGTGCGCTATCCCCTGGTCGAGCTCGGCACTGGTCTGATCTTCGCCGCCGTCGCGTGGTGGTGCGGGCTGTCGTGGCAGCTGCCCGCCTTCCTCTACCTCGCGGCGATCGGTGTCGCGCTCTCGGCGATCGACCTCGACGTGAGACGTCTTCCCGACGCGATCGTGCTGCCGTCCTATCCCGTCGTGCTGGTGCTGTTGCTGCTGCCCGCCGCGGTCGAGGGCCGATGGTCGGACCTGCTGCACGCTGTTGTCACGGGAGCTGCGCTCTACCTCTTCTATCTCGTGCTGCGACTCGTCTACCCGGCCGGCATGGGCTTCGGAGACGTCAAGCTGGCCGGGGTTCTGGGGATGTACCTCGGTTGGGTGTCGTGGCCGCTGGCCATCGTCGCGTCGTTCGCCGCCTTCCTCATCGGTGGAGTCGTCGGGATCGTTGTGATCGTCGTGACCGACGGCGGTCGCAAGACCAAGGTGCCGTTCGGCCCCTTCATGATCCTGGGTGCATTCCTGGCGTTGTTCTTCGGCCAGCCGGTCGTCGACTGGTACGCGAGCGCGATCGGCCTGTAGCCGGCTCGTTCGGCCGATCGGGTAGCCGGCTCGTTCGGCCGATCGGATGGACTGTCCTCTGTGATCGCTCTCGTTGCCTGTGCTCCAACACTCAAGCCCGGCCTCGGATCCGCCGAAAGCGGAAGGGAAGAGTCACCACAACCGTGGTGGCGGGCGAGAGGTGAGAACCGTGGCTGGTCGAACCGCGATCGGACTCGATATCGGCACATCGAGTGTGCGTGCGGCGCAGGTGACTGTGTCGAAGGGCGCGGCCGTTCTTGACCGTTTTGGTCAAGTGGGGCTCCCGCCGGGTGCCGTGCGCGACGGCGAGGTCGCAGATCCCGACGCCGTCGCAGAAGCCATCAAGGTCCTGTGGACGCGAGCGAAGTTCACGAAGAAGGACGTCGTGCTCGGCATCTCCAACCAGAAGGTGTTCGTCCGCCTGGTGCAGGTGCCGTGGATGCCGGCGAGCGAGCTGCGGTCATCGCTGAAGTTCCAGGTCGCAGACCTGGTGCCGATGCCGATCGACGAGGCTGTGCTCGACTTCGTGCCGCTCGAAGAGACGATGGCAGACAACGCACGCCTCGTGCGTGGTCTGCTCGTCGCTGCGAGCGAGGACATGGTCCTCGGCGCGATCCGCGCCTGCCAGAAGGCCGGTCTCAAGGTGACCACCGCTGACCTCACGCCGTTCGCGGTGCTGCGGTCGGCCGGCACGAGCGACCCCCTGGGTCTCTCCGGCCCCGAGGCTGTCGTCGACGTCGGAGCTCGCGTCACCAACATCGTGGTGCACGAGGCCGGCGTCCCCAAGTTCGTCCGCATCCTGCTTCTCGGCGGTGACGACATCACCGGCGCCATGGTCGAGAAGCTCGGCATCCCGACCGCCGAAGCCGAGCGGCTCAAGCGCGACCACGCGGCCCTCGCCTCGCCCGCGTCGGCGGAGGCCAAGCGGGTCATCGACCAGGCTCTGACGGAGTTCGTCGACGAGGTCCGTGGATCTGTCGACTACTACATCGCGACGAGCGGCAGTCGTCCGCTCTCACGGCTCGTGCTCAGCGGCGGCGGCTCTCTCGCCGACGGTCTGGCGCAGCGCCTCGCGACCTCGGTGCGCACCCAGGTCGAATATGCCCGGGCGTTCAACCAGCTGACGATCGGCAAGACGGGCCTCGCGCCCGAGCAGGTCCAGTTCGTGGAGCCGCTGGCCGCCGTGCCCGTGGGTCTCGCGATGGGAGCGGTGTGATGGTGTCCTTCGGTCGCAAGGGTCAGACCGCCGTCGACGAGGTCACCGAGGCAGATGCCCCGGTCGCCGCGCCAGCACCTGTTGCCGCTCCGGTGGCAGCTCCGCTCGCCGCTTTCCCGCGAGTCAACCTCATCCCCACCGAGATCGCGCAAGAGGTCAAGGTCCGTCGTTCCAAGATGGTGCTCGCCTCCACGGTCGCGGCCACCATCGCGGCGGTCGGCGGTCTCTACGTGATGGCGTCGTCGGACGTGTCCTCCGCGCAGGAGCAGCTCGACTCGGCACGTGCGACGAGCGCCTCGCTCGCCGCCGAGCAGGCGAAGTACGCCGACGTGCCCAAGGTGCAGGCAGACCTGCAGTCCGCGCAGCTTCAGCAGTTCGCTGCAATGGGCGGCGAGGTGCGGTGGTCGACCGTGCTCAACAACCTCGCCATCACCATCCCGCCCGGTGTCTCGCTGACATCGTTCCAAGCGACCGTCACCGGTGCCACCGCGACGGGGACCTCGACTGGCGCGCCGGCTGCCAACGCCTCGGTGAGCAGCATGCTGGGACTCCCGGGCGTCGGTTCCATCGCCTTCGACGGAGAGGCGCGTGACACCTCGCGGGTTGCGGCGTTCCTCGAGTCGCTGACCAAGTCGAGCGGTCTCGTGGACCCCTTCGCCACTCAGGTCAACGGCGGCATCACCGGGGGCACCACCAACATCGGTGCCACCGCACCCTCGACGACCAAGACGTCGGTGGTGTCGTTCACGGGCAGTGTGACCATCGGTCCGAAGTCACTGAGCCACCGCTATGACATGAAGGGCAACTGACATGGCCATCGCAACCACCCAGAAGTGGTACGCAGGTGCCGTGGCGGCGTCCGCGGTCGTCCTGGCGGGCGGCTGGTTCGTGCTGGTGTCGCCTCAGAAGGCCAACGTTGACGAGATCGTCGCTCAGACGACAACCGTCAACAACGCCAACGCGACGACCGAGCAGCAGATCGCGGCGCTCAAGGCTGAGTTCACTCAGCTGCCACAGCTGCAGAGTCAGGTCGCTCTGATCCGCCAGCACATCCCCCAGACGCCGAACGAGCCGACCCTGCTCCGCACCGTCACCAAAGTGGCGTCGACCGCAGGCGTCAACCTGGCCTCGATGACGATCGCCGCACCCTCGGTGATGCAGAGTGGAACTGCCACCGGCGGCGCAACGGGCAACCAGTTCGCCATCCCCGGACAGATGAGCCAGATCTCATTGACGATGAACATCACTGGCAACTTCGCCGACACTCGGCTCTTCCTGAACTCTATCGAGGGCATGCAGCGGGTGATGCTCGTGACCGGTGTCAACATCACACGGAGCATGACGGAGACCGGTCAGACGACGCTGCAGACCGTGGTCGCCGCACGAGTCTTCATGGCCAACCCGGGCACGCCTTCGGTCGGATCGCAGTCGTCCTCCACGGTCACCACGACCACCTCCCCGAGCTGATGGTCAGGAGCCACCATGTCTGAGCCCATGTTCCCCAGCCCGGACGCGAGTGCCGCAGCACCTGCTGTCGCCCCCGCGGTCGAGTCCGGTAACAACCGCACGATGCTTCTCGCCGTGGGCGGGGTCGGCGCGGCACTGATCGTCGGAGCGGGCGCGTTCTTCCTCCTCAACTCCGGGGGCGGGACCGACCCTTCGCCCACGGCGGCCGGAATCCCGTCGCGGAACTCGGTGGCGTCAGTCGCTCCGAGTCCGTCGGCGAGCCCGAGCGCCAAGCCCGCGGTGATCCGTCCGGCATCGGTCTCCGTCTCGGCGCGCGACCCGTTCAAGGCGCTCTTCGCTCCGGCGAAGGCGTCCACGGCACCGACGGCGCCCCCGAGCACCGCACCGACGTCGGCCCCGGCGCCTGTACCTACGCCGGTGACCCCTTCGGTCACTCTCGCAGTGTCGAAGATCAACACCGCGAAGCAGACGGCCACGGTCACGGTCGACGGCAAGCCGTATGCCACGACCGTCGGCGCGGTCTTCGCTAAGAACTTCGTGATGTATTCGGTGTTCAACACCCAGTGCATCGGTGTGCTGTTCGGCGATCAGAGCGTGCCGGTCTGCACCAACAGCCCGCAGACGGTCAGCCCCTGACAGTCGGCAGCGCCGCAACCAAGGCAGCTCGATGAGGGTCACCCCGTCTGCGGGGTGGCCCTCATCCGCGTCAGGTGACCGGCTCATGACAGGATCGGTTCATGGTGCGCTGGCTGACTGCAGGAGAGTCGCACGGCCCTGCGCTCGTCGCGATCGTCGAAGGACTTCCCGCGGGGATCGAGGTGTCGACGGCTGATCTTGACCGTGACCTGGCGCGTCGCAGGCTCGGCGTGGGCCGCGGTGCCCGGATGAAGTTCGAGCAGGACGCCGTGCGCATCCTCGGGGGAGTGCGGCACGGGCTGACCATCGGAGGCCCGGTCGCCGTCGAGGTGGGCAACAGCGAGTGGCCCAAGTGGGAGATCGTCATGTCTCCCGACCCCGTCGAGGCATCAGCTCTCGAGGGTCTGGCCCGCAACGCCCCGCTCACCCGGCCGCGACCCGGCCACGCCGACCTCGTGGGCATGCAGAAGTACGGCTTCGACGACGCGCGGCCGGTGCTCGAGCGGGCCAGCGCCCGCGAGACGGCAGCGCGCGTCGCACTCGGCGCCGTCGCCAAAGCGTTCCTGGCGCAGTCGGTGGGCGCGCACGTGCTGTCGCACGTCATCGAGCTGGGCACAGTCGCAGCGCCGGCAGGCTCGGTGCCGACGGCAGACGACCTCGATCGCATCGACGCCGACCCTGCCCGATGCCTCGACCCCGGTGCGAGCGCAGCCATGCAGGCAGAGGTCGAGTCCGCGCGCAAGGACGGCGACACTCTCGGCGGAGTGGTCGAGGTCGTCGTCCACGGGTTGCCGCCCGGCCTCGGCAGCCACGTCCACTGGGACCGTCGTCTCGACGCCCGTCTTGCCGCTGCCCTCATGGGGATCCAGGCCATCAAGGGGGTCGAGGTCGGCGACGGCTTCGAGCTCGCACGCACCCGGGGATCACTCGCTCAGGACGAGATCGTCATGGGCGATCACGGGATCGGGCGCGTGTCAGGTCGCAGCGGTGGCACCGAGGGTGGGATGTCGACCGGCGAGGTGCTGCGCGTCCGCGCAGCCATGAAGCCGATCTCGACCATCCCGCGGGCCCTCCGTACGATCGACGTCGCGACCGGCGAGGCTGCGCAGGCCATCAACCAGCGGTCCGACGTCTGCGCCGTGCCGGCGGCGGGAGTGGTGGCCGAGGCCATGGTCGCTCTCGTACTCGCCGACGCCGTGCTCGAGAAGTTCGGCGGCGACTCGGTCGCCGAGACGGCCCGCAATGTGGCGGCCTACCGGGCCGCACTCGTGGTCTCGTAGTCCGGTGGCACCCTGCGTGGTCCTGGTCGGTGTCCCCGGCTCAGGCAAGACGACCGTCGGATCCCTGCTGTCCGAACGCCTTCACGTCGTCTTCCGCGACACCGACCGCGACATCGAGGAGTCGCAGGGCAAGCGCGTCTCCGACATCTTCGTCGACTCGGGTGAGCCGACCTTCCGGGGGCTCGAACGGGACGCCGTGGCGACAGCACTGCGCGAGCACGACGGTGTCCTGGCCCTGGGCGGTGGCGCTGTCACGGACGCTGCGACCCGTGCCCTGCTTCTCGACCAGCCCACGGTGTGGCTCCAGGTCGGCGCGTCGGCCGGTGCACATCGCGTCGGGCTCGATGTGCCGCGTCCCGTGCTGCTGGGCAACGTCCGCGGCCGGCTCGCGGCCCTCGTCGCCGAACGTGCGCCGCTCTACGCCGAGGTCGCACGCGTGACCGTCGACACCGACGGTCGCTCTCCCGACGAGGTCGCCGACGTCGTCATCACGTCGCTGGGTCTCGGGCGCACCGATGTCTGACACCACGCGGATCTCCGTCGGGGGTGAGCGGCCCTACGACGTCGTCGTGGGTCGTGGCCTCGACGCCGAGGTCGTCGCGGGCGTGCTGCCGGGCGTGCGACGCGTCGCGGTCCTGCACCCGCACAGCCTTGTGTCCCAGGCCCAACGGGTCGTCGCCGCTGTCGAGTCCGCGGGCGCTGAGCCGGTGCTGATCCCGCTGCCCGAGGGGGAGGCTGCCAAGACGTCGGAGGTCGCCGCCGGGTGCTGGGCGGCACTCGGGGCGTCGGGCTTCACTCGCTCCGACATGGTCATCGGCGTCGGCGGGGGAGCGACCACCGACCTTGCCGGGTTCGTCGCCGCGACCTGGCTGCGAGGTGTGCGGCTCGTCTCGGTGCCGACCACGCTGCTCGCCATGGTCGACGCAGCGGTCGGCGGCAAGACGGGCATCAACACTGCCGCCGGGAAGAACCTCGTCGGTGCCTTCCACGAGCCGGCGTTGGTCGTGTGCGACCTCGACGTGCTGCGTACTCTGCCCGCGGTCGATGCCGTCGCCGGTCTCGCCGAGGTCGTCAAGGTCGGTTTCACGTCGGACCCGGTGATCCTCGACCTCGTCGAGGCCGACCCCACCCTGGCCGTCGATGTCGAAGGACCGGTGCTCCGCGAGCTCGTCGAGCGTGCGATCGCCGTCAAGGCCGCCGTCGTGTCGGATGACCTGCGCGAGTCGCGCGTCGGGGGACTCGGCCGCGAGGTGCTCAACTACGGCCACACCTTCGGTCACGCGGTCGAGCTCGCCGAGCACTACCGCTGGCGGCACGGGCACGCCGTGAGCGTCGGGCTCGTGTTCGTCTCTGCCCTGGCCCGTCTCGCCGGGCGGCTATCCGACGCGGACGCGACGCGACACGTGTCGGTGCTCGCCTCGCTGGGCCTTCCGACGAGCTACACCGGCGGCGACTTCCCGCGGCTGCTCGACGCGATGAGGGTCGACAAGAAGTCACGTGGCGATCTGCTCCGCTTCGTGGTGCTCGACGGCATCGCAATCCCCGGACTGCTCGAAGGCCCTGATCCCGCACTGCTCACCGCGGCGTATGCCGAGGTCTCGAGGGAGACGTCATGACGCGCGTGCTCGTTCTCAACGGCCCCAATCTGTCTCGGCTCGGCAGCCGCGAGCCCGAGGTCTATGGGCACGAGACGTTCGAGGACCTGCGGGCCCGTTGCATCGCCGACGGTGCGGCCCTCGGTCTCGACGTCGAGGTGCGTCAGACCGACGACGAGGCCGAGCTCGTGCACTGGCTGCAGGAGGCTGCCGACGCGAGCTGCGCCGTCGTCCTGAACCCAGCTGCCTTCACCCACTACTCCTATGCACTGCGTGATGCGTGCGCGCAGCGCACGGCACCGCTCATCGAGGTGCACCTGTCGAACCCTGCAGCGCGCGAGGAGTTCCGGCACACGTCGGTCGTCTCCGCCGTTGCGACCGGCACGATCGCCGGCTTCGGCCTCGAGTCCTACTCGCTCGCGCTCGCGGCGATAGCGCGACTCTCCGCCTGAACGGTGTCTGACCGGTTGACGACGCCCGGCCGCGCGGTGACCACGCCGGCGAGCACCACGCCCACGACGAGCGGCAGGTGCGCGATGACGTAGGTCGTGGTCCCCAGCTCGAGGCTCGTGAGCCACGCCGCCACGACCACCAGCGCAGCTCGGCGGTCCCGCCGACCGAGCAGGACGGCGACGCCGACAAGGAGGCCGACGCGTACGGGGAAGGAGTAGTAGTCGAGGTAGATCCCGTCGGTGAGGATGCGGACCGTGACGAGCACTGTCGGGAGCAGCCACGCGAGGTCGCTGTTGCGCCGCATGGCGACCACCACAGTGCTTCCCACGACCAGCACGACGACCACCTGCACCGCGCGGTAGGTCGCACCCACCTCGCCGACGCCGAGGAGGTCGGGCAGCGAGCCGGGCAGCGCCCGCCAGGTCATCCGGCCAGAACCCGTGCCGGCGACCACGAACGGACCCCACGCGAGACCTGCGACGGCGATCGTGACGGCGACACTGCGCACCAGCGCTCGCACGTCGGGCAGCAGCACGAGCAGCGCGCAGACACCGAACACCGCCCACGTGTCGAGAGCGAGTGCGACACCCAGGGCCAGGCCCGCATGCAGCGCCCGACCTGACTGAGCCTCGCGCACGCAAACCAGCCAGAGCAGCGGCACCAGAGCGTGGGTCGGGTGCGCCCAGGTGCCGGCGAGCGGGCCCCACAGAGCGGCGAGGGTCCACGCCACCAGCAGGCTGGCCCCGGCGAGCTCAGGGCTGACCACGACCTGTCGGAAGCGGATCGCCAGCGTCAGGCACATGCTGGCGACCAGCGCCATGGCGAGCGACGCGACGATCGCATGCTGGCCGACGAGGCCCGCCAGGTGGTCGAGACCGGAGAGCGAGGCCACGGTCAGGGGTCCGGACTGCACGCTCGGATCCGCGAAGACCCCCGCCAGGTCACCGCGCCAGAGGGCGTCGCCGGCATGGACGAAGACTGAGTAGTCGGTCGGTGCGTCGACCGGGAACGCTGCGTTGGTAGCCCACCCGAGCAGGCCCGCCGCGCCGGCGCCCACCCACGGGTGACGGCCGGCCGCGCGAGCGACCGCCGCTGAGTGGCCGAGCACGGTCGCTCGTGAGCGTGGCGGGGCCACTCCCTCGGCGGGCACGAGCTCACGAGTCACCACACAGTGGTGTCGACCGACGGCTCGACCCTCTTGAGGCGCGGGCGGATTCGGGCGTCGTAGGGTGCCGGTGTGGACGACCTGGGCACCGCCGCGACCCATTCCGACCGTCGCGCACGACTCCGCGCACTGATCGAGACCTCTCACCTGGAGGCGCTCCTGGTCACGTCCGCGACCAACACCCGCTATCTCACCGGGTTCACCGGGTCCAACGGCGCTGTCCTGATCGGCAGCGAGCCGCGTGACGACCGGTTGGCGACCGACTTCCGCTATCAGACCCAGGTCGAGACCGAGTGCCCCGGCATCGACGTGCTCATCGACCGGGCGGTGGGTCCAGCAGTCGCTGCGCACGCTGCGTCGACCGGTGTCGTACGCCTGGGGTTCGAGGCCGAGCACCTGAGCGTCGCTGCCCATGCCGGGCTGGTCGAGTCGCACCGCGACCTCGAGCTGGTGCCGTCGGTGGGCCTCGTCGAGTCGTTGCGCTCGGTCAAGGACGACACCGAGCTCGCTGCTCTTGCCGAGGCCTGCCGGATCAGCGATGTCGCCCTCGCGGCGCTCCTCACCGAGATCAGGGTCGGGCTGACCGAGCAGCAGGTGGCCCGACGGCTCGAGTCGCTCATGCTCGACCACGGTGCGGAGGCGACCTCGTTCGAGAGCATCGTCGCGACCGGGCCGCACTCCGCCATCCCGCACCACAGCCCGACCGACCGGCCCATCGCCGCGGGGGACCTGCTCAAGATCGACTTCGGGGCGCTGTACGCCGGATATCACGCGGACGAGACGCGCACCTTCGTCGTCGGAGCTCCAGCGGCTGACTGGCAGCGCGAGATCCACGCGCTCGTCGCCGAGGCGCAGCGCGCCGGCGTGGCAGCCCTCGGCGTGGGAGTCGAGGTCCGTGACGTCGATCACGCGGCGCGGTCGGTGATCGCCGCAGCAGGGCACGCGGAGCACTTCGGCCACGGCCTCGGGCACGGGGTCGGGCTCGACATCCACGAGGCACCGATGATCGGCTACTCCGCGACAGGTATCCTCGGTGATCGCACGCCGGTGACTGTCGAGCCGGGGGTCTATCTCCCCGGGCGCGGCGGGGTCCGCATCGAGGACACCCTCGTGGTCCGGACCGGTGGGCCCGTGTCGCTCACGACGACGACCCGCGAACTTCTCGTCCTCTAGGCCCGCCTCGAGGACCACGACCAGGAGACCCCTGTGGCCAGCACGAACGACCTGAAGAACGGCCTGGTTCTCAACATCGACGGGAACCTCTGGACAGTCGTCGAGTTCCAGCACGTCAAGCCCGGCAAGGGCCCCGCCTTCGTGCGGACCAAGCTCAAGGCAGTGCTGTCGGGCAAGGTCGTCGACAAGACGTTCAACGCCGGCGTCAAGGTCGAGACGGCCAGCGTCGACAAGCGCGACTACCAGTATCTCTACCGCGACGGCGACGACTTCGTGTTCATGGACACCGACTCCTACGAGCAGCTGCACGTGAGCCCGGCCGTCGTCAGCGACAACGTCAAGTGGCTGCTGGAGGGGCAGGCGGCGATCGTCGCGACCCACGACGGTGCCCCGCTCTACGTCGAGCTCCCCGCCTCGGTCGAGCTGATGATCACCTACACCGAGCCCGGTCTGCAGGGCGACCGCTCCACCGGCGGCACGAAGCCCGCGACGCTCGAGACCGGCGCCGAGATCGCCGTGCCGCTGTTCATCGAGAACAACACCAAGGTCAAGGTCGACACCCGCGACGGGTCCTACCTCGGTCGCGTCAACTAGTCGTGACTGCTCGCGGCAAAGCACGCAAGAAGGCGCTCGACGTCCTCTTCGAGGCCGACATGCGCGGCATCTCCGCGGTCGAGGTCCTCGACGCTAAGGCCGAGATCGTCGACCCGCCCCTGAACCCGTACACCTCGGAGCTGGTCTGGGGTGTGGTCGAGCACGCGGACCGGATCGACGACCTGCTCACGACGTACTCCCAGGGGTGGACCCTCGACCGGATGCCGGCGGTGGATCGCAACCTGCTGCGCATCGGGACCTACGAGCTGCTCTGGTCCGACGACGTCCCGGCCGCGGTCGCGATCTCCGAGGCGGTCGAGCTGGCGAAGTCGCTCTCGACCGATGAGTCACCCAGCTTCATCAACGGCCTCCTGGCCCGAATCCTCGAGATCAAGCCCCACCTAGCCCTCGACTGACCCCCAGCCCACCCGAACTCCCGGCCCCCAGCCGATCGGCACAACCAGCCGCACCCGAGCTCCCAGCCCCCCACTCGCGTGATCTTGGTCGTATGACTGTTAAAGCGGGTGGGAAACGCTCACTGGACCAAGATCACGCGAGGTTGGGGGATGAGGGTGAGGGGTGCCCCGAGTGGGATTCGGACCCACACTGGATGGTGTTTGAGACCACTGCCTCTGCCGGTTGGGCTATCGGGGCGGCGGCGACAGACTACCGGGCACGACGCGCCGCGTGCGTTCCGTAGGCTGGCTTCGTGACCGAGACCCCTGTCGAGCGTGCTGCGCTGCGTGTCGTCGTGGCCGAGGACGAGACCCTGATCCGGCTCGACCTCGTCGAGATGCTGCGCGAGGAGGGCTATGACGTCGTCGGTGAGGCCGGCGACGGCGAGACCGCCGTGCGCCTCGCCGAGGAGCACCGCCCCGACCTGGTGATGCTCGACGTCAAGATGCCGGTGCTCGACGGCATCAGTGCGGCTGAGCGGATCGCCACGGCACGTATCGCCCCCGTCGTGATGCTCACGGCGTTCAGCCAGCGCGAGCTCGTCGAGCGGGCGCGCGACGCGGGCGCGATGGCCTACCTCGTGAAGCCGTTCACGAAGAGCGACCTCGTCCCGGCAATCGAGCTCGCGGTCAGCCGGTTCGCGGAGATCACGACCCTCGAGGCCGAGGTGGCTGATCTCGAGGAGCGGTTCGAGACCCGCAAACGCGTGGAACGAGCCAAGTCGTTGCTGCAACAGAAGTACGCCCTGACCGAGGCGGACGCGTTCCGCTGGCTCCAGAAGTCGGCCATGGACCAGCGGCTCTCGATGCGCGAGGTGGCCGATGTGGTCATCCGCGAGGTTTCATCGACGTAACGGTCTGAGGTCGTTCCGGACACGCACGCGGGGTGGTGGTCTTTCGTATCCAAAGCGTGACAGAACCGGTCACGTTTGATGCCCCTGTCGTGACCCTTTTGCCCCACATGGCTGCTAGGTTTCCCCGCAATCCAGCCCCGGTAGGTCCGGGCGTTTCTCACGGTAGGACGGGATATGCGCAACGCTTACAAGATCGGCGCGCTGGCAATTGCCGGCAGCCTCGCACTGGCCGCCTGCGGCAGCTCCTCGAGCAGCACCACCACCAGCGGCGCTCCCGCTGCTGGTGGCAAGAAGGTCGTCATCTCCACCGACCTTCCGCTCCAGGGCTCGTCGAAGGATGCCTCTGACGCCACCAACCAGGCCATCGAGCTGTATCTCAAGCAGATCAACTACAAGGCCGGCAACTACACGGTCGAGCTGAAGAAGTACGACGACTCGACCGCGGCAGCGGGCAAGTGGGACCAGGCGCAGTGCACCAAGAACGCGACCGACCACGTGGCCAACACCGACGAGGTCGCGGTCATGGGTACGTACAACTCCGGTTGCGCGAAGATCATCGTGCCGGTCCTCAACCAGGATCCCAACGGCCCGATGCTCATGGTCTCGCAGGCCAACACCAACCCCGGTCTGACCAAGACCTGGGATCCGGGAGAGCCTGACAAGTACTACCCCAACAAGGTGCGCAACTACGCCCGCGTCGTCACCACCGACGACAACCAGGGTCGCGCTGCGGCGCAGTTCATGGCCAAGGACCTCAAGGTCACCAAGTGCTACATCCTCAACGACAACGAGACCTACGGCCAGGGTGTTGCCAACGCCTTCGCCAAGGAGGCTCCGAACTCGGGCATCACGGTTCTCGGCAACGAGCCGTGGGACGGCAAGCAGCCGAACTACACCGCGCTGTTCCAGAAGATCAAGGGCCTCGGTGCAGACTGCATCTACCTCGGCGGCATCTTCGACAACAACGGTGGACAGCTCATCAAGGACAAGGTCTCCGTCATGGGAGACAACAAGACTGTCGCCCTGATGGGCCCGGACGGCTTCACCGGCTACCCCGAGCTCAACAAGCTCCCTGAGGGCCAGGGCATGTACCTGTCCTTCCCGGGCCTCACCAACGACGACCTGCGTGCGCAGGGCGGCGCTGCTGCGAAGCTCCTCGACGCCTACAAGGCGCAGTACAACCAGGACCCGGCCTCGTCCTACGCGCTCTACGGCGTCGCGGCGGTCCAGGTCATCCTCGCGGCGATCGAGAAGTCTGACGGCACCCGTGCCGACATCACCAAGCAGGTCTTCTCCGGCGCGGGAATCACCATCCCCGCCGACATCTCGGCCATCGGCAAGGAGATCAAGATCGACCCGGCGACGGGCGATGTGAACCTCCTCGACATGACGATCGAGAAGATCGACGGCAACAAGGAGACCACCCTCAAGGGCTGGCCGATCACGGCC
>JANXWJ010000253.1 GCA_025351185.1 Candidatus Nanopelagicales bacterium
CCCCACGCCAGGTGGGTGGCTAGAGGTAGTACAGCCGGCTGAGCGGGACGCGGTCGACGGGCTGCATGGTGATGGGCTCGCCGTCGAGGCGTACGCCGTCGCCGCCCGGGGCGACCACGACGCTCGCCGAGCCGCGGTGGCGGATCATCGAGGCGAGACCGACATCGCGGCACCCGCGCACGGCGACGCGACGGCGTCGGGTCGGGAACACGTCGGACCCGGCCTCGACCGCTGCCCGGTTGGTGAAGATGACCGCGAGGTCGACGGCCGCTCCCCCGATGCCGCCGAACTGCGCCGCCATGACCCGCGGCTCGGCGACGTCGACGACGGAGTTGGGGTCACCGACGGTGCCCCACGCGGGCAGCCCGGACTTGAGAACGAGGTAGGGCTTGGCGCCGAACGACGCCGGCGACCACAGCACGATGTCGGCCAGGCGGCCCGGCTGCAGCGACCCGACCTCGTGCGAGAGCCCGTGCGCCAGAGCGGGATTGATCGTGAGCTTGGCCAGATAGCGCAGCACCCGCTCGTTGTCGTGAGGGCTGTCGTCGTCGGCCGGCTTGAGCACCGACGCCAGCTGGAAGGTGCGGCGTACGGTCTCTCCCGCTCGTCCCATGCCCTGCGCGTCGCTCGAGGTGATCGGGATGACGCCGCGGTCGTGCAGGACGTTCTCCGCCGCCATCGTCGCGGCGCGAACCCGCGCATGCACGATCGCCGCGTCACTGGGCAGGTCGGGCTTGAGCGCGTGGACGTTCATGATCATGGCGAAGTGCTCGGCCACGGCGTCGCGGCCGAAGGGCAGCGTCGGGTTGGTCGACGACGCGAGCACGTGCGGCACGCCGGCCAGGCGCAGCACGTCGGGCGTGTGCCCTCCCCCGCATCCCTCGACGTGGTAGGCGTGGAACACGCGCCCATCGGACACCGCAAGGGTGTCGTCGACCGAGAGCCCTTCGTTGAGCCCGTCGGTGTGCACCGCGACCTGCACGTCGTAGTCCTCGGCGACGGTGAGGCAGGTGTCGAGCGAGCGCAGGTGCGCACCGGTGTCCTCGTGGACCTTGAAGCCGCACACTCCGGCTTCGAGGCCCTCGACCATCGTGCCGCGGCGTGAGGCCGAACCTCGACCGAG
Source organism: Candidatus Nanopelagicales bacterium (assembly GCA_025351185.1). Lineage (GTDB taxonomy): Bacteria > Actinomycetota > Actinomycetes > S36-B12 > CAIYMF01 > Longivirga. The sequence goes on from JANXWJ010000253.1 coordinate 1,124, forward strand.
CAGTCCCACGTTGATCGGATACGCATCGAACGCCGCGAACGCGGAACGCAGCGGTCCCGCGCCGTTGACGCCGACACCCCAGAAGGGTCCGAACTCCTGGCCGATCACCGTGGTGACGCCCGAGGCCAGTGCGGCCTCCATCACGCGCGGCGACAGCAGGTGCACGTGGGTGTCCACCGCGCCGGCGGTCGCAATGAGCCCTTCACCGTTGATGACGATCGTGCCGGTGCCGATCACGAGGTCGATGCCGTCGGTCGTGTCGGGGTTGCCCCCTCGACCGACGCCCACGATGCGCCCGTCGCTGATCCCGATGGTGGCCGTGCGGATGCCGAGGACTGCGTCGATGACGAGGACGTTGGTGATGACGACGTCGCACGACTCGGCGGTGGTGACGGCCCGCAGACCGATCCCGTCGCGCCCGGTCTTGCCGAAGCCGAGAAGGAACTCGTCGTCGTCGGGCTGGCTGTGCGACTCGACCTGCACCACGAGCCCGGTGTCACCGAGGTGCACCCGGTCTCCGGTGCGCGGGCCATAGGTGCCCGCAGCGGCGTTCGGGTTGAGCGTCACGACTGCACCTCCGGGTGGGCTGCGAGATGGTCACGCATGGCGGACACCGCGCGCTCGGGGTCTGCCGAGCTGTCCGGGGAGCTTCCGGTGTCGAGGAAACCCGTGGCGCGCAGGAGATCGAGCGCTCGCTCCCGGGCCCCGGGAGCGTCGAGCTCACCGTCGACGAGGCCGGCGAAGCCGATGACCACGCGCTCACCGCGGATGGGTGCCAGGCGTACGGACTGCGTCTCACCCGGCGCGAACGTCGTGCTGGCGCCGGCCGCGATGTCGAGATGACGACCGTAGGCGGCCTCGCGGTCGAACGACAGCCGCGGGTTGACCTCGAGGAAGTGGAAGTGGCTCGTCACCGCGATCGGCACCGTCGCGGTGTTCGCCACGTCGATCGTGACTATGCCGAGCCGCGCAGTGCGTGCGTCGTCGAGGGACGGGTCCGCGTCGGGGTCGGCGGCGACGATGACGGCGCCCGGCGCCTGCGGTCCGAGCGAGCCGCCACCGATCGGGTGGGGCACCACGACGAGCCGGGTGCCGTCGTCGAACACGGCCTCGACCTTGACGTCGTAGAGGATGTCGGCGACACCCGGAAGCACGTCGTCCGGGCCGAGGAGCGAGCGACCGATCTCCAGCGCCTCCTCGTGACGACGACCGTCACGGGCCGCCTCGGCCACCGCGTCGGCGATGAGTGCCGTGGCCTCGGGGACGTTGAGGCGCAAGCCTCGGGCGCGTCGGGCGCGGGCGAGCTCGGCAACCGTGAAGAGCAGGAGCCGGTCACGCTCGGAAGGGGTCAGTTGCACGCGCGCATCCTTGCAGCAGCCGTGCACGACTGACGAGCGCGTCGGTCCCGGGTCGAGCTCAGGGCGCTCAGCGCGCCGCGGCGATCACTTGCAGGTGGTCGCGACGTAGGTGATGAAAGCCGTGATGTCCTTGGGGTCCTTGGTCATGCCCTTGGCGATCGCCGCCCCCATGTTGGCGCCCGTCTGGTTGTTCTCGAGCGATGCTGCGAGCGCCTCCAGGATGACGGCGTACGACGCCGCACCCTTGGCCACCTCGGCGGGGGCGTCGGCCCTGATGTCGGCCGCTGCCTGCTTGAGCGTGTCGACATCCTTCGACGAGGGCTTGTCGGACATGTTCTTGAGCTCGCCGACGGCGTCGCACAGCGATCCGGCCGCGGGTGCGGGGCTCGAGGCGGTGGCGGGCGCGCTCGACTCGGGCGAGCTGGCGGCAGGGGTGGGGGTGTCGCTGGCGTTGGCAGCGGCGGCCGACGACGCGATCGAGGCGGCCTGCGAGGCCGCCGACTGGGCTGCGGACACTCCCTGGCTCACGGTGGACGCAGCACCGCCGCAGGCGGTGAGAAAGGGGACCGCGACGATCAGCGACGCGGCAGCGAAACGACGAGCAGTGGACATGGGTGAACCTCCTGTGATGACAGAGACGACGCTAGCGACTCTGATACCCAGAACTCCGGACCAGGATCCACGACACCCGACGTTCACCGTGGGTGCTCGCGCGATCACCCGCTCGGCAGCGTGCCGGTGGGGTCGCGCGAGGTGCCCTCTAGGGTCTCCACGTGGACTGGAACCTACGGCACTGCGCCCGGCACGGGCACGCGACCTATGCCCCCGACGAACCCGCTCTGCGCGACCGCCTGCACGTGACGACTCCGGCCGGTGAAGCCTGGCGCTGCCTGCGCTGCGGCACGTTCGCGGTGGGGGATCCGGCCGGCAGCGGACCCGCGGATGCTGCGCCCGAGGTGCCACGCGGGCGTCTGCTCCGCGACCGCGTCATCATGCGGCTGCTGGCGACCGAGCGCGGGTTCAAGGCTCTGCTCCTCCTCCTTCTCGGCATCGGCATCCTCCGCTTCCGCGGCCAGCGCAACGCGCTCGAGGATGCCTACCAGGTCGACCTCCCGCTCCTTCGACCGTTCGCGGAGCAGATCGGCTGGAACATCGACGGCTCCTTCCTCACCCGCTGGATCGAGGAGTCCCTCGGGCTCTCCGAGACGGCGCTCGCGTGGATCGCGGTGGCGGTCTTCGCCTACTCCGCGTTGCAGGCGGCAGAGGCGATCGGGCTCTGGGCCGTGAAGCGCTGGGGCGAATATCTCGCGGTGGTCGCCACCAGCGTGTTCCTGCCGCTGGAGATCCACGAGCTCCTCAACCGGGTCACCGTGCTGCGCCTGCTGGCCTTCGTCGTCAATGTCGCAGCGGTGGTCTGGCTGCTGTGGAGCAAGCGCCTGTTCGGGCTGCGCGGAGGTGGTGCGGCGTATCACGCCGAGCACGCCGAGGAGAGCCTTCTCACCGTCGAGCGCGCCGCGGCGCAGGTGTGACGCGATGACCGACCTGCAGGCGTGGCTCCCCCGTGCCGTCGGCGCGATATCCGCGTGGGAGAAGGAGTACGGCGTGTTCGCGGCGCATCCCAGCGTCGCGGTGAGCGACGATGCGCTCGGCGCTGCGTTCGACCGCCTGGTCGAACGCCTGCGTGACAACTACCCCTTCGGCCACCCGCGCTATGTCGGGCAGATGCTCAAGCCGCCGCACCCCGCAGCCGTGCTCGGCTACACCACCGCGATGCTCATCAACCCCAACGCCCACGCACTCGACGGGGGTCCTGCGACGGCCGCGCTGGAGAAAGAGGTCGTCGCGCGGATGGCCGGCATGTTCGGCTTTTCCGACCACCTCGGACACCTCACGTCGAGCGGCACCATCGCCAACCTCGAGGCACTCTGGGTCGCCCGCGAGTCGCACCCCGGGAAGGCCATCGCCTACAGCGCCGACGCGCACTACACCCACAGCCGCATGTGCCAGGTGCTCGGGATCGACGGCATCTCGGTGCGCTCGGACGCCGCTGGGCGGATGGATCTCGAACACCTCGACGAGGTGCTCGCCACCGGGCGCATCGGCACCGTGGTGGCGACGCTCGGCACGACCGGTCTCGGTGCTCTCGACCCGCTGCCGCAGATCGTGGATCGGGCCCGCGCAGCCGGCGTACGCGTGCATGTCGACACGGCCTACGGCGGGTTCTTCGCCCTGGTCGCCGACGACTCGACCGACGGTGTCGCGAGCGCTCCCTATCGCGCGATCGTCGAGGCTGACAGTGTCGTCGTCGATCCGCACAAGCACGGACTGCAGCCCTACGGCTGCGGCGCGGTGCTCTTCCGCGACCCGACCGTCGGACGCTTCTACGTACACGACTCGCCCTACACCTACTTCAGCTCCGACGAGCTGCACCTCGGCGAGATCTCGCTCGAGTGCAGTCGTGCCGGTGCCGCGGCCGCCGCGCTGTGGCTCACGTTCGAGGTGATCCCGTTGACCGACGACGGCCTCGGGCAGGTGCTGCGCGCCAACCGCCGCGGGGCGCTCGAGTGGGCCCGCCTGCTCGGCGAGTCGTCGGTGCTGACGTCCCACCAAGCACCCGAGCTCGACATCGTGACCTACTTCCCGACGCGCGAGTCGCTGTCGCAGATCGACACCGCGTCCTCAGCCCTCTTCCACGCTGCCGCTGCCGGTGACCCCGCCGAGCAGATCCACCTCGCGACCTACTCCGTGACCGCCGAGGCGATGGCCGCCCGCGGTCACCCGGCCCTCGCCGACACCACGCACGCGCGCATCCTGCGCAGCACCGTCATGAAGCCCGAGTCCGAGGCGTACGTCCCGTCCATCCACGCCCGCCTCGAGCACCTCGCCGGTAAGCAGCGATAACCAAGGATCCGCGTGATCTTGGTCGTGTGACTGTTTCCCACCCCCCGAAACGACCACACGACCAAGATCACGCGAGGCCTGGGTCTGGGTGGGTCTGTCTGGGGTGGGTCAGAGGGAGAGGCCGGAGACGAGGGTGTCGGCGGCGGAATAGGGGTCGAGGTCGCCGGTGACGACACGGGAGGCGAGGGCGTCGAGGCGGACGTCGCCGCGCAGGTCACCGATGCGGGCGCGCAGGGTCGCGAAGGCGATCGCCTCGATCTCCGACGCCGCGCGTCCGCGCCTGCGCTCGGCGAGCATACCGGTGCGGGCGAGCCAGTCGTGGTGGTCGGCGATGGCGTCGACGACGTCGGTGATGCCTTCCCCCCGGGCCGCGACGGTACGCAGCACCTGGGGTGACCACCGGTCGTCCGACCGACCCGAGCGGGGCCCGGCGCCGAGGGCGATCATGTGCCGCAGCTCGCGCAGCGTCGCCTCGGCACCGTCTCGATCGGCCTTGTTGACGACGAAGATGTCGCCGATCTCGAGGATGCCGGCCTTGGCCGACTGCACGCCGTCACCCATTCCCGGAGCGAGCAGCACGAGGGTGGTGTCGGCGGCACCCGCCACCTCGACCTCGCTCTGGCCGACGCCGACCGTCTCCACGATCACGACGTCGAACCCGGCAGCGTCGAGCACCCGCACCGCCTGCGGAGTCGCCCACGCGAGCCCGCCGAGGTGGCCGCGCGAGGCCATCGAACGGATGAAGACGCCAGGGTCGGTCGCGTGCTCCTGCATGCGTACGCGGTCGCCGAGCAGCGCCCCGCCGGAGAACGGTGACGAAGGGTCGACGGCGAGCACGCCCACGCGCAGGTCGCGCGACCGGTACTCCGACACGAGCGCCGACGTCGAGGTCGACTTGCCCACGCCCGGCGCCCCCGTGATCCCGATGACCTGGGCGCGACCGGCGTACGGCGCCAGCGCGGCGGTGACCTCGCGCAGGAGGGGCGAGGTGTCCTCGACGTAGGAGATCAGGCGCGCGACAGCGCGCGCCTGTCCGTCACGTGCTCTCGAGACTAGGTCGGATACCGGGTCGACCACGCGGCTACGCCGAGGGGACGCGGATCACCAGGGCATCGCCCTGGCCGCCGCCACCGCACAGCGCAGCAGCACCGACGCCGCCACCGCGGCGCTTGAGCTCGAGCGCCAGGTGCAGCACGACGCGCGCGCCGCTCATCCCCACGGGGTGACCGAGCGCGATGGCACCACCATTGACGTTGACCTTGTCGGGGTCGATGCCGAGCTTGTCGGTCGACACGATCCCGACGGCTGCGAACGCCTCATTGATCTCGACGAGATCGAGGTCGGCAGCAGTAAGTCCCTCGCGTCCGAGGGCTTTGAGGATCGCATTGGCCGGCTGCTCCTGCAGCGACGCGTCAGGGCCTGCCACCACTCCGTGCGCGCCAATCTCAGCGAGCCAGGTGAGGCCGAGCTCCTCGGCCTTCGCCTTGCTCATGACGACGACCGCTGCTGCACCGTCGGAGATCTGCGACGACGAGCCGGCCGTGATGGTGCCGTCCTTCGCGAAGGCCGGGCGCAGCTTCGACAATGAGTCTGCGGTGGTGTCGGCGCGGATTCCCTCGTCCTCGGAGCACACGATCGGGTCGCCCTTGCGCTGCGGAATCGTGACGGGCGCGATCTCCTCCGCGAAGATGCCGTTCTTCTGCGCTGCGGCTGCGAGCTGGTGCGAGCGCGCCGAGAACGCGTCCTGCGCCTCGCGCGTGGCGATGGGATAGCGGGTGTTGTGGTTCTCGGTCGAGACGCCCATCGCGACCTGGTCGAACGCGCAGAAGAGCGCGTCGTGCGCCATCGAGTCGGTGAGCGTGACGTCGCCGTACTTGTATCCCTCGCGCGATTTCGGCAGCAGGTGCGGAGCCTGCGTCATCGACTCCATGCCACCGGCGACGACGATCTCGAACTCACCGGCGCGGATCAGCTGGTCGGCAAGCGCGATGGAGTCGAGGCCGGAGAGGCAGACCTTGTTGATCGTGAGCGCGGGCACGTCCATGGAGATGCCGCCCTTGACCGCGGCCTGGCGCGCGGTGATCTGGCCGGCACCTGCCTGGATCACCTGGCCCATGATCACGTAGTCGACCTGGTCGGGGCTGACGCCGGAGCGCTCGAGCGCTGCCTTGATGGCGACGCCACCGAGGTCGGCTCCCGAGAATTCCTTGAGCGAGCCGAGGAGACGGCCCATCGGAGTGCGTGCTCCAGCGACGATGACGGTCGGACCGGTGCTCATGGGGGACCCTCCTGCAGACACGGGGCGTACTACGCGCCACGATACTGCCGTGAGCTCCCCCACCCCTGCCGAGGTGCTCGGCCCCGTCGTCACCGCCATCGACCACGTGGGGTTCGCCGTACGCGACCTCGACGAGGCGGTTGCCTTCTACGCGCGCACCTTCGGCCTGCCGAAGCTGCACGAGGAGGTCAACGAGGAGCAGGGGGTGCGTGAGGCGATGCTCGGCATCGGCGACTCCTGCCTGCAGCTGCTGGCCCCGCTGCGCCCCGACTCCGCGATCGGCAAGTTCCTCGAGCGCAACGGCGAGGGCATCCAGCAGGTCGCGTTCCGGGTGACCGACGTCGACGTGGCAGCGCAGCGGCTGCGCGACGCGGGCCTGCGCCTGCTGTACGACGTACCCAAGCGCGGCACGTCCGGCTCCCGCGTGAACTTCGTGCACCCCAAGGACTGCGGCGGCGTGCTCGTCGAGCTCGTCGAGCCCGCCCCCACCGCCCACTGACGCCCCCCTCGGCCCTCGAGTTGCGGCCCGCATCCGCAGTTTCCCCGCTCAGGACCGACGACTCGGGCGGTAGCTCGCGGCCGGTACCGGATGCAAGCGGTTGCGGTACGGCGGGTCACCCCCTGGTGGAGTCGCGGGGGGGCCCCGTGAGTAGCGTCGCCAACGGACGCGACCGCCGTGTACCGCACCACCTGCGCCTGCCCCGGAGGGCGACGTGAAGCACATCCTCGATGCGATCCTGAGCGGCTCCGCGACGGCAGACGACGTCGCCGGCCTCGAGATTCCCGAGTCGTATCGCGCCGTGACGGTGCACAAGGACGAGGAGCACATGTTCGACGGAGTGCCCACACGCGACCGGGACCCGCGCAGGTCGCTCCACGTCGAGGACGTGCCCATGCCGGAGCTCGGGCCGGGCGAGGCGCTCGTCGCGGTGATGGCGAGCTCGATCAACTACAACACCGTGTGGACCGCGATGTTCGAGCCGGTGTCGACGTTCGGGTTCCTCGAGCGCTATGGCAAGACCAACCCGCTCGCGAAGCGGCACGACCTGCCCTATCACGTCGTCGGATCCGACCTCTCCGGCGTGGTTCTGCGTACGGGACCGGGAGTGCACACCTGGGCACCCGGCGACGAGGTCGTCGCGCACTGCCTGTCCGTCGAGCTCGAGAGCCCGTTCGGGCACAACGACACGATGCTCGACCCCGAGCAGCGCATCTGGGGTTTCGAGACCAACTTCGGCGGCCTCGCACAGGTCGCGCTCGTCAAGGCAAACCAGCTGCTCGACAAGCCGGCGCACCTCACGTGGGAAGAGGCCGCGGTGCCCGGCCTCGTGAACTCGACGGCCTACCGTCAGCTCGTCTCGCGCAATGGCGCCGGGATGAAGCAGGGCGACCTGGTGCTGATCTGGGGCGCGTCCGGCGGGCTCGGGTCCTACGCCACACAGATGGCGCTCAACGGCGGAGCCACCCCGATCTGCGTGGTCTCGAGCCCGGAGAAGGCCGAGATCTGCCGCCGCATGGGCGCCGAGCTGATCATCGACCGCAGCGCCAACGGCTACAAGTTCTGGAAGGACGAGCACAACCAGGACCAGAAGGAGTGGCGTCGGCTCGGTGCCGACATCCGCGCGCTCACCGGTGGTGATGACGTCGACATCGTCTTCGAGCACCCTGGCCGCGAGACGTTCGGCGCATCGGTCTACGTCGCGCGCAAGGGCGGCACGATCGTGACGTGCGCGTCGACTTCGGGCTTCATGCACGAGTACGACAACCGCTTCCTCTGGATGAACCTCAAGCGCATCATCGGCTCGCACTTCGCCAACTACCGCGAGGCGTGGGAGGCCAACCGCCTCATCGGGCGCGGCAAGGTGCATCCCACGCTGAGCAAGACCTATGCGCTCGAGAACACCGCGCAGGCGGCGTACGACGTCCACCGCAACCTGCACCAGGGCAAGGTCGGCGTGCTGGCGCTCGCGCCCGAGGAGGGTCTCGGCGTACGCAACCCCGAACTGCGCGCCCAGCACCTCGGCAAGATCAACCGTTTCCGCGACATCTGAGCTGCCTTCTGCGACCCTCGCCGCTGCTGCACCGCGAGGAGGACCGATGACAGCGGCAGACCGACCGACTCGGGTGAGCGCAGTCGTCGACGACGCGCTCGGTGGTGATGATCTCGTCGGACTTCTGGACCGCCTCGCACGGCGTGAGGTCTCCGCCGACGAGCTCCGAGCCGCCGCTGTGACGCGGGCTAGATCGGTGAACCCGCACCTCAACGCGGTCGCCGCCTGGGTAGAGCAGTCGACGCTGCCCGCGGCAGCCGCCGACGCACCGCTCGCCGGCATCCCGACGCTGGTGAAGGACAACGAAGACCTGGTTGGTCTGCCCACCACGCACGGCTCGCGCGCCGTCCCCGACCGGGCTGCCGTCAGCTCGTCGCCCTGGGTCGAGCAGTTCCTGGGGCTCGGCGTCGTGCCCGTGGCCAAGTCCACCCTCTCGGAGTTCGGGCTGACTGCGACCACAGAGACTCTGCGCTTCGGCGCGACCCGCAATCCGTGGAACACCAACCACTCGTCCGGCGGGTCGAGCGGCGGTTCTGCGGCTCTCGTCGCGGCAGGTGTGGTCCCGATCGCGCATGCGAACGACGGTGGTGGCTCGATCCGGATTCCCGCCTCGTGCTGCGGTCTGGTCGGGCTCAAGCCGTCGCGCGGTCGCCTCGCCGACGTGCCGGTCCGCGTTCCCGTCGACATCACGACGCAAGGCGTCCTCACCCGCAGCGTCCGCGACACCGTCCGTTACTACTCCGAGGTGGAGCGCATCCGCCACGTGCCCGGGCTGCCGCCCATCGGTCTCGTCGAGCGTCCGTCACGCGTACGACTGCGGATCGGCCTGGTCGTCACCGCACCGCTGGGGCTGCCGGTCAGCGATGACGTGGTGCAGGCAGTCCTCGCGACCGGCGCCGTCTGCGAGGGACTCGGACATCGCGTCGAGGTGCTGCCCAACCTCGCCGACGGGTCCTTCGCCGCAGACTTCCTACGCTACTGGGCGTTGCTCAGCTCGCTCATCTGCCGCCTGGGCTTCCTCGAGTTCGGCCGCGGGTTCGACGCGTCGCGCACCGAGCCCTTCACCCGTGAGCTCACGGCGGTGGCGACCCAGCAGGCCACGCTCGTGCCCGGATCTCTTCGACGGCTGCGACGGCTGGCGCGAACGCACGAGGACGGCTTCACAGACTATGACGTCGTGCTCTCGCCGGTCCTCGCGCACGCTCCGCCGGTCATCGGCCATCTCGGTCCGGAGCTCGACGCCCACACGCATCTCGTCCGAGTGCTGCGCTATGCGGCATTCACACCGCTGCAGAACGTCTCGGGCTCCCCCGCCCTGTCGCTGCCGCTCGGCCGGTCAGCGACCGGAGTGCCTGTCGGAGTGCAGGTTGCAGCGCCGTTCGGTCACGAGCGGCGACTTCTGGAGCTGGCTCTCGAGCTCGAAGAGGCCGCACCGTGGCCGACGCTCACGTCGACTGAGGGAGACGGTGCACGTCAGTGAGGAAGGTGATCAGCGCGCGGCTGAGTGCCTCGGGTGACTCGACCGACGTGAGGTGGCCGGCGCCGGGGATCTCGACGAAGCGGGCGTCGCGCATCGCGGCGACCATGAGGTCCTGCTCGGCCCGCGGAGCGAGAGTGTCCTCGTCGCCCCAGACGACAAGACCGGGCACGGCGAGTGACGCGAGGTCGGCGAGGGAGTCAGGTCGCGCCGCCATCGCACGCTGCGCGAACGCCACAGCTGCGGGATCGGTCTCGTGGATCCAGCCTCGTACGCGCTCCACGACCTCGGCTCGCGACTCGCGAGTCGTCGCGCCGAGCAGGTTGGGGAGCATCGCGCGAGCGAGCGCCTCGGTGCTCCCGGCTGCGAGCACCTGGTCTGCGACGCGCAGCCGGTTGGCCCGCGCCTCGTCGGCGTCGGCGGTCGCCTTCGTGTCGACGAGCGCGATGCCCGCGATACGCGCCGGATCCTGGCGCACGATCTCCATCGCGACGTAGCCACCGAGCGAGAGGCCGCACACGACCGAGTTGCTCACGCCGAGCCGGTCGAGGATGGCGAGCACCCCGTGCGCCAGGTGAGCGAGCGACGGCTCGTCATCGGGGCCGTCGGCGCCGAACCGCGACTCACCGAAGCCCGCAAGATCGGGTACGACGACGTCCCACCCCGACTCGGCCACCGGGCCGACGACGTCGTCCCACATCCGCTTGTCGAGCGGGAACGCATGAAGCAGGACGACAGTAGGAGCCACGCCTTGACCCTAGTGCGACGGACCGCCGGCTACGGCATTGCGGAGAGGCCGCCGTCGACGACGAGGTGCTGGCCGGTCATGAACGACGACGCGTCGCAGGCGAGGAACACCGCCGGCTCGGCAATCTCGGTGGGGGTGCCCCAGCGCGACATCGGTACGCGGTCGAGCAGCGCCTTCTCGGTGTCGTCGGTCGCGCGCAGGAACCCGGTGAGGTCGGTCTCGATCCACCCGGGCACGAGGGCGTTGACGCGTACGCCGGCCCATGCCGTCTCCACCGCGAGCGACTGCGTCAGCGAGAGCACGGCGGCCTTGGCCGCGCCGTAGTGCGACATGAGCGGCGCACCGCGCAGCCCGGCAACAGACGAGACGTTGATGATGGAGCCGCGCTTGTTCTCGAGCATGTGCGGCAGCACGGCCTGGATGACGTGCACGGTGGAGTCGAGGTTGAGTCGCAACGTCTTCTCCCACCCGGAGAATCGCATGGTGGACAACGGCATCGAGAAGCTGTTGCCCCCCGCGTTGTTGACGAGCACGTCGAGGTGACCGAGCTGCTCGATCGCCGAAGCTGCGGCAGCAGCGATCGCCTCGGCATCGGTCACGTCGCACTGCAGCACGATGGCACGACGCCCCAGAGCCTTC
>JANXWJ010000240.1 GCA_025351185.1 Candidatus Nanopelagicales bacterium
GCCGCGTCGGTCTCGGCCTCCAGGATCGCGAGGGCTTCGGCAGAGCGCTCGTGCTGCGGGTCGCTCTCGTCGTCGGTCCATGTCAGCATGACCACACCGGGTGAGGCGAAGCGGGCGAAGTTGTCGATGTGCCCGTCGGTCTCGTCGAGATAGACACCGCGCGTCAGCCAGATGACCTTGGTCGTGCCGAGGTGTGCGTGGAGCTGCTCCTCGATCTGCTCGCGGGTCAGGTCGGGGTTGCGGTTGGGATTGAGCAGGCACTCCTCCGTGGTGAGCACCGTGCCCTCGCCGTCGACGTCGATGCTGCCGCCCTCAAGGATCAGCCCCGGTCGGTAGACCGGTACCCGCTCGAGGTCGCAGATCTTCGGGCCGACGAGATCGTCTGCGTCCCAGGGGAAGTAGAGCCCGCCGCGCAACCCGCCCCAGGCGTTGAAAGACCAGGAGACGCCGCGTATGTCGCCGGCATCGTTCGTCACGAAGCACGGGCCCGTGTCACGCACCCACGCGTCGTTGGTCGTGGTCTCGACGAGGCGGACGTGGTCGGGCAGCAGGGCGCGGGCCACGGCGTACTGCCGGGCTGACGCCAGCACCGTCACGGGCTCCGCGGTGGCGATGGTCTCGATGAGCGTGCGCCAGGCACGCTGGGCCGGCTTGGCGCCGTCACGCCAGTTGTCGCAGCGCTCGGGCCAGACGAGGAAGCAGCCGGCGTGGTCGTCCCACTCTGCGGGCATGCGATAGCCGTCGGCGGCGGGCGTGGAGGTCAGCGTGGCAGACATGGGCGCCAGCGTGCCAGAACCGCCCTGCTGGCGGTGCGCCCGGTGGGAGAACGCGACCAGCCGTCACCGCCGCGATGGCGGGTCCTGCCTGCCGTGTCCGCCGAGCGGAAGACCCGCGTGATCTTGGTCGTGTGGTGGTTTCCGGGGGTGGGAAACAGTCATACGACCAAGATCACGCGAGGTCTGGGGACGGCGATCGTGCGCGATGGGGGGTCAGACGATGCGCTGGTTCCAGTAGATACCGGCAGCTGCTGCTGCGATGGCCAGCACGAGGGCGATGCCGGCCACGACCGCGGTGATCTCCTGCGTCTTGGTCTCGTAGGCGACGTCCTTGCCGATCTCGTCGTAGATCGAGCCGAGCTGGCTGGCCGTCTCGGCGGTGAAGCTCTTCCCGCCGCTGGAGTTCGCGATGTCGTTCATCGCGTTGACGTCGACCGGCACCGGCACGTCCTGGCCGCGGACGTTGACCGTGCCGTCGGCGGTGCCGAACGCGATCGTGTCGACCGGCACACCGGCTGCCTTCGCATCGGCCGCGGCGGAGTTGGCCGCCTCGACCGGGTCCTGGTCGTTGTCGGCCACGGTTGGTGTCCCATCGCTCATGAGGACGATCGCCGTCGGGGCGGCCTTGCCCGATGCCGTCTTCGGCAGTCCCACGATCGCCGCGAGCGAGGTCTGGATCCCGGCGGCCGTTGCGGTGCCCGGTCCGACCTCGAGCGTGCCGAGTACATCGAGCACGGCGGCCTTGTCCGATGTCGGAGCAACGACGAGGCGCGCCGACTCGTCGAAGGTGACCAGGCCGATCTGGACCCCGTCGGGGAGTCCGTCGACGAAGGTGCGCGCCTGCTGCTCCGCGGCCGCGAGGCGGTTGGGGGCGACGTCGGTGGCGGTCATCGACGCCGACGTGTCGAGTGCCAGCAGGATGGTCGCGGCATCGCGCGGTGTACGCAGTGCCATCACCGGCTGCGCGAAAGCGACCGTGAGGATGCCGATGGAGAGGACTGCGAGGGCGGCCGACACGTGGCGCTGCCACCCAGAACGGCGGGGTGCGACGGAGTCGAGCAGGTCGAGGCTGGTGAAGCGCACGACCTGGCTGTGTCGGCGGCGCTGCACGAGAACATAGGCCACGAGCAGGCCGATCGGAGCCAGCAGCAGCACGAGCCGCCAGGCGGACAGGAACGTCATCGCAGGGCCAATCCGGGTCGGGTGACGGGAGCTCCGTCGGGTGCGGTGGGCATGGTGCGCGCATAGCTCTGCGCCGGACCGGGCGCACGCAACGTGCGTCGCCGTGACACGTAGGCGACCGAGTCGGTGAGCCAGTCGCGATCGGTGGACAGTGCGAGGTAGTCCGCGCCAGCAGCGTGGATCGCCGTACGGATCGCCTGGTTGCGCGCTCCTGCAGCGGCGGCGTAGCGCTCACGCAGACCGCGCGATCCGGTGCTGACGTAGCGCTGACGCCCGGTCTCCGCGTCGACGACACCGAGGATGCCGACGTCGGGCAGCTCGAGCTCGCGTGGGTCTGTGACGTGCACACCGATCACCTCGTGGCGCAACGCCAGCAGACGTATCTCGCGCTGCCACCGGTCAGGGTCGAGGAAGTCGGAGACGACCACGACCTGGCCGCGACGGCGCGCCGCCCCCTGCAGCCACCGGCAAGCGGCCGCGAGGTCGGTGCCCTCGCCGGGCGGAGCCTGCATGCGCGGAGTGTCGTAGACCGCGCTGAGCGCAGCCATGAAGGCGTTGCGTCCCTGCCGGTCCGGTCGGTGCACGAGAGTGTCGGTGCCGCTCATGACGAGACCGATGCGATTGCCGCCGCCGAGACGGAGCATGCCGAACGCGGCGACGGCGCCGAGAACGACGTCGCGCTTCTCGCACGTCGTCGTGCCGAAGTCGAGGCTCGCTGATCGGTCTGCGACGATCCACGTCTGCGACTCGCGGTCCGCCTCCGTCTGACGCACGAACGTCTCGGCCGATCGGGCTGTGAGGTTCCAGTCGATGAGCCGCGCGTCGTCACCGGGCTCGTAGGCACGAGCCCCAGCCCGTTCGCTGCCGGGGCCGATCGTGAGCGTCGCGTGGTCACCGCTGGCCCGCCCGTCGACGCGACGACGTACGTCGAGCTCGAGCCGACGCAGGACGTCGGAACGCGTGGCGACGGTCGCCACCGGCACGGACGTGATCACGGTGGCGGCCTCCGCGGACCGCCGGCTCATCCCGCGGCCGGGTAGGGCGACGGCGCCATGACCACGGTGTCGACCCGCACACCGCTGTCGGTGTGCGGCGAGATCCGCGGAGCCTGGACCCGCGAGAGGATCTCGCGCAGCACGTCGTCGGGGGTGATCCCCTCGGCGAGCGCGTCATACGTCAGAGTGACGCGGTGGCGCAGCACCTCGGGTGCAACGTCGAAGACGTCCTGCGGCACGACGAAGAGCCGACCGCGCAGCACCGCGAGACCGCGTGCAGCCGAGATGAGGCCGAGCGTCCCACGAGGGCTGGCGCCGAGGGCGATGTGGCGCTGGAGGTTCTCGAAGCCCCAGCGCGCGGGGTCGCGGGTCGCCATGACGAGGCGCACGGCGTAGTCCTGCACCGCGTGGTGCACGAAGACGTCGGCCACCGTGGCCTGCAGCTCGCGGAGCTGGTCGGTGGTGAGCACCTGCTCGCTCTGCGGGGCGTGCGCGCTCATGCGCGTCGCGATGGCGGTCTCCTCCTCATACGTCGGGTGCGGCACCACGACGTGCATGAGGAACCGGTCGCGCTGCGCCTCCGGCAGGTTGTAGACGCCCTCGGACTCGATCGGGTTCTGCGTCGCGAGGACGACGAACGGTGACGGCAGGGCGCGGGTGTGACCGCCGATGCTGACCTGCCGCTCGGCCATCGCCTCGAGGAGCGCCGACTGCACCTTCGCGGGCGCGCGGTTGATCTCGTCGGCGAGGACGAGGTTGGCGAAGATCGGTCCCCACTCGATGTCGAAGTCTTCGGTCGACGGACGCCAGATGCGGGTGCCGACGAGGTCGGCCGGCACGAGGTCGGGAGTGAACTGGATGCGCGTCATCGAGCCGCCGATGACGCGCGACATGGTCGACACGGTGAGGGTCTTCGCGAGGCCGGGGAAGCCCTCGATGAGGACGTGCCCGCCGGCGAGCAGGCAGACCATCACCCGCTCGACGAGGCGGTCCTGGCCGACGACGACGCGCTTCACCTGGAAGAGCGCGTCCTCGAGAAGCGCGGCCGAGTCGGCCCGGGTCTGTGCCGTCGAGCCGGTGCCCTCGACGTGGGGGGTTGTCGGGTCGATGGTGGCCACGCGGGTCTCCTCATGCGATGCGGTCTCGGGGCTGACGTAGGTGGTGGGCTCGGTGTCGGTGTCGGTGTCGGTGTCGGTGTCGGTGGTCGTGTCGTCGGTCATCCGACCGGCCCGGTGCCGAAGGTGACATCGGCGGCGTGGGACTTGGAGCTGGAGTCGATCCAGGTGATCGACACGGTGTCGCCCGGGTGGTGCGGAGCGATGAGCTCGCGCAGCGACGCGTTGGTGGTGACGGACTTGCCGTCGAGCTTGGTGATCCGGTCGCCGATCGAGAGGCCGGCTCCGGCTGCGGCCGACCCGTCGACGACACCGGCGATGCTCACGCCGTTGGCGCGGTTGGCGGTCGAGCCCGAGACGGTGATCCCCAAGAACGCGCTCGTGCCGAGGTGGTTGGTGCTCGTGGACTTGCCGTCGCGGATGTCCTGGGCGATGGCGAGCGCCTGGTTGATCGGGATCGCGTAGCCGTCGGTCGTCTTGGACACCCCCGCGGTGTTGGACACCGAGCCCGCGGTCACCATGCCGATGACCGTGCCGTCGGCGCTGACGAGCGCGCCACCTGAGTCGCCGGGCTGGATCGCGGCGTCAGTCTCGATGAGACCGCTCAGCTGCTCGGACACACCGTTCTCGGAGTCCATCGCGGTGATCTGCTTGTCGAGGCCCGTGACCGAGCCGCCGGCGGCGATCGGCTTTCCGCCGAGACCGCCAGCATTTCCGAGGCCGATGACGGTGTCGCCGACCTTCACGCTGCCGGAGTCACCGAGAGGTGCGGTAGTGAGTTCTGAGGCGTCGCGCAGCTTGATGACCGCGACATCGTGCGAGGCGTCGTAGCCCACGACGTCGGCGGCGTAGTAGGTCGTCGTGCCGGCGACTGCGACCTTGAGCGAGGTCGAGCCCGCGACGACGTGGTGGTTGGTGAGGATCGTGCCGTCGGCGGTCAGCACGATGCCGGTGCCGGAAGCCTCGCCGCCGTCGTAGCCGACGGTGCTGGTGATGTTGACGAGCCCGGGAGCGACGGCTGCGACGGCGGCCTGGTCGACGCTCGGGTCTGTGGTCGGCGTGGTCTTCGTGCCCTGGCCGGGCTGCTGCTGTCCGTCACCCGGCAGTGCGGGTGCGCTGGGCAGCGCCGGGCTGCTCGGCGCGACGGGGGTGACCGGGGCCGACGCCGACGGCGGTGACGCGACCGGGGTCGACGGGCCGTGGGGGAGGGCCAGGGCGATGCCGAAGCCGGCGAGCAGCGCGGCCATGAAGAGGGCGACGCCGGCGACGATGCGGCGCGAGCTGCGCTTCGCCTCGACGGGTGCCTGCTCGGGGATCGCGAGGGGCGGGAGCAGCCGCGTGGCGCCCTCGTCGACCCAGTGACCGCCGACGGTGTCGGGGCTGGCCCACAGAGGTGACGTCCAGGCGTCCGGCAGGGCGCTCGGGATCGGCTGACCCGGGCAGTCTGGCTCGTAGCTCATCGTCGGTGCCTCTCGGTTGCTGCGGTGTGATGGCATCACGCCGTAGGACTCATATGACCCCTCGTTTCTGTGTTAACCATGAGAATTCCCGGGGGGAAAACCATCGAGACGCTCGCACGACGTCACGTTTCGGTGACGGGCGCTCAGGTTCCCGCGTCAGGAGGTGACCTCGATCACGACAGGTCTCCTGCGAGTCCCTCGGCGATGCAGCGATCACCCCTGGATCGACAGTGTCGTCCCATGGGTGATCGGTGGAGGTGGATTGCTGCTGGCGTGAGCCATCCGGGGTCTGCTCAGGCGACCGCGAACGCCTCGGTGGCTAGCCCCACGCGGACCACAGCCCGGCCGCCGTACCTCGACGTCAGCGCCGGTGTCGTGCCTGACACGAGGAACGCCCCGACCGCCAGGGAGACGATGAGCCAGCCGGTGCCGAGCGCGGAGAAGCCCAGGGCGTTCTGCAGCAGCAGCGGCAGGGTGAAGAGCTGGCTGAACTCCCCGGGCGCCACGATGAGGGCTGCGACCGCGCCGTAGCGGAACGACCGCACGCCGAGCAGAGTCAGGTCGAGAACCACGGCCTTGTCCTGACGAGCCCGGGCGCGCTGGACCGCGACGAACTCCACCATGAGCAGCACACCGGCGACGCGCGATGGGCACCGGTGAGATCGCCCCGGACTCCTGGCTCCGCCAGCCATAGTGCGAGCCCTCGATGAGGGCGAAGACGATGCTGCCGAGCCCGAGGGCGCAGAGCACGACGCCGCCGATGTCGAGCCCGCGACGCGTCGCTGTGTCACGCGTCTCGGGTACGGCGAGCACGATCCCGGCGATCACGAGCAGACCGACCGGCACGTTGATCCAGAAGGCCCAGCGCCGCTGTGGTCGAGGACGCCTTCCCATGCGACACCACGACGCTCCGACTGGCTGTGGCGAAGGCCTGGACCCCGGTCGACGCGGTGAACGCCTACGTCGGTGCTGCCCTCGACATCGCCACGGGTCCGGCGCACCGGGCCCTCGCCGGACCCGGGCTCCCGCCCGAGTGCCGTGACCGCCTCGCCGAGCTCCACGCGGAGCAGCAGGCACCCCTGCGTGCCGCCGTCACCGCCCTCGGCGTGGTCGATCCCGCGCTCACCACGACCCTCGTCCTCGGTGTCGTCGATGCCGCTTCGCACGCCGTGGTCGCCGGGGCTCCGAAGTCTCGGGTCCGCCGAGAGGCCCTCGCGCTCGTACACCACGGGCTGACGGGACCCGTCGACCCGTCACGTCGACCGCTCGGCTGACGTGGGCGTGCGCGTCCGGGTGTTAGCGTGCCGGGGTGCTGGGGGAGGAACGCGACGTCGATGCTCGACCACCGGCGTTCCCGCCGGTCGATCCGGCCATGACTCCTCTCCCGCCTGCCGCGCCGCCTATGCCTTCGGGCTCCGACCCGTCGTCGTGGCCGCCGCCCGCATGGCCTCCGCCCGTCTACCCGCCACCGACCTTGGCACCAGCTGGTCAGCCCTCCCCGTCTCCCGCCTACGGCGCCCAGCCGTACGCGGCGCCGCAGCACGGCTACCCCCGCTACGGCGCTCCGCAGGCTGGAGCGCCGCAGTACGGCCACGTGACCTACGGATACGCATCCGTTTCTGCGTGGCCGCCGGTGGCGCCTCCGCGACGGGTCCGGCGCAGGACCTTCGTCATCGCGGTCGTGGCGGCGAGCACGCTGCTCGTCGCGACCGTCGGCGGAACGGCGTTGGCAGTGCGCTCGAGCGACCAGCGGCGCACCGAGGCGCTCGAAGCCGCCACCGCGGCCGTGAACGCGCATCTGCCCGGTCTCGAGAAGTTCGTGGCATCGACCACCGCTCGCCCGTGGAAGCGCGCCGTGACGCCGGAGGTGCTCGACGACGACGCCTTCGTCGAGGCGCTCACGGGGCCGGCCGACAGCAGCGGATCCGGCAGCACCTCGAGCACCAACGTCCCCGCAGACGACAACGACGACCTCGGCGTGATGGTCGCGGCGATGGGGCTCGCACCGAGCGCCGACAAGTTCTGGGCGGCCAGCGACCAGGGCACCTCAGACAACGTCGTGGGGTTCTACGACGACAGCACCGGGCGGCTCGTCGTCCGCGGCGCCGCCTGGTCGCCCGAACTCGAATACACCCTCGTGCACGAGCTCACCCATGCCAACCAGGACCAGATCTTCGACCTCAGCACGATGTGGGACGCCACGCGCACCGACGACGAGTCCGCGACCGCCCTGCGTGCTCTCGTGGAGGGTGAGGCCTCCCTCGTGGCGGATGACTACTACCAGAGCCAGAACGCCGCGTGGCAGGCCGCCGTCGATGCGCGCTCGTCGAGTGCGACGGCCTCCGACATCCCGGTCGTCGACACGCTCGCCGGATTTCCCTATCAGGCCGGCGAGGGCTTCGTCTCTCGCCTGCGTGACTCGGGCGGCAGCGCGGCGATCACCAAGGCCTACGCATCGCCGCCGAAGTGGACCCGCGACCTCGTGAACCCCGACGGCTGGACCGCCGGCACCCTTCCCAAGGTGACGAAGCCGCCGCTGCCGACGAACGTGGGTGGGACCAAGGCCGACACGGCCGACTATGGCGTGCTCGGTGTCCTCGGGCTCTGGATGACGGCCCGCGGGGGGGACCCGAATCCCGACGACATCCACCATCTCGACGGCTGGACCGGTGACGCCTATGTCTCGACGGAGAACCGCGACACCTCGCAGGTCTGCTTCACCGACGACGTCACCCTCGTCGACACGGCGGCGCGCGACAAGGTGACGGCCTACCTCAGGGCATGGCTCACGAAGTCGGGCACCACGGCAGTCGACACCGGACCGGCATCGATGAGACTGCACCGGTGTCAAGGATGACCGCGGGCATGGACCAGCCGCACCCCGACACGGTCGACGAGCAGCTGCACCTCGACGTCACCTACACCCGGCTCGACGCACTGCGCGCACTGGCCCGCCACCGGCTCGCCGATGCGATGAGCCAGGGATCGTCTGGCACGCACCAGAACCGCTCCGAGCGCGACTCCTTCGTGAGCATGTACACCGACCGCATCGCCGCACTCGATGCGGTCGAGTCGCGCCTGGTATTCGGGCGCACCGACACTGCGGCGGAGTCGACGTGGATCGGGCGCATCGGCCTCACCGACGACTCGCAGAAGGTCCTGCAGATCGACTGGCGAGCCCCGGCGGCGGCGGCGTTCTATCAGGCGACCGCGGCAAATCCCCTGGGACTGCAGCGACGTCGCCATATCACCACCACCGGGCGCTCGGTCGCGGCGATCAGCGACGAGGTGCTCGACCCCGACCTCGTCGGCGTGGAGGGAGTCGCCGACAGCAGCGACTCCGCGCTCCTGGCAGCGTTGGGCGCCGTGCGCACGGGTCGCATGGGTGACATCGTCGCGACGATCCAGGCCGAACAGGACCGCATCATCCGCTCCGACGCCAAGGGTGCACTCGTCGTGCAGGGCGGGCCGGGCACCGGCAAGACGGCGGTCGCGCTGCACCGTGCCGCGTATCTCCTCTACACCCACCGAGACCGGCTCGAGAGCTCCGGCGTGCTGGTGCTCGGGCCGACGAGCGTCTTCCTACGCTATGTCGAGGCGGTGCTGCCCTCCCTCGGTGAGACGGGTGTGGTGCTGAGCTCGATCGCCGAGCTCGTCCCCGGTGTCGTCGCCGTGTCGCGCGACCGTGACGAGGTCGCTGCGGTCAAGGGTGATGTCGTCATGGCCGACGTGCTCAAGTGCGCAGTCGGTGCGCGCCAACGTGTTCCGTCGGGCGGGATCACGATGCGCGTCACCGACGTCGATGTACACCTCAGCCCCGGGGTGATCTCTCGAGCAGGTCGTGAGGCCCGCGCCGACCATGACAGCCACAACGCCTCGCGCATCACCTTCCTCACCCACATGCTCAACCAGGGTGCGACTCGGCTGGCGCGCAAGCGCCGGCTCGACCCTGGTGACAGCTATGTGCGCGAGGAGCTGCTCGACGAGCTCCGCGAGACAAGGTCGGTACGTCGCGAGCTCAACCTGCTGTGGATGCCGCTGACGGCTCAGCGCGTCCTGCGCGACCTGTGGTCACAGCCTCAGCTGCTCGCCGAGGCGGCACGCGGTCTCCTCACCCCCGCCCAGCAGTCGCTGCTGATCAGGGGTGCGGACGCGGCCTGGACTGTCGACGACGTGCCCCTTCTCGACGAGCTCGCCGAGCTGCTCGGCGACGACCCGGTCGCTGCCAACGCCGATGCAGCCCGCCGCGCAGCCGCCGAGCTGCGCGCCGAGGCAGATGCCACGCGCTCCCTCGAGCAGACCGAGTCCTACGGTGACGACGACGGCCTCGAGGCGTACTCCGCCATGGTGTCCGGGCGAGAGCTCGCGGCGCGGTTCGCCGAGAGCGGTCCGATCCGCACGCTGGCCGAGCGCGCTGCGGAGGACCGCGAATGGGCCTACGGCCACGTCGTCGTCGACGAGGCGCAGGAGCTCTCGCCGATGGCCTGGCGCGCGGTCGCCCGACGTTGCCCGTCTCGCTCGATGACGGTCGTGGGCGACCTGGCGCAGACATCGAGCCACGCTGGTGCTCGCAGCTGGGCTGAGGCGCTCGACACCGTGACGCGTGGCGTCTGGCGCATCGAGGAGCTCACCATCAACTACCGCACGCCGGCCCGCATCGCGGTCGTCGCCGACCGGGTGCTCGCGGCGATGGACCGTGACGTCACCGCGCCGCAGGCGGTGCGCGAGGGCGACCACGACCCGGGTGACCACCTCGTCACCGACATCGTCGCCGGCGTGATCGACGTCGTACGCGATGTCGTCACGCAGCCGGGGCGTGCGGTCGTCGTCGCTCCGGTCGCGATCGTGGCGGAGCTGCACGGTGCACTCGTCACTGCCGGCATCGATGCCGGTGTCGGGGCGACCGGCCTCGACTCGGCAGTCGCCGTGATGACCGCGACCCAGGTCAAGGGTCTCGAGTTCGACCACGTGGTGCTCGTCGAGCCTGCGGTCGTCGGGGCCGGCCCCAGCGGTCTCGCCGATCTCTACGTCGCCCTCACCCGTGCGACCAACCGGCTCGAGATCGTGCGCACCCAACCCCTGCCGCCCTACCTCGACGGAGCCCTCACCCCCGTCGA
>JANXWJ010000256.1 GCA_025351185.1 Candidatus Nanopelagicales bacterium
CCGCGCCGCGGTCGAGGCTATGGCTGCTCATCAGGAGGCAACCGGTGACAACCTCTACCGCAGAATCGAGAGCCTGCGGACAAAGTTGGGCGACGACCTCACGAACCATTTCCACGAGGCACGGATGGTTGGCAACGACAGCATCCACGACGGCACCGTGTACGCCCCTGACGAGATCGCCGACATCGCGGACCTCCTCGATGAAGCGTGCCAGGTTCTCTACGTTCAGCCTGCGGAGAGGGCGGAGATGGCAGCCCGACGCCTGGCTCGACGAGAGGCCGCGCGACCAGATGCTCCGCCGAGAACCCATCTCTAGCAACGACTCTCGGGGTTTCTCCCTGTGCTGCGAGGCGATATAATCATTCATAGAAGCCCACCCCGTCCTCGTCACAGCACCACCGCGAGACGCACGGACCGGGCGACTCATCTGGACTGGCATGGCATTCGCCAGGCGCGATCCTCACGCCCACCCCACGGAGCCCATGGGTTATCCCGACGCTCCGGTCGAGTTCAACTCACGGCTACCCGTCTCAGGGCGACCGCCGATCCTCGTGCCGTTGGCAGCCTTCGACCGCCAGAAGGACCACGAGCTGATCCGACTGGCGGTCGAGTCTGGCTACACCGAGAACGACTTCGCCTGGGTGTGGATCTGGTAGATCACTGCCTGCTCAAAAGCGTGGCCTCACGTCCAAGGCCTATTACGTCGTCACGAATGTCGCCCGGTTGACCGCCGCCGGGCCAGAGCATGCACCCGACGAGGTAGAGGTAGCCCGTGCGCTCGCCCGTGTCATCGTCAGTTGATGTGTACCAGAACCTGTCGGCGTCGTATTCGTCTCCGTTCGTGTCGGGGGTGATGGAACTCTTCGTCCTTGGCATCTGCGTCTCCTCGCCTACGCCTGGGTGTGGATCTGGTAGGAGATCCCGTCCATCACGCCTTCGACGGTCTCGACTTCCCACCTGCTTGGCTGTTCGCCCTCGGCAAACGCAGGGAACACGAGGCCCGCCTCCCGCAGCGCGAAGATGACCATCTCCGTATACATCCACAGTTCTCCTGCGACGGCCTCCGGACGGAGATCTACCCGAGCGGTCATCTTCTCGATGTCCCGCTCGATGCGCGCAGCGATGGCCTTCTGGTACTTCATGCTGTCTCCTCAGACACTCGGATCTTCGCGAGTGGAGGGCGCTTCTCCGGGGGCCAGGTGCCCATGCGCAGACCTGCAGGTTAGCCGTCCACAGGCACCTGCACCAGCCCCCGGTAAGTGTGGGTGGTCGCCCCTAGCCTTGAGGGCATGAGTACACGCCAAACCACGAATCCGAAGAACCACTGCTCCGGCTGCGGCCAGGACAAGGCTTACTGCCAGTGCGGAGGTGAGCGCAGAGGCTAAGCCGACTTCGCTGCGAACGCCGCTCTGAGCGTCGCCGCCCGCGTCGCCGACTTGGCACGCTGGCGAGCGAGGATCATCGGCGCAGCGCCGGCCAGTTCGGCCTCGGCTGTCGGGATCACGCGGATCTCCGTTCCGGAGATGACCACCCGCGCGATCACCAGCCCGAGGATGCGGTTCCAGCGCGAAATGTCCAGCACATCATCTTCGGTCAGAGCGTCCTGGAGCGACTCGAAGAGGGCGGTCGTGTCTGCCTCGCCAGCCGCGAGCGCAGCCAAGGTGCCCGCCCTCGCGCGCACACGCGACAACTCGGTCGCGACCGCCGTCCGTTGCGCTTCCAACGCCTTCGCAGAGGCGTCCATCTCGCCCATGAGGTCCGCGTAGCGCTCCGATGAGAGCGACGAGTTCATCAACGACTCGACCAGCCCGACGCGCGCCGTCGCCCCAGCCTCTATGCGCCCGTCAAGGTCCACCAGGCGCGCCTCCAGCGCCGAGACGGTGCCCGACGGGGATATCCCCGACGAGTCGCCCGTTTCCCCAGAGGTGACTCGGAGGAGCGCCTCGCTCCAGCCCTCGCCGTAGAGCCCGAGACCCACTGCGCGCTCCAGCCAGAGACGCCCGACCGTGTTGCCGCCGCCAGGGCAGTCCCCGACCGTCCTCTGACGCGAGCACATGACCCGTGATCGTCCTGGCGGTGACGGGTTGAAGGTGTTCACCGACATACGCGCACCGCAAGATCCGCAGACCACCAACCCGGCGAGCATCCACTGCGCCACACGCGTCTTGGGTGCCCGACGCCGACGCCGACGGTCGCGCTCAGCCCAGTAAGCCTCGAAAAGAGCGTCATCGCAGCCTGGCACCGGGTGCCGGTCCACGGTCTGGATCCACTTGCCAGTTCCGTCGGGAGCCTTACCGAACGACACGCAGCGGTCGAGCCACGCTTGCAGTCCTGTCGTGGACCAGCCGCGACCACCGGCCGCGACGCGCTCCGGATTCTGGAGGTAGATCCCACCGCGCTCGTTGAGGTCGTCACGCAGCGTTGGCACTCCGTTGCCAGCCACGTAGCGCGTGTACAACGAGGTCATCATGGCTTCTAGCTCGGGGATCGGTTCCTGCCAGCGTTCGCCGTTCTCGCGCACCGTTCGGTAGCCCCACGCCGTGGTGCCGCCGAGGATCTTGCCCATGCGGCGCGCCTGCGACTTCTTCTCGAGGATGCGCGCTTTCTTGACCTCAGACTCCATGGTGTCGAACTCACCGATGATCGCGGCGATCGAGCGACCCATCGCAGTCGAGAAGTCCACGTCCTGGCCCTGCACGAGAGCCAGCCGGACGCCGTGCTTTTCGAAAAGGTCGATGCCTGCCACGCGCTCGCGTCGGCTGCGCCAGATACGCGACAACTGCCACGCGATCACGACGTCCACGTTGCCCGACTTGATCAGGTCTTCCATAGCCGCGTACGCGGGACGTGTCTTGCCCGAGTACGCGCTGATGGAATCGTCTCGAAGGGCGTCACCCACGAGGGTCCAGCCCTCGCGCTCAGCGCGCTTCTGGCATGCGTCGATCTGACGGGCAACGCCGAGTCCCTCACCGGTGCCGTCTTTGGAGATACGCGCGTAGATGACCGCGCGCATGGGTGCATCTGTCTTGTCTGTCATGTCTGTGTCCCGTCTCAGCGCTGGTTAGGCTGGCTGAGCGGGACCCGGGCGATTAGCGCGCTCGGGTCCCGCGCCGTCACTCGGCTAGCACTGCCTCTACGTCGGTCATCAGAGACGACAGGTTGTCCGACGGTCGGGACACGTCCAGGGTCATGCCCCACACGTCGTTGGCCTCCGCGATGGAGTCGTAGACGTCCGTGCGCTCACCAGGGTCGATCTCGGCGCAGATCACCGCTTCCATGGCGTAGGCGAACGCCAGCCACACGCGGTCGAAGACCTCGACCCCGGAGTCGGGGATCTCGCGGAACGTGTCGAACCGTTCCAGAGTGGTCGGTAGATCAGTCATGTCGTGTCCAATCGAGAATCGCAGGTCAGGGCGTTTCCCTGGCGATTCTATTATATCAATTGGATCGGCTCCCGTGGACGTAGTGGTGGTGTCGAGGGCAGAGGAGCACGAGGTTGTCGACGTCGGTGGTGCCGCCGACCTCCCACGGCGTGACGTGGTGCGCTTCGGTGCGGGACGGGTCCACCCGGCAGCCGGGGAAGCAGCAGTGCCGGTCGCGTCGTTCGAGTGCTCGACGCAGTCTCGGCGAGATGGTGCGCTTGGCCCGTCCGACGTAGAGGACGTCGTGGGCCTTTGCGCGCAGCCAAGCGACGAGGTCGGCATTGCCCAGGGTCGGGAGCCCGCTGGGGCAGGTGACCTGACGCGTGATCGCGGCGGTGATCTCCGCATCACAGAGCATCCGACCGACCGTGACGGACGGGAGCAGGACCGGCTCGTCGTGCCCGGGAATGCGGAGCTCACCGCCGCGGCCGGCCGCGATGTCGTCGAGGTCAGCCGTGAGGACGAGGTGGGGTCTGACCTCGTGCCGCGATCCGAGCAGACCGTTGTCGAGCTGGCGGCGGGCGAGCTCGACGAGGGCCAGCGCGAGCAGGTGGGAGCGCCTGGTCCGGCGCCGGCGACGACCCTGCGCGGACTCGGGGTCGATCCCGTCCGGCAGCCGGTCCTCGGGCGTCAGGG
The DNA here is from genome assembly GCA_025351185.1 of Candidatus Nanopelagicales bacterium. Taxonomy (GTDB): domain Bacteria; phylum Actinomycetota; class Actinomycetes; order S36-B12; family CAIYMF01; genus Longivirga. The sequence continues at coordinate 4,059 of JANXWJ010000256.1, forward strand.
ATCCGGTGCGAAACCACTCGTCGATGATCTGGTTGAGCGCGGTGATCACCAGGGCTCCGCCCTCGGCATCGACCCACCCATCGATCCGGATCATGCCTCCGGTGGGGGTACATCCCAGCGACTGGTCCTCATACGCAGCGAGGGCGGCGGCCGTGGTGCCGTCGGGGTCCAGGAAGAACCTGATCTTCTTCCCGGCGCGCCGGATCTCGGCAACGGTCGCGGTCCGGGCGAGGTCGAGGAGGATCTGCTCGGCGATGACCCGCTGGTCGGCGAGGTGCTCGAGGGGAAGGCCGCGCAGTGCTGTGTCGAGCTCCCGGGTGAGAGCACGAGCCTTCGCGCTCGTGATGTCCCCGGTCAACAGCGCGTCGCGGGTGGCCTGGTAGTCGGTGTTGAGTGCGGCCGAGCGGGCGAGCATGCCCGTCGCGTCGGGCCGAGAGAGGCCGACCTCGTTCTCCAGCCACCGCGTCGTCGACACGTATCCGTGAGCAGCCAACGCACCGCAGCGATGCAGCACTCCGAGACCCATCGTGGTGACCGTCTGGGCCGCATCGGTGGACCGCGCCGCGGATGCCACGAGGTCGGGCAGCGTCGACGCTGCAACGGCCGCCCACGCACCCTCGCTGGTCAGCACGGCCAATCGGGTCGTGACATCCGCGAGCTCGGCGAGCGTGGCCACCAGATCGGTGGCCAGCATCGACGGGTTCGAGGTCATGACAGAACCCTGACGAGGACCTCCGACAACGCGACCCCCTAGAAACCCGTTGCCCCACAACTCCTTTCAGCGATTTACAACTACGACCTGTAGTCACTCGAGTGGTGCTAGCCAGCCCGCGCTCAGCTGTGGACGACGCGCCGATCAGGACCCGCCTGTGGATACATCCGGACGAGGCGCACGCAGGAGTTCGGCCGCACGCGCGAGCCATGACAGGGTGACGCTCATGAGTGGTACGCCGCCGGCCGAGCTCGACATCGACGAGGCCCTCGTACGCCGACTTCTGATCGACCAGGCACCGCACCTCGCCGACCGATCGCTCGCACGCTTCCTGAACGGCTGGGACAACTCGGTGTGGCGGCTCGGCGACGACCTGGCAGTACGCGTCCCGCGGCGCACGCTCGGTGCGCCCCTGGTCGAGCACGAGCAGAGGTTGCTGCCGGCCCTCGCGCCGTTGCTGCCGCTGCCCGTGCCGGCGCCCACGGTGCACGGACGACCTCTCGCGGGCGGCTATCCGTGGTCGTGGAGCGTCGTGCCCTGGTACGAAGGCGAACGCGCCGCCACTCATCAACCGAAACCGACCGAGGCCACGATCCTCGGCCGGTTTCTCGCCGCACTGCACGCGATCCCTGCGATCGACCTGCCGTCGAACCCGTTCCGAGAAGGACCGTTGTCGCTCCGGGTCGATGGCGTCGCCGAGCGGGTCACGGCCATGCGCGACTCGTCAGATCGACACCTGGTGATGGCTGCCGACCATGCCTACGCAGCGGGGCTCGGCGCCGCCGAGGCCGCATCACCGGTCTGGATCCACGGCGACCTGCACCCACGCAACGTCCTCACGAGATCCGGGCTGCTCGCGGCCGTCATCGACTGGGGCGACACCACCGCGGGAGACCCGGCGGTCGACCTCGCCGCTGCGTGGTGGCTCTTCGACCCGGAGCACCACGGGTCGATATGGCAGGCGTACGGCGGGATCACGGACGACCTGTGGCTGCGCTCACGCGCGTGGGCTTCCTACTTCGGCCTGATGTTCCTGGGGTTTCGACTCGCCGACGACCCGACGCGGCTCGACGAGGCTGGCGTCGAACTCGGCCGTCGACAGCTCCGTCGCGTCGTCGCAAGCACGGCGTTCCGTCCCTGATGCGCTCGACGCCCTCTACTCGAGCGCCTGGCGATCAGCTGTTGTAGGAGCCCGTGACCAGCCAGCGGGCCAGGTCTCTCGCGTCGTCGGGGTCGCCCATGTGCCCCTGGTCGTGCTCGATGACCACACTGGCTCCCGGAACGTTGCGACCGAGCCAGGCTCCGTGCGCGGCCGGGACCAGCACGTCGTGCGCGCCATAGCGCACCTCCACCGGCACCGTGACGTGAGCGAGGTCGAATCCCCAGGGCCCGGTGAACGCGAGGTCGTCATCGATCCACCCCCACACGCCACCCCGCACGAGGTCAGCGGTCGACTCCGTGATGACCGCACCGAAGTCCGGTCGGGCCATCACCGCCCGGTCGGCGTCGTCGAGACTCCAGTCGTCACCGAGCAGCTTCGACGGGTCCTTCGCGACGCGCTCCCCCATCTCGCGCAGCTCACGCTCGGTCTCCACGACGTGTCGGTCACCACCCTCGAGCGCCCAGCCGAACTCCCTGACGTTCAGGGGATCCATGCCTTCGAAGAAATCCAGATCGTCGAGGCCGTACGGCGCGACGCCCACGACACACCGCGCCCGAACGACGCGGTCTGGCAGCAGCGCTGCCACCGCGAGACAGTGCGGCCCGCCACCCGATGCTCCGGTGACGGCGACACGGTCGAGCCCGAGATGGTCGAGGATCGCACGCACGTCAGCGACACAGTCGACGACGGCGCGACCCGGGTGCCGGGACGACTCGCCATAGCCAGGTCTGTCGTAGGTGATCCAGCGCGCGCCGGCACCGGTGTAAGTGCTCTCGTCGGGATGACGGTTGAGCCTCCCCCCGGGAGTCCCATGGATCGACATCACCGGGAACCCGTCAGGGTCACCCCACTCGGCGAAGCACAGGGTGCGCCCGTCGGTCGCGCTCGTGAACTGCCGGCTAGGAGACTCCTCGCTCACCCCACGACGGTGACAGGCCGACGCGTCGGATGCGGGCAAAGAGCAGGAACCGACGGAACTGTCGTGGTCAGGCGAGTCGGCGGCGGACCACGACAAGGAGCTGGGCGAGTGCGACGAGGCCGATGACGAGAGACGCGGCGGCGCCGAGGACCGCCCACCACGCAGCGGAGGACGGGCCGCCCGCGAGGAGCTCGCCCGGGCCCGGGTAGATGCCTGCACCCAGAAGGAACATCGCGACGACGATGACACGCGTCGGACGCTCACCGATCGTGACGATGCCGACATCGTCCATGCCGATCGCCGTCGCGCGAGCGCGGGAGTACTCCTGGACGAACACCACAGCACCCGCACCCACGCAGAGCCACGCAGGTGCGCCGACCAGCCACAGGGCAACCAGATAGAGCAGGTCGCTGACGCGATCCACGACGGAGTCGAGCACCGCACCCCAGCGCGTGGTGCGATCGGTGAGCACCGCGACCGCACCGTCGAGCGAGTCGAGCAGCCCCGACGCACCGACCACGAACGCAGCGAGCAGCACCCAGCGACCACTGAGCGCACACAACGCCACCACGGCACCCGAGACCAGAAGCCCGAGCAGTGTCACGACATCCGGCGACAGACCGATCCGCGCCAGCGGCCGCGCGCACGCATACACGAGCGACAGCCAAGGCCCGACGATGCGCGAGGAACGCGGGTCATAGCCGCCGTGCAACGACTGCCACGTGTCCAGGTATTCAGCGCGCGAGGGCACAGGACGAGTCATCGTGCACCGTCGCCGTGGCACGCCGTCGTACGACGATCACGCACGCGCGAGCCGACCACGCACAGCATCAGACAGCAGGACCGAGCGCCCACGTCACGGTGAGCACCGATGTGACGGTGCCCTCTCCCGCGTCGACGGGCATCCCACCTGCGGAGTCGGCCATCGCCATCATGCGCTTCGGCATGCCGCCGCCACCACCGATCTCCGCCTCGACGATGTGCCGCACCTCGCCGAGCGCCTGACCGGCGAGGCCGGAGTACTGCTCTGCCTTCGCGCGAGCCTCGGCGTAGGCGCCGTCACGTGCCTGACGCTCGAGCACGACCGGGTCGCGGTACGCGAAGGTGATGCCGTCGACCCGCGCTCCGTCGCCGCCGGCATCGATCGCCGCGACGAGCATCGACCCCACTCGCGTGAGCTCGGTGAGCTTGACCGCGAGCGCGAGCGACGCCTCGTAGGCGACGACGGTCGGCCACGGATCGTGCACGGGCGAGAGCGAGACGTTGGTGGTCGCCAGTGCGCTCGAGTCGACACCCGCGCTCAGGACCGCCTCGCGCATCTGCGACATGGCGTACGTCGCCCGAGCCGTCGCGTCGCTCGGGCTCGCGGCCCGCGCGGATGCGGCGAGCTGCAGCGTCGCCTCGTCGTACGCCGCGGACGCGTGTCCCCGACCTGTCACCGTCACTGATCGACCCATGCGGCCGATCCTGCCTCACCCACGCCTCGCGCGCCGCACCCCACCCGAGTTACCGCCTGAACCCGCCCGGCCGAAACCGGGGATTCGGGCAGTAGCTCGAGGACCTAGACGGAGGCGGCGAGACCGAGGTTGGTGTAGATCTCGCGGCTCGAGGTGGAGCGGTTGAGGGTGTAGAAGTGCAGGCCGGGCGCTCCGGCGTCGAGCAGCGCCTGGGCGAGCTCGCCTGCGGCCTCGACGCCGAGGGCGTGCACGGCCGCCGGGTCCCCGCCCACAGCGCGGAAGCGCGTGGCGAGGTCGTCCGGGAACGCTGTGCCCGACAGCTCCGCGAAGCGTTCGATCTGGTTGATGTTGGTGAGCGGCATGAGCCCCGGGATGATCGGGATCGTGCACCCCATCGCCCGGGCGCGCTCGACGAGCACGACGTAGTCCTCCACCCGGAAGAACAGCTGGGTCACCGCGAACTCCGCACCGGCGGCTTGCTTGGCCGCTAGCACCCGGGCGTCGTCGTCGAGCGAGGCCGACTCCGGGTGCTTCTCGGGGAACGCAGCGACACCCACGGAGAAGTCACCGAGCGAGCGCACGAGGGCCACGAGCTCGTCAGCATGGGCCAGACCGCCCTCGGTCTGCACCCAGGTCGAGCCGATGCCGGTCGGGGGGTCACCGCGCAGCGCCAGGATGTTGCGCAGCCCGGCATCGGCGTACGACCCGATCACCGCGCGCAGCTCGGCGACCGTCGCCCCCACGCAGGTGAGGTGCGCCATCGGGATCAGCGTGGTCTCCTCGAGGATCCGCCGGGTGAGGCGCACCGTGCGGTCACGGGTCGAGCCGCCGGCGCCGTAGGTCACCGACACGAATGTCGGCCGCAGCGGCTCGAGCTCGCGGATCGCCTGCCAGAGCTGGCGCTCGCCCTCGTCGGTCTTGGGCGGGAAGAACTCGAACGAGAACGAGCGACCGCCCGTCGCCAGCAGCTCGCTGATCGTCGTCGACGCGCCGGGGCGATTCGTTGACACCATGTGCACGAGGGTACGGCGAGGGCCAACCGGGTGCGGGCACGGTCCGGGGTGCGGACGTTCGTGTCCTTTCGGACGCGGGCTGGCAGGTTCGGTGAATCGGTCTACTCTAAATGGATGACGCGCGACGATGCCGCTGCCTCACCCCTGGACGCCGAGGACCTCCGCGTCCGCGTCCAGAAGCGACTCGATGACTTCCTGGGATCCCAGGTGCCCGTTCTCGACGACGTCTCCCCCGACCTCGCACCGCTCTCGGACGCCCTCGTCGATCTGCTGCGCGGGGGGAAGCGACTGCGCCCCGCCTTCGCCTACTGGGGTTGGCGTGGAGCCGGCGGGGTCGACTCCGAGGCAGCTATCGCCGCGGCGACGGCTCTCGAGCTGCTCCAGGCCTGCGCCCTCATCCATGACGACGTGATGGATGGCTCCGACACACGACGGGGCATGCCGGCCGCCCACCGCAGGTTTGCCACCTTGCACCGCGGCAACGGCTGGCTCGGCTCTCCGGAGGGCTTCGGCGTCGGCGCCGCGATCCTGCTCGGCGACCTCTGCCTGTCGTGGGCCGACGAGCTCCTCATGAGCAGCGGCCTCCCGACCGAGGCGCTCCTGCGCGGCAAGCCGGTCTACGACATCATGCGCACCGAGCTCATGGCCGGCCAGTACCTCGACCTGCTCGAGCAGGCGATGGGTGGCGGGTCGGCAGAACGAGCCATGCGCGTGGTGCGCTTCAAGTCCGCGAAGTACACGATCGAGCGACCGCTCCATCTCGGCGCCGCCCTTGCTGGCGCCCCGGAGCGGCTCGTCGTCTCCTACTCCGGTTATGGCCTTCCTCTCGGCGAGGCGTTCCAGCTGCGTGACGACGTGCTCGGAGTCTTCGGTGACCCGGCGCAGACCGGCAAGCCTGCCGGCGACGACCTGCGCGAAGGCAAGCGCACAGTGCTCGTCGCGACAGCGTTCGAGTCGGCATCACCTGCCCAGGCCGCTGTCCTGCGTCGACGCCTCGGTGACCCGGCGCT
>JANXWJ010000274.1 GCA_025351185.1 Candidatus Nanopelagicales bacterium
TCACCCGCGAGGAGCTCACGGCGATCGCGGCGGTCGTGCGCGAGCACGACCTCTGGGTGATCAGCGACGAGGCCTACGAGCACCTCGTCTACACCGGGTCGCAGCACGTCCCCTTCGCGACGATCCCGGGCATGGCCGAACGCACGATCACCATCGGCAGCGCCGGGAAGTCGCTGTCGATGACGGGGTGGAAGGTCGGGTGGGCGACCGGGCCGACCGACCTCGTGGCGGCGGTGCGGGTGACGCGCCAGCACCTGTCGTTCGTGTCGAGCGGCCCGTTCCAGTGGGCGGTTGCCGAGGGGCTCGCGCTACCGGACTCCTACTGGACGTCGTTCCGCGATGGCCTGGAGCACCAGCGCGACCTGCTGTGCGGCGGCCTCGCCGCCCTCGGCTTCCCGACAACGGTGCCCCAGGGCACCTACTTCGCGACGACCGACGTGCGACCGCTCGGCTACGTCGATGGCTGGGCGTTCTGCCGCGACCTGCCGCACCGGGCCGGGGTGGTCGCCGTCCCGCACGAGGTCTTCCACGACGACCCCGACGCCGGAAAGCCCTTCGTACGTTGGGCATTCTGCAAGCAACCCGAGGTGCTGGAGGAGGCACTCGCTCGTCTGAACCGAGCGTTCGGCTGACTCGTCGCCTGGTGGGCAGCCGGCTCGATGAAGGCCGCAGCCGCTGGGCCTCAACTGGTGCATCCCGGTGTGCCGGAACTCGCCAGTGGGGAACCTCCTCGCAAAGGACTGGGGTATGGCTGGCGACGAGGTTCGGGTGGTCGACGCGGCGACGCTGGGCGACATCGCCGCGGTGGCGGGTTGTTCGACGAGCTGCGCCCCGACGCGGCCCTCGCGACGTACCAGGCAGGTGGCGCACAGCCCCCGACGGCTCACGTGATGCTCACCTGGACGCTCGACCCGACCTGAACGACCTGACGGTTCCCGGGCGTGACCGTCATCTCCCGTGACGGCTCGCGTGGGCCTCGACGGCCGACCTACGATGAACGTGGACCAGAGCACGACGACGCGAGACGAGGTGACCGCGATGCCCAACGGGTGGTACCCGAAGGAGCCTCGTCGCGACGCCGAGCGGCCGGATGGCGCCGATGGTGCGTCCCACCCGGCCGTCCCCGTGCGTGGTCACCACAAGGTGCACGGCCCGGAGGTGCTCCAGATCGACTGCTTCGGGGTATACGTCGCGCGCGCCTCGATGCTGCAGCGCCTCGAGTGCCATCTGCTCGGCGACCGCCTCGACCGCACGCTCGCCGCGGGGGTCGCGCCGGAGACCGACGTGCTCCTCGCTCTGCGCGCGCAGCGGCTGGCCTGCACGACCTCGCGTCGCGAGCTCGCCCGGAGCCTGCAGCGGATCCTCGACGCGGCTGCCGAGCCTCCGCACGGGCTCAACCCGCATGCGTCGATGGCGATCCTGAGCCGGGTGACGACCTACCGCACCGACCTCGAGCTGCTCGTCGACCACCTCCTGGCACCTGTCCCGCTTCCGGCGCGCGGCGTCGCACTCGTCCGCATGCTCCTGCGCGACGGCACCGGCCCGCTCTATCGCTACGAGTCGCGGGCCGACCTCGGCGCGATGGTGCGACGCGTGACGGCTGCGCTCGACCCCGGCGCGGACTGGCCCGCCTGAGCGCGGTCCCCTTTGCACGACGCGACCGGCCGCGCCCGGAGTACGCCGAACGGGTGCTCAGGGGGGTGGTACGACCTGCCGAAGGCTTCCTCGTAGGGCGGGGCTCCGTCCGCCTGCGGTGACCCTGCCCCTGGGTCGACACCCCCGAGGAGACGTCGTGGCCGCACCACCGTTGGCCGGCAAGCCGCTCGTCGAGGCGGCCTATCGCCTGCTGCTGCAGGACTCGTCGATGATCGCGCTGCTCTTCGCCGGCGGGCTGGCGTCAGGCGCGACGTTCGCACTCATCGCTTTGCCCGCCGAGCTCGTCATGGGCACGTCGGTGAGCACGAGTGGCAGCCCCGTGTCGATCGCGGTCTACGCCGTGGCGCTGTTCGCCTCGACGTTCGTCTCCACGTTCTTCACCGGTGCCGTGGTCGCAGCGGCGATGATGCGCGCCGACGGCCAGGACCCCGATGTGCGTACGGCGATGGCAGCTGCCTGGTCGCGTCGCGCACCGCTGGTCGCCTGGGCCGTGTTCGCCACCATCGTCGGCCTGTTCCTGCGGATGCTCGAGCGCTGGGGTCTGGCCGGGGTGCTCGTGCGCATGCTCGCCGGCGTCGCCTGGACCGTGGTCACGTGGTTCGCCGTACCAATCATCATCGCCGAGGGCACCATGCCGTTGGAGACCGTGCAACGGTCGGCCCAGATCCTCAAGGAGCGCTTCGGCACCAACGTGCGCGCGACCATGCGCCTCGGCGTGCAGTGGTTCCTCGTCATGGCCGGGCTCGTGCTCGTCGCGGCGTTCGGTGTCGTAGTCCTGGTGACGGGCAGGTCACGTCACCAGAGCGCCGGGGTGCTGCTCGGAGCGGTCATCGTCGTGCTCGCCGTGGCTGGGCTGTTCCTCGCCTCCGCCGTGTGGTCGGCGGTCGGCGCCTACCTGCGCACGATGCTCTATCGCTATGCGACCGGTCAGCCGATCCCCGGCATCGACCCATGGGTGCTCCCGCCCCTGCTCCCGGTGGCTACGCGTGCACCTGGCTACGACGCGGTCGGCTACCCGCCGCAGGGCTACGGAGGTCCGCCCACGGGGGCTGGGTTCTAGGGCTCTCGACCCTAGGAGAAGTCGGGCTCGTCGTCCGGCTCGTCGTAGGTCGAAGACTTGAGAGCCAATGTTTGAGAGGAGATCTCGACCTCGACGACCGGCGTCTCTCTGCTGCGCACGGTGAGACGGTCACCTGAGGTCGCGACATCGACGACGACGGTGTCACCGTCGACGATCTCACCCGAGAGGATCGCCTTCGCGAGCTGGTCACCGATCGCGGTCTGCACCAGACGACGCAGCGGTCTCGCGCCGTAGACCGGGTCGAACCCGCCCAGCGCCAACCACTCCCGTGCCGCGGGAGCGACCTCGAGCGTGAGTCGACGGTCGCGCAGCCGCTTGGCCAGCAGGTCGATCTGGAGACCCACGATCACACCGAGCTGCTCGAGCCCCAGCGGATGGAACAGCACCGTGTCGTCGAGCCGGTTGAGGAACTCCGGCTTGAAGCTGGCCCGCACGACGTCCATGACCGCGTGCTGCTTCTGCTCCGTCGTCAGCGACTGGTCCGCGAGGTAGGTCGATCCGAGGTTGGAGGTGAGCACGAGGATCACGTTGCGGAAGTCGACGGTGCGGCCCTGGCCGTCGGTGAGACGACCGTCGTCGAGCACCTGGAGCAGGACGTCGAAGACCTCGGGGTGCGCCTTCTCGACCTCGTCGAGCAGCACGACCGTGTAGGGGCGACGGCGTACTGCCTCGGTGAGCTGCCCGCCCTCCTCGTAGCCGACATAGCCGGGAGGGGCGCCGACGAGGCGCGCGACCGTGTGCTTCTCGCCGTACTCGCTCATGTCGATGCGCGTCATCGCGCGTTCGTCGTCGAAGAGGAACTCCGCGAGCGCCTTCGCGAGCTCGGTCTTGCCGACGCCGGTGGGTCCGAGGAACAGGAACGACCCCGTCGGGCGGTCCGGGTCGGAGACGCCGGCACGGGCGCGACGTACGGCGTCGCTCACGGCCTGCACGGCCTCGGGCTGGCCGACGACCCGCTGCGCCAGCTCGTCCTCCATGCGCAGGAGCTTGGCCGTCTCACCCTCGAGCAGTCGCCCGGCGGGGATGCCCGTCCAGGCACCCACGACCTCGGCGATGTCGTCCGGCCCGACTTCCTCGTGCACCATGCGGGCACGGTCACTCGATGCTGTGACTGCCTGAGCCAGATGCGATTCCAGCAACGGGATCTCGGCGTACAGCAGGCGCGAGGCCTGCTCGAAGTCGCTGTCGCGCTGGGCGCGCTCGGCCAGCATGCGCAGCTCGTCGATGCGGATCTTGAGCTCACCGACCCGGTCGAGCCCCTCCTTCTCCGCATCCCATCGCGCCCGCATCCCGAGGAGCTCCTCGCTCTTGTCGGCGAGGTCGGCACGCAGCTTGGCGAGCCGCTCCACCGATGCGACGTCGGTCTCGCGGACGAGGGCGAGCTCTTCCATCCGCATCCGGTCGACCTGACGCTGCAACGCATCGATCTCGGTCGGAGACGAGTCGATCTCCATGCGCAGGCGCGACGCAGCCTCGTCGACGAGGTCGATCGCCTTGTCGGGCAGGAAGCGATGCGTGATGTAGCGGTCCGAGAGTGTCGCGGCCGCGACGAGGGCGGAGTCGGCGATGGCGACCTTGTGGTGCGCCTCGTACTTCTCCTTGAT
>JANXWJ010000013.1 GCA_025351185.1 Candidatus Nanopelagicales bacterium
AAGGCCCGGGCCCTGAGGGCCCGGGCCTTCCTGATCGCGTGGGTCAGACGCGGGGGATGACGATGCGGATGTGCTTCGGGTTGTGACCCGTGGCGGTGAAGAAGGCGGCGCGGGCGGCAGCGACTGCCGTCTTGTACGCCGTACGCGCCGTGCTCATCGCGGTGTGCTTCGCTGCCTGGGCTGCGATGACGGCAGCGTCGGCCTTGTAGGCGGCGCGAGCGGTCTCGACCGCGGCCTTGAACGTCGCCTCGTCGGTGTCGCTCTTCGGGCTGGAGAGGTAGACGGCCATGGCGGAGTTGACGGCCGCCCGCTGGGTGGCGCGAGCGAGCGCGGTGGAGGTCTTGTACGCCGCGTGGGCGCTCTTCACGGCGCCACGGAAGTCGGTCTTGGCCATGCGCATCGCACTGCGGAACGCGGCACGGGCCGCAGCCTCGTCGGCGGACGTGGTCGCGGTGTCGTAGGCCGTGAAGGCGGCGTCGACCGAGGTGACGTAGGCCGTCTGCGCTGCCTCGATCGCAGCGTCGCGGGTGGCCATCGGGCCGGCGACTGCGGCGACGTAGGCATCGTTGGCGGCGATGATGAGAGCCGGGTCCGTCGCAGTCTTCACGATCGCGAGGCGGGCCTCGGCTGCGGCCATCACCGCCGGGTCGTTGCGGAACGCCACGCGGGCGGCGCGGCTCGCGGCGTGCAGCTGCGCGTTGGCGGCCTTGAGAGCGGCGCGGAGCGCCTTCTTCGCGACGTGCTCGGCCGGGTTGGTGGAGGAGTGCCAACCGTGGTGACCGGTCTCGGGGCCGCTGGTGTGATGACCCTTGGCGTTGGCCGCGGGAGCGAACGGCGAGGCAAGCACGAGGGAGAAGCCGACAGCGGTGCCGACGATCGTGCGACGAGTGGTGGTCTTCATGGAGTGTCCTGACGATAGATAGGCGGCGCGACCACGAGGTGCGGTCGCGATGTCTGCCTCCACCATCGGCAGACCTCTCGATCCGATCAAGCCGAGATCGCCCGATCGGCACATGTCGCGACACCTTTCCGCCGTCTCTTGGACGTCCCTGGGGAGATGGTGTCGGCCTCGTCACTCGGATGGTCTAGCCCGCTGGGAGAACGCTGGCAAAAACCCTGTGGTCCTAGGACTATCCGGGCTGACAAGATCACGGCATGCAGCTGGTGACGCCGCGCGCGGAGCACCTCGACGGCTATCTGTCCGCGCTGCGGACACCGTGGTCGCCGGACAACCAAAGACCGGCCGCTGCCGACGACGAGATCGCGCGGGTGCTCGCTGACCCGGCGCTGTTCCTCGCGCAGTGCGACGACCCCGACCCGAGCGGTCGCACGGTGACCCTGCCCGACGGCACGGTCGTGCCGCGGCTGCCGGGCATCTCGCGCTGGATGTGGGACGGCGAGTTCTGCGGCAGCATCGGACTGCGCTGGCAACCCGGCACACCCGCGCTGCCGGCCCACTGCCTCGGGCACATCGGCTACGGCGTCGTGCCTTGGAAGCAGCGGCAGGGCTATGCCACCGAAGCACTTCGGCAGATGCTGCCGCTCGCAGCGGCGGTCGGTCTGCCCTACGCCGAGATCACTACGGAGCCCGACAACGTCGGGTCGCAGCGCGTGATCGAGAACTGCGGCGGTGTGCTCATCGAGCGTTTCGCTCTCCCGTCGACGTCGGGTGAGGGAACCGGCCTGCGCTACCGCGTGGCGCTCAGTGCGACCGTCGCAGAGCACTGACAGCATCAGACCAGCTCGACCGGGCATCGGACCCGGACGCGCCACGGCGTAGCAAGGGGGACGGATGCCGGTCATCGAGGTCGACCAGCTCGCACGCAGCTATCGGAGCGGCTCGCGCTTCTCGCGTGGCGCGCGCACCGAGGTCGAGGCAGTGCGCGGCATCTCGTTCGAGGTCGAGCCCGGCGAGCTCTTCGGGCTGCTCGGCCCCAATGGCGCAGGCAAGACCACGACGATCAAGATGCTCATCACCTTGCTCCTGCCTACCGGCGGCAGCGCGCGCGTGCTCGGCTATGACGTCGTGGCAGACCCGCGCGAGGTGCGCCGCCGGATCGGCTATGTGTTCGGCGGCGACAAAGGGCTCTACGAGCGGTTGTCGGGCTATGACAACCTGCGCTACTTCGCCGAGCTCTACGGAGTGCCCCCGCGCGAGCAGCGGCAGCGCATCGCCGAGCTGCTCGATCTCGTCGGCCTCACCGGCAAGGAAGGCCAGCGCGTCGAGGGCTATTCGCGCGGGATGCGCCAGCGGCTGCACATCGCGCGCGGCCTGCTGCACAAGCCCGACGTGCTCTTCCTCGACGAGCCCAGCATCGGCATCGACCCGGTGGGGGCGCGTGAGCTCCGCGAGACGGTGGCAGCTCTTGTCTCGACCGGCACCACGGTGCTGCTCACGACGCACTACATGTTCGAGGACGACGAGCTCTGCGACCGCATCGCGGTGATCGCCGGCGGCGCGATCCTCGCGGAGGGTACGCCCGAGCAGCTCAAGTCGCGAGTCGCAGACGGTCACGTCGTGGAGATCGAGGTCTTCGACGGCGTCGACGACCGCATCGATGCGGTCCGCGCGATCGCGGGAGTCACCTCGGTCGGCGTCGAGAGCTCCGACCGGTCGCAGCTGCTCGTCGTGCGCACCGCGGCTGCGGCGCAGGTGACGCCGGCGGTGCTCGCCGCGCTCGAGGGACGGTCGCTCGGTCGGGTCGCGACGCGCGAGCCGACGCTCGAGGACGCCTACGTCGAGCTGGTGCGTGACGCATGAGGGGCGACTCGTGAAGATCCTGCGCCTCGTCGCGGTCGGCTGGTGGCTGCAGCTGAAGAACCGCAGCCGCTCCTCGTTCGACGGGCTGCTCTCGATCCTCTACCCGCTCTTCTTCGCAACCACGATCTTCTTCCTCTATCGCCAGAACGGTGACGAGGCCGCGCTCGTGAGCGCCGCTGTCGGAGCGAGTCTCATGGGTGTCTGGTCGGCGGTGAGCACCTCGGCATCGACGACCCTGCAGGGGGAGCGGCGTCAGGGCACGCTCGAGCTGCTCGTGGCAGCGCCCACTCCGTTCAGCCTCGTGATCCTTCCGGCCACGGTCAGCATGGCCACGATCGGGCTGTGGAGCTTCATCGTCACCCTGCTGTGGGGGCGGTTCGCGTTCGGGATCCCGATCTCGTTCGACCAGCCGCTGGTGTTCGTGATCGCAGCGGTGGTGATGACGTTCTCCCTCGGTCTGGTCGGCTTCCTGCAGGCGATGGCGTCGGTGCGCTATCGCGCCGCGTGGGCGCTCGGCACGCTCTTCGAGTTCCCCGTGTGGCTCGTCTGCGGGTTCCTCGTGCCCCTGTCGTCGCTGCCGGACTGGGTGACGCCGATCGCCTACCTGCTGCCGCCCACGTGGGGTGTCTCGGCCGTCCGTGCTGCCGCGTTCGGTGGCTCGCCGTGGCGCGACATCGCCCTGTGCCTGGCCACGGGTGCGATCTACGCCGCCATCGGTGTCGCGCTGTCGCGGCGCCTCGTCGACTCTGCGCGCGGCAACGCGACGCTGGCACTGACGTGAGGAGGCTGACGTGACCGCCGCGCTGCGCATCTTCTTCTTCGGTGGCATCACCAGCTATCGCGCACTGTTCCACTGGCTCACCCCGTGGATCCTGATCCCGACCTTCATCGTCGAGCCGATCTTCCAGGTGCTGTTCTTCGCCTTCGTCGGCCGCGACGCCGGCGTCGGTGACGACTCGTTCTACCTCATCGGAAACGCCGTGCAGTTCGCAGCGATCCCGTGCCTGTTCGCGATGGGCAACACCATCGGCAACGAGCGCTATACCCAGACGCTGGGGCTCCTGCTGGCGAGCCCGGCCCGACGGCTTCCGCTCTTCCTCGGACGTGCACTTCCCGTGATCATCAATGGTTTCTGCGTGTCCTTGGTGGTGCTGGTGCTCGGCGCGCTGGTGCTACGGGTGCACATCCCCGCCGAGGCGTGGGTGCCGATCGTCGGCGTGCTCGTGGTCACGTCGTTCTCGTGCACGGGTCTCGGCCTGGCCACCGCCGCGCTGGCTCTTCGGGTGCGCGAGACGGCCGTGCTCTCCAACATCATCATCGGCATCCTCATCGTCTTCTGCGGAGTCAATGTGCCGCTCTCGGCTCTGCCCGCGTGGATGTCGACGATCTCGTACGTCTTGCCGCTCACTCATGGCATAGAAGCGGCTCGCGACCTGGCTGGCGGTGCGAGCTGGTCGGCCGTCACCGGGCTGGTCGCGACCGAGGCGCTCATCGGTGTCGTATACGCGGCGCTCGGCATGGCCATGCTGTTCGCCCTCGAGGTTGAGAGTCGTCGCCACGCGAGCCTCGAGCTCGCCTGAGCCGAGGTGCTGCCGCGGGTTACGTGCGTCAGCGTCGCATCTGCAGGCGCGCGGTGAGGTAGACCGCGGCAATGACGCCGCTGAACCAGAACGCGAAGAGCACCGGGATGACCCCGATGTCGAAGATGGCCATGAGAGCTCCTGAATCGTGGGTGGTCAGCTGGTGCGCGCGAGGGCGACGAACGCGAGCCCGAGCACGGGGATCATGAGGCCCATCGATGCGATGGCGGTGGCCACCCACTTCTCCGAACGGGTCCACTGGCTCGACATCCATGCGCAGAAGAGCCCCGCCACGGGCGCGACGACCGACACGATGAAGCCGCCAACGCCCAGGAGGAGAACGGCTGCGATCTCGAGACCACCCCAACGAGAACGGGTTGCGGGGTAGACGGGTACGGGGGGCTCGGAGTCCGCTCGACGTCGAGCGCGGTGCAACATCACGCCCGCGACGACGAGCGGCAGCACGACCCAGACGAGCACCGCCACCGCGCCGAACGGCGCTGGGAGGGAGAACCCCGTCGACGTGCACGTCTCCAGGGCGTCCGTCGAGGGACCGTCCGCCGCTGTCGTGGTGCACATCGTCTGGCCGACAGCGACGACGCTGAGCCACAGCACGAGACCCGGGCCGCCGGGGAAGACCAGGGTCGCCACCAGCTTCTCGACCAGCGTCCACCGCCTCGACGACCAGACCATGACGATCCCCGCGAGCCAGCCCACGACGAACAGCAGCGACCCGAGCGTCAGGAGCAGGATCGCCGCTATCTCGAGGCCGATCCCTGGGCGGCGGCAGTAGATCGCCGGCGGCGGTGCCCAGGGCGTGGCGTCGCCCGGCTCCGCGGCAGCAGCGACGATCTCCTCGGGCTCGCCCAGGCGGTCAAGCAGCGCGCGCAGCGACGCCTCGTCGGTCACCTCACCCGAGGCGATCGCGGCATCGATGTGCTCGCGGATCCCGCTGAGAAGATCCTCCCGACGGTCCGGGGCGAGGCCCGCGGCCGCAGCGTCGAGCCTGCGGAGATAGTCCTCGACCAGCGGATCAGACACCCTGTGCTCCATGGTCTTCTCCTCTTGTGAGCAGCCCGTCGACAGAATCGCGGAACCGCATCCACTCGGACGTGAACCCGGCGAGCGCGTGCCGTCCGGCGCGCGTGATCGCGTAGTAGCGGCGCGGAGGTCCCGACTCCGACTCGCGCCAGGTGGTCGTGACCCACCCCACGCGGCGCAGCCGCGAGAGCAGCGGGTAGATCGTGCCCTCGCTCGTCACGAGGCTCTGGGACCCCCCGAGCCGCTTCACCAGGTCGAAGCCGTAGAGCTCTTCCTCGGTGAGCAGGGCGAGCACGCAGTACTCGATGACCCCGCGTCGCAGCTGGGTCAACGGGTTCTGTGCCTCACCCGGTTCCATGCGACACAAGGTAGCGGGTGATCCGAGGTTCCGTCCAGAGTCGCATGTCCTCGCGTTACCGCCCGAATCCTGGGGTTCCGGCCGACAACCGAGGATTGCGGCAGTAACTCGAGGGTGCTCGAAGGAGCCAGCTGCCAGGCATACGTCGGTGAGGCGCAGCCCACCGTCGGCTGCGCGGCGCGCGGGGGCTTCCGCGGGCTACGGTGGAAGCGGAGCGGTCGTGGGCCCAGCCGGTCACCGAGCCGCCCCGGGGAGGCACTGCCATGGACGTCGACGTCTTGCTCGCGAATGCCCGGCCAGCCGTGCTGGACGAGGCCTTCGCGGCCCTCGAGAGCTCGCACATCGCGCACTATCAGGCGGCGGGCGAGCCGTTGACCCGCCAGCGCCTCGGTGATCTGCACGACCTCGTGGTCGCAGCGATCCGTGATCGGGACCTCAGCCAGGTCATCGCCTACTCCGAGACCGTCGCCACCGAGCGGTTCAACGCCGGCTTCGACATCTCCGAGGTGCAGACGGCCTTCAACTCCCTCGAGGAGGCGATGTGGCGTCGGCTCGTGCACGATGAGCCGCACGCGCAGCTTGCCGAGGCGATCGGCCTGCTCAGCACCGTGCTCGGCGCCGGCAAGGACTCGCTGGCGCGCACCTATGTCTCGCTCGCGGGCAAGCGGCACGTCCCGACCCTCGACCTCACCGCGCTCTTCCACGGCACCAACTCCTGACACACCGCACCCGCGGTCGGCGCGTGTCTGTGCGGCGAGCCCTGCGCGTCGTCGGCGGCCCACGGCGCGTGGGTTAGGTTCGACCGGTGGGCCGGGCGGAGTGCGACGCGTGAGCGCAACGTCCTCGAGGACCGCCGGTGCTGCTGCTCGACGACGGCGCCGCCGCCGGATCACCCTGTCGATTCTCGCGGTCGCCTGCCTCGGCTTCGTGGCGGCGATCGGTGCCGTTCTCATCACGGTCTCGCGCGGGGGGACCCCGGTGGTCGTGGAGTCGCCGTACGACCCGCTGCTGCCCGGTGCGCCCAAGGTCGTCGTCCCGGTGAAGGCCGGGGCCGCGTCGGTGTCGGGCACGGGCT
This sequence comes from Candidatus Nanopelagicales bacterium, assembly GCA_025351185.1. Taxonomy (GTDB): domain Bacteria; phylum Actinomycetota; class Actinomycetes; order S36-B12; family CAIYMF01; genus Longivirga. The sequence continues at coordinate 6,816 of JANXWJ010000013.1, forward strand.
TCGATGTGTCGTATCCCCAGTGCCGCAGCACGTTGCCCAAGACGCGCAGCTTCGGCATCGTCGGGGTCAACGGCGGCGCTCCGCTGACGTCCAACGCGTGTTTCGCCGAGCAGGTCGCGTGGGCGAAGAAGAGCCCTGGCGGCTACGCCGTCTATGTCAACACGTCGTACTCCGGCACCGGTGACCCTGTCACCTACGGACGCGAGCTCATCGACGATGCGATCGAGCGCGAGCATGCTGCGGGCGTCAACGGTACGTCGATGTGGTGGCTCGACGTCGAGCTCACCAACACCTGGTCGGGCACCCAGCAGGAGAACGCGACCGTGCTCGCCACCATGGCGGCCCGACTGCAGGAATCCGGTGTGCGCGTGGGGATCTACTCATCCCCCGCACAGTTCCAGGAGATTGCGGGAGGCTGGGAGCCCGGGCTTCCCGTGTGGAACGCGACCGGCCCGGGCACGTCCCAGGCGGCTGCTGACGCGTGCGCCGAGTCGTTTGCCGGGTCGACCTCAGCAATCGTGCAGTGGGTGCAGAAGGCCGGCTCGCGGGTGCTCGACCACAACCTGGTGTGCCCGGGGTGGAAGAACCGGGCAGGCGACATCCTCGACGTCTCGGCGCGCTGACGCCGCGACCGGTCGACAGCATGCGGGGTCCGACATACGTTGGATGCCGCACGGTCCCCGCCTCGCCCTGACTGGAGTCCTCCATGCCTTCCCCTCGTAACCTCACCGGCACGGTCGTCGTCATCACTGGTGCCACCGCCGGCATCGGCGCCGCGACAGCCCGCCAGCTCGTCGCTGCCGGTGCCAAGGTCGCGCTCGGCGGCCGCCGCCGGGAGCGCCTCGACGAGCTGGTGGCGGAGCTCGGTGCCGACAACGCCGTCGGTGTCGTCATGGACGTGCGCCAGCCGGCCGACAATGCGCGGCTGGTGGCTGCGGCGGTCGCTGCCTGGGGTCGTGTCGACTCGGTCGTCCCGAACGCCGGCATCGGGATGTACGGCGGGATCCTCGACCAGACCGACGAGGCGCTCGTCGAGATGATGGACACCAACTACGCCGGAACCGTGTGGACCGTGCGCGCTGCGCTGCCGGAGCTGCTCGCGACGGGCGACGGAGGCGACATCGTTATCGTCTCGAGCGTGGCCGGCTTCCGGGGCGGCGACGACGAGGCGGTCTATGCCGGGACCAAGCACGCGCAGGTCGGGCTGGCCGGATCGCTCGACCGCGAGCTGCGCGAGCAGGGGGTGCGCGTCACCTTGATCTGCCCGGCGGGCACGGCGACGGAGTTCGCGGTCGGCGCCGGTCGCGTCGACAACGACCCGCGTTTCGCGGAGTGGCTCACTGCCGACGACGTGGCTCACGCCATCGTCACGACCCTCCAGCAGCCACGCAGCCTGCGCACCGCGATCTGGACCCTCTGGAGCATGGGCCAGGGCAGCTGATCACGCGCTGCCAGCCCTCCCGCTCGGACTGATCGTGTGGTCGTCTCCC
>JANXWJ010000031.1 GCA_025351185.1 Candidatus Nanopelagicales bacterium
GGCAAAGGTGAGCGCGGGTGCATGGAGTCCGGGCACAGAGAGCACCGCGACATCGATGTCGGGATCGGAGTAGACGACGGTGGCCGGCCATGCTTTGCCCGTGCCACGGACGAGCACGACAGGGTTCTCGACACCTGCGACGACGTGGGCGTTGGTCATCACGCGATCAGCGGCGAAGACAAAGCCCGAGCCGTCGACCTGAGTGCTGCACTCCTGCGCCACGCCCTCGACCTTGACGAGCGATCCCCACGCGGCGCGGACCGCAGGATCCTTGAGCAGCGCGGAGTCTGGGGCGTCGATGGGGAGCACCGGATCAAGGGAGAAGCCGCCGAACGCCTGCGGGAGGCCGGTGCCGTCGAGAGCCGATCGCAGGCCACCGACCCAGCTCTTGGCCGTGTCGGGGAGCGCCTGGTCGATGCTGTCGAGCACCTTGGACCCGCGCAGCTCGGACGACACCGGACCCAGCGGCACGACGACGAGCGCCGATGCCATGATCCAGGCGACCAGGAGCACGGACAGCGCGCCGAACACCGACCCACCCGCAGAGTTCACGAACCGCACGGGTTTCCAGGTGACGCGGTCGTGGATGACCCGTGCCAGCATCGACGCGAGCACGTTGCCGAATCCGGCACCGATCACGACGAGCCCGATACCGAGCACCACAGCCACCGCACCCTCGAGATTGCCCACGACGTGCGGTGCGAGGTAGGCACCGGCGAGCGCTCCGCCCATGAAGCCGGCGAACGAGAGCACTCCTGCGACGAGGCCGTTGCGCCACCCGGTGTAGATCGAGAAGGCGACGAGGCCGAGCAGGATCAGGTCGACGACGTTCACCAGGTGTCCGGCAGTGGTCGCAGCACGGTGTCGTCCCAGGGCAGTTCCCAGCCGCAGAGCGCGAACAGTCGCGAGAGCAGGCCGGCGGTGAATCCCCAGACCAGCAGGTCGCGCACGGCGAACGCCGGACCGACGAACCCCGACGGGTGGCTCACACAGAAGCGGTTGGCCGGGTCCAGCAGCTCGGAGATCGGCACGCGCACCACCCGTTCGACCTCACCCGGGTCGACCACCCCGACCGGAGACGGCTCGCGCCACCACCCGACCACCGGCGTGACGACGAAGCCGCTCGGCGGCAGCCACAGGGCCGGCAGGGTCGCGACGACATCGACGCCCGCGGGGTCGAGACCGGTCTCCTCCTCCGCCTCGCGGAGCGCTGCCGCGACGACATCGGCGTCGGAGTCATCGACCGCACCGCCGGGGAACGCCGGCTGACCCGCATGGCTCGACACGGTTGACGCCCGCTGGATCAGGAGAAGGTCGGGTCCGGCGTCGGAGTCGCCCTCGCCGAAGAGCACGAGCACGGCCGACTGACGACCACCTTCGTCGGGCGGCAGGAACCGCGAGAGCTGCTCCCCGGTGACGCTGCGCGCGACCTCGACCAGCGGCCGCATCCAGTCAGGCACAACCAGCTCGGCCATCTCCGCATCGGACTGCGCTGGATCGGCCTTCGCCGGATGGGCCTGCGAGGAGCGAGGGGTCATGGCGAGACCGTGACGCCGAGGTGCAGGGATACGAGTGAGCGCAGCTGGTCTGCGCTGACGATGGGCGGGCGCTCGACGTGGGTCACGAGCCCGTCGGCGTCGACGAAGAGCGTCATCGGAATCCCAGTCCAGTGCAGGGCGGACTTCGTGACCGCGCCGTCGTCGCGGACCGAGGCGTAGTGCACGCCGGTCTCCGCCAGCAACGAGAGAGCCTGGTCGGGCCGCGTGGCGATGTCGATCCCGATGACGCGTACGCCAGTGGTGGACGCGGACAGGGCCGCCAGCAGCGGCAGCTCGTCGCGGCACGGCTCGCACCACGACGCCCAGAGGTTGACGACGGTGGGCTTCCCGCGCAGCCCGGCCAGGCGCACCGCAGGGCCGTTGCCGAGGCAGGGCAGGGTGAGATCGGGGAGACCGTCGGTGCGCGCCGCCACGGTCGTGTCGGTGGTCGGGCAAGCGGCGAGCTTCGCCGCAGCGACGAGATCGGCAGGTGCCGGGTCGCTGGGGATGGCGACCGGGTCAGACGCCGCGCTCGTCGGGACGCGGACCCCGGCATCACCGACCGCGCCGCAGGCGGCGAGCACGATCACTGCGGCGGCGAGCGGCACGACGGTGGTGAGGCGACGGGCGACACTCATCGTGGGCCCTCGATGGTGACGAGCTTGGCGGCCTCGACCGGATCCGTGGGTCCAGCGCCGTAAGACGGGCAGAGGCGGGCCAGCGGGCACGCGCCACAGGCGGGCTTCTTGGCGTGGCAGCGGCGGCGGCCGTGCCAGATGACGTGGTGGCTGAGCATGGTCCAGTCCTTGCGGACGAACAGCGTGGCGATCTCGGCCTCGACCTTGTCCGGATCGGTCTCGGTGGTCCACCCGAACCTGCGGACGAGGCGACCGAAGTGGGTGTCGACGGTGAGACCGGGCACGTCGAAGGCGTTGCCCAGCACGACGTTGGCGGTCTTGCGCCCGACACCGGGGAGCGTCATGAGGTCCTCGAGCCGGCCCGGCACCTCACCGGAGTAGCGCCCCACGAGTGACTGACCGAGGCCGATCACCGACGTCGCCTTGTTGCGATAGAAGCCGGTGGAGCGGATGAGCTCCTCGAGCTCCATCCGGTCGGCTCCTGCGTAGGCCGCAGCGTCGCGATAGCGGGCAAACAGCGCCGGCGTCACCAGGTTGACCCGACGGTCGGTGCACTGCGCCGACAGGATCGTGGCGACGACGAGCTCGAGCGGGGTGGTGAAGTCGAGCTCGCAGTGGGCGTCGGGATAGGTCTCGGCGAGGACCTTGTGCATCGTGCGGGCACGCCGGACCAGCGCCGTGCGGGTCTCCCCGGTGGGCGTGCTCAGCTCGGTCTCGGACATCCGGCTCAGCCTACGTCGCCCCGGTGACGTCGCCCGTCCCGAGCATCCGGGCGCCGAAGCCCCGCCGTCGTCGCGATGGTGCGCGGGATGTGGCGGGCGCGACAGTCCTGCTCCTTCGTCGAGCGCGCGACCTCGACAGAAGCTGCCCTACCCTGGTCGAGCGGGCTGGGGGGAGCGTGCAGGGAGACGAAACAGGAAGCGCGGTCATGACGATGCAGGCAGAGGCCCCGGCCATGCACGGCACGTCCGTTCCGTTCGGTGACGACGAGGCTGCCACGCAGCGCGCGGCCGACGCCAAGGCCCGACGCGCAACCCGCAAGGCCGCTCGGGCTGCGGCACCACCGCCCGAGCGCGACGCGGCGTATGACCGGCTCGCCCTTCCGGACCTGCGTGACCTGAGGTCCCAGCTCGCGCACGAAGAGACCCAGGTGTCGTACTGGCGACGGATCATCCAGGCCCGGCTCGACGTCGTGCGCTCGCACCTGCCCGACGCAACCCCCGTGGCCGACCTCGCCCGGCTGCTGACCGACTCGCGCTCATCCGTGACCAGGCTCGCCCACATCGACGTCCAGCCGGTCGACGACATCCCGCCGCTCCCGGACCTGGCCGAGATCTGGTCCCGGCAGGTCGACCGTCACGACCAGGCCATGCTGGCGGCGCTCGAGGAGGACCTCAGCGAGGCGGAGGCCGAGCTGTCGGCCTACCGCCGCGAGCTGCACCACCGCATCGATCTCGTCACCGACGAGCTCATCGCCCGCTACCGCGAGCAACCGCTGCTGGCGCTGCAGATCCTTCCCCACGACCCCCTGCACAGGTAGCTCGTCCCCTGACCCTCGCTCAGCGAGAGGTCAGCGGTGGGGAAGGGCGTCCCAGGGAGTCGCGAGCACGCGAGGCGTGCGATAGGACACACTGTCCTGCGTACACCTGCCGCTCACGCGGCTGCCCGCCAGGAGGACCCACGTGGACGACGTGCTCATGAGCGCACCCCTGTTCGCCGCCCTCGACGTGGAGGCCGCGACGGCCCTCAAGTCGTCGATGGACGAGCGCCGGTTGCTCAAGGGGGACGTCCTGTTCTCCGAGGGAGACCCGGGTGACCGCCTCTACGTCGTCACCGAGGGCAAGATCAAGCTGGTGCACGCCTCCAACGACGGCCGCGAGACGCTGCTGGCCGTCATGGGCGAGGGCGAGATGTTCGGCGAGCTGTCGCTGTTTGACCCCGGACCCCGCACGGCGACCTCCGTCGCCCTGACGGACGTCACCGTGCTCGGCCTCGGCCACCAGGCCCTGCGCCCGTGGCTGACCGGCCGTCCCGAGGTCGCCGAGTCGCTGCTGCAGGCCCTGGCCCAACGCCTGCGCCGCACCAACGACGCCCTCGCCGACCTGGTGTTCTCCGATGTCCCCGGTCGCGTGGCCAAGGCGCTGCTCGACCTCGGCGAG
>JANXWJ010000034.1 GCA_025351185.1 Candidatus Nanopelagicales bacterium
TCCTTGCGGCGCTCACCGCCCAGATGGGCCGTGACGTCGAGCAGGCCCACCGCCAGCTCAGCCTCTGACCTGCGGCGATGGCCACCGAGGTGGCTTCCGGCCGTTTTGGGGGCTCGGGGTCGCGCTGATAGTCTGACGTCGACGGCTGTGGGGTGGGCGCCCTGCAGTTCGCGACTCGATCCAGGGTCAGCGCGCCCCGCGCGGCCCGTGACGCGCCCGTGAAGGAACACACGCATGTCGCTCGACACCGCGACCAAGAACGCGATCATCGCCGAGTACGCCCTCTCCGAGGGTGACACCGGTTCAGCCGAGGTCCAGATCGCGCTGCTCACGCGGCGCATCAACGACCTCACCGAGCACCTCAAGCTGCACAAGCACGACCACCACAGCCGCCGTGGGCTGCTGCTGCTGGTCGGTCAGCGTCGTCGGCTGCTCAAATACCTCACCAAGACTGATATCAGCCGCTACCGCGTGATCATCGAGCGACTCGGTATCCGCCGCTAGTGCGTGACGAAGGGGAGTGACCAGGCCGTCCGGCCGCGTCGCTCCCCTTCTGTCCCAGGCGGCTGCGGTAGAACCTCAGTGAGGGTCCACCGTCACAGTCCGGGACACCCGGGCCGTGCCGAGCACGGCCGCACGAGCCACACCGCACCACAAGCACCACCGCACCACTGAACGACTCCCGCTGCTGGGCTCATCCAGCGACGCACGCCGGGATGCACGTGGGGCGAACGCCCCGGAGACGCCTGATAGTCGTCGGTCCTCGGTAGTGGTACCCGGGCACGTCGTCTCCCGCGCAGGAGCGGGAGCGGCCAGCCGCCCGTGTACTTCGATCGAAGACCGCCTCCTGCCGACTGGTAGGTGCTCCTGCGCTCGCTCCTCGTCGTCCCACAAGACACGAGGAGGGCACCCGTGGAGGGTCCCGAGATCCACACGTCCGAAGCCGTGATCGACAACGGCAGCTATGGCACGCGCACGATCCGGTTCGAGATGGGCCGGCTGGCCCAGCAGGCCGCCGGCTCCGCCGTCGCCTATCTCGACGACGAGACGATGCTGCTCTCGGCCACGACGGCCGGCAAGCACCCCAAGGACCAGTTCGACTTCTTCCCGCTGACCATCGACGTCGAGGAGCGGATGTACGCCGCGGGTCGTATCCCCGGCTCGTTCTTCCGTCGCGAGGGTCGCCCGAGCGAGGACGCGATCCTTACCTGCCGCCTCATCGACCGCCCGCTGCGCCCCTCGTTCGTCAAGGGTCTGCGCAACGAGATCCAGGTCGTCATCACGGTGATGTCGCTCAACCCCGACCACCTCTACGACGTCGTCGCGATCAACGCCGCGTCGATGTCGACGCAGATCGCCGGCCTGCCCTTCAGCGGTCCGATCGGCGCCACCCGCGTCGCGCTGATCAAGGGCCAGTGGGTCGCCTTCCCGTCGCACAGCCAGCTCGAGGAGGCCGTGTTCGACATGGTCGTCGCCGGCCGGGTCGTGGGTGACGATGTCGCGATCATGATGGTGGAGGCCGAGGCCACCGCCAACACGATCGAGCTGATCAAGGGTGGCGCCACGGCGCCGACCGAGGAGGTCGTGGCCCAGGGCCTCGAGGCCTCGAAGAAGTTCATCAGGATCCTCTGCGACGCGCAGAGCGAGCTCGCGGCGAAGTCCACCAAGGAGACCCGCGAGTTCAAGCTCTTCCCCGACTACCAGCCCGACGCGTTCGACGCCGTCGAGGGTGCTGTCGCCACCGAGCTCACCGCTGCTCTCACGATCGCGGGCAAGCACGACCGCGAGGAGGAGCTCGACCGAGTCAAGGGTCTCGCCTCCGAGCGTCTCGCCGGCCAGTTCGAGGGTCGCGAGAAGGAGATCGGCGCCGCGCTGCGCTCGCTCACCAAGAAGCTCGTACGCCAGCGCGTCCTGCGCGACAAGGTGCGCATCGACGGCCGTGGCCTCACCGACATCCGCACGCTCTCGGCCGAAGTCGACATCGTGCCCCGCGCCCACGGCTCGGCGCTGTTCGAGCGTGGCGAGACCCAGATCCTCGGTGTCTCCACGCTCAACATGCTCCGCATGGAGCAGCAGCTCGACACGCTGAGCCCCGAGACGCGCAAGCGCTACATGCACAACTACAACTTCCCGCCCTACAGCACCGGCGAGACCGGCCGCGTGGGCTCGCCCAAGCGTCGCGAGATCGGCCACGGTGCGCTCGCCGAGCGTGCCCTCGTGCCGGTCCTCCCGACCAAGGACGAGTTCCCGTACGCCATCCGTCAGGTGTCGGAGGCGCTGAGCTCCAACGGCTCCACGTCGATGGGTTCGGTCTGCGCCTCGACCATGTCGCTGCTCAACGCCGGTGTGCCGCTCAAGGCTGCCGTCGCCGGTATCGCGATGGGGCTCATCTCCGACGAGGTCGACGGGGAGACGGAGTACGTCACCCTCACCGACATCCTCGGAGCCGAGGACGCCTTCGGCGACATGGACTTCAAGGTCGCCGGCACCAAGGAGTTCGTGACTGCGCTTCAGCTCGACACCAAGCTCGACGGCATCCCCGCCTCGGTGCTCGGTGGCGCGCTCACCCAGGCGCGCGACGCCCGCCTCGCCATCCTCGACGTGATGATGGAGGCGATCGACCGACCCGATGAGATGTCGCCGTTCGCGCCGCGGATCATCTCGATCCAGATCCCGGTCGACAAGATCGGAGAGGTCATCGGCCCGAAGGGCAAGATGATCAACCAGATCCAGGACGAGACCGGCGCCGAGATCACCATCCAGGACGACGGCACGATCTACATCGGTGCGACCGACGGCCCCAAGGCCGAGGCTGCGCGGGCGCAGATCAACGCCATCGCCAACCCGCACATGCCCGAGATCGGCGAGCGCTACCTCGGCACCGTCGTGAAGACGACGACCTTCGGCGCCTTCATCTCGCTCATGCCCGGCAAGGACGGCCTGCTGCACATCTCCAAGCTGCGCGGTCTCGCCGGTGGCAAGCGCGTCGAGAACGTCGACGACGTCGTGTCCATCGGCCAGAAGGTGCTCGTGGAGATCTCCGAGATCGACGCCCGCGGCAAGCTGTCGCTGTCGCCGGTCGAGGACGGCGACACCGCCGACGCCGCTGTGTCCGACGAGACCGCCGACGTCGAGGCCTGATCCTCGACATGGCACCGTCACGCACCACCGCGCTGGGCACCCGGTCTCACCGGGTGCCCAGCGCGCGTGACCAGAAGCCCGGCTCGACCCGCACCCTGCTCGACGAGGACGGCGCGCGTGTACGCCGTACCGTCCTGCCCGGTGGCCTCAGGGTCGTGACGGAGAACCTTCCCGGCGTGCGCTCAGCCGCGTTCGGAATCTGGGTCGGTGTCGGCTCGCGTGACGAGACCCCGGCGCAGGCCGGTGCCGCGCACTACCTCGAGCACCTGCTCTTCAAGGGCACCGAGCGGCGCTCCGCGCTTGACATCTCCGCCGCGATCGACGCGGTCGGCGGCGAGATGAATGCCTTCACCAGCAAGGAATACACCTGCTTCTACGCCCGGGTGCTCGACGTCGACCTGCCGCTCGCGGTCGACGTGGTCTCTGACCTCGTCACCTCCGCGCTGCTGCGCGCCAAGGATGTCGACGGTGAGCGTGACGTGATCCTCGAAGAGATCGCGATGCGCGATGACGACCCTGGTGACCTCGTGCATGAGGAGTTCGCCGACGCGATGTTCGGCAGGACGCCGCTGGGTCGCCCGATCCTCGGCACGGTCGAGACCATCGAGTCGATCACCCCGCGTGCGATCCGCGCCTTCTACCGCCGGCAGTACCGTCCGGAGAACATCGTCGTCTCGGCGACCGGCAACGTCGACCATGTCACCGTGGTTCGCCTGGTGCGCAAGGCTTTCGGGCCGGCCGGCTTCCTCGACGGCGATGCTGTCCCGGCGGTGCCTCGCGCCGGCGAGTTCCGCACCCGCGGGGCCGGAGACGTCCGCGTGCTGACCAAGACCACCGAGCAGGCCAACATCGTCCTCGGTGTGCCGGGAATCGCCCGTGACGACGACCGACGCTTTGCGCTCAGCGTGCTCAGCTCCGCCCTCGGTGGCGGCATGAGCAGCCGGCTGTTCCAGGAGATCCGTGAGAAGCGCGGCCTCGCCTACTCCGTGTTCTCCTTCGCCTCGCACTATGCCGACACCGGCCAGTTCGGTGTCTACGCCGGGTGCATGCCGAAGAAGGTCGACGAGGTGCTCGCGGTGTGCCGCGACGAGCTCGTCAAGGTCGCAGCCTCGGGCCTCACAGACGAGGAGCTGCAGCGCGGCAAGGGCCAGATGCGTGGTGGCCTCGTCCTCGGCATGGAGGACACCGGGTCGCGCATGTCGCGCATCGGCAAGGCCGAGCTGCTCACCGGTGACCTGTGGTCGACCGCTGACGTCCTCGCCGCGATCGAGGCGGTCACAATCGACGACGTCAAGGCGATCGCCGACTCGCTGCTCGAGGTCACGCCGACCCTCGCCGTCATCGGGCCGTTCGACGCCGACCGAGACTTCTCCTCCGCCATCGCCTGAGCACGCCAGCACGGAGCACCCACACCCTGAACGTCGAACCACCGAGCATCCGCAGCCTGAGCACCCCACTGCCTGAGGGAGCACCCATGAGCATCCGCGTCGCAGTCCTCGGTTCGGCCGGACGCATGGGGGCCGAGGTGCTGCGTGCGGTCTCGGGAGCAGCTGACCTCGAGCTCGTCGCGGCGCTCGACCAGGGTGACGACCTTGCCGCGCTGACCTCGGCCGGCGCGCAGGTGGTCGTCGACTTCACCGCCCCTGACGCCGTGCTCGGCAACCTCGAGCACGTCATCGGTCAGGGCATCCACGCCGTCGTCGGCACCACCGGCTTCGACGATGCCCGCCTCGAGCAGGTGCGCACCTGGCTTGCCGAATCGCCCGCCACCGGTGTGCTCGTCGCACCCAACTTCGGCATCGGCGCGGTGCTCATGATGCGCTTCGCTGCACAGGCGGCAGCGTTCTTCGAGTCGGTCGAGATCATCGAGCTGCACCACCCCACGAAGATCGATGCGCCGTCGGGAACCTCGGCACACACGGCCCGGCTCATCGCCGAGGCGCGCCACGCCGCCGGACTCGGTGCGCAGCCGGATGCGACAGCGACCGGTCTCGACGGTGCTCGCGGAGCGGTCGTCGACGGCATCCCGATCCACTCCCTGCGGGTGCGTGGCCTCGTCGCCCACCAGGAGGTCATCCTCGGACACGAGGGGGAGACCCTCACGATCCGGCACGACTCCACCGACCGCGTCTCGTTCATGCCCGGGGTGCTCCTCGGCGTACGCAAGGTCGCCGACCACCCCGGTCTCACCGTCGGCCTCGACGACTACCTCGACCTCGACTGACCGACGGGGATGTCTCGGGCGTCGAGGATGACGTTGGTGGCGACCATCGCGGCCGCGACGACGCCGGCGACGAGGATCGGCTGTGGTGACCAGGTGGCGAGCAGGAGCAGTGGCACGCCGACGAGCGTGAAGCCGCGTCCACCTGCGCCCTCCCGCGGGCGCAGGTGCAGCACGTACGTCGTGACGACCTAGATCGACACGGGCACCGTCACGCACGCCGCAGCCATCGCGCGACTGATCTCGAGGTCGCCCACTGCCTGGTCGACCGCGACCGCGATGCCCGCACTCGTGGCAGCGGCGGACGCGAAGATGAGGAGGTGGCCGTAGCCCCACTGGAACGCGATGCGGCTGCTCGTGAGCAGGTCCTCGGCCGGGCGCGCGAAGTACTTCCACCACATGGAGAAGACGAGCAGCAGCCCACCGAGCGCGATACCCCAGACCTGACCGAGCTTCTCGGCGTCACCGATGGCGAGTCCGAGCGCGCCCGAGCCCGACAGCACCGACTCACCGAGCACGATGAGCGTGAAGCAGCCATAGCGCTCGGCGATGTGACCAGCGTGCCACGACGTCGTCCCCGCCCGTTCACCGATCACGGGCACGCTGAGCTCGCAGACGACGAGCACCGCAAACAGCGGCATCTTCACCGACTCCGGCACGAGCCGCACCGGTCGCAGGCGACGAGGAGGGCGCCAGCGGATCATCGAGGCGCTCACGTGGCCCAGCCCAGCGACCGGACACCGGCCGCGACGCCGGCGGCCACGATGACCACGACGAGGAACGGTGCGCGCAGCAGCAGCGCGGCGATAGCGGCGCAGAGCCCGGCGAACCTCGCGTCGACCTGCAGCGACTGCCCCGACGCGAACGTCTGCACGGCGACGAGCGCCATGAGCAGCGCGATCGGGAGCGCGTCGGAGATCTCGTGCACCAGCGGCTGGTCGAGGAAGCGCTGGGGCACCGACTGGCCGGCGAGCTTGGCGGCGAAGCATCCGAGCGTCGCGAGGACGACGGCATACCACTCGGGGCTCATGCGGCCGCCTTCTGGCCCACGGCAACGACTCCCGCGATCACGGCGACGACGGCGGTGACGAGCACCGGCACCCCGGGCCGCAGGAACGGTGTCAGCACGAGTGCCACTGCGGCAGCGCTGAGCCCGATGGCCCACGAGCGGCGGTCGCGCAGCCGCGGCCACACGAGGGCGATGAAACCGGCCGGGATCGCCGCGTCGAGACCCCACACCCGTGGGTCACCGAGTGCACCGGCGCCCAGTGCCCCGGCGAGCGTCGCCAGGTTCCAGCAGACGAACACCGACAGACCGGTCGACCAGAAGGCGAGCCGAGACGCTCGGCCGTCGTCGTGCTCGACCGACCTGCTGACCGCCATCGCGGTCGACTCGTCGATCGTGAGCTGCGCGGCGATCACCCGCC
>JANXWJ010000059.1 GCA_025351185.1 Candidatus Nanopelagicales bacterium
CGGAGGTGCGCCTCGACGAGGTCTTGGGCGAGGTCGACGACGAGCTGCTCTATGTCTATGACTACGGCGACAACTGGGAGCTGCGGATCCGTCTGGAAGCCGTCGTGGTCCGCGCTGCGGAAGCACCACGAGCGGTGTGCACGGGAGGCCGGCGCGCGGCGCCACCCGAGGACTTCGGCGGCATCTACACCTACGACGAACACCTCCACGAGTCGAGCAGCAGCACGAGCGGACAGTCGGACTCCTTCGACGTCGCCGAAGTGAACGAGTCGTTGCTCGTGGCGGAACACCTCGGACGCGCCGCCCTCGTCGCGCCTCCCCTGATCGCGACCATGCTCCGTCGCACCACCGGCCTGCCCGTGCACGACACCCTCGCCGACGTGGTGCTCGCTGCCGACCTCGGCACACCCGCGGAGATCACCCTTGACGACGCGACCGCCGCAGTCCGCCGCTACGCGTGGCTGCTCGATCGGATCGGCGACGACGGGATCCCCCTGACTGCTGCCGGGTACCTGCCGCCGGTGCACGTCACCGCAGCGATGGCGGAGCCCGGGCTCGACGAGGAGTGGATCGGCAAGGGAAACCGCGAGGACCTGACCATGCCCGTCCTGCAGCTGCGCGAGTCGGCACGACGGCTAGGGCTGGTGCGCAAGCAACGCGGACGCCTGCTGCTGACCGCGGCCGCCCGCCGGGCGCGTCAGGATCCGGTCGCGCTGTGGTGGCACATCGCCGGGAGACTGCCAGAAGGCCGCGACGACTCGATCGAGCACCACGCCGGAGCGCTGTACCTGCTCGGGATCGCTGCCGACCGCGACACGGCCACGGCATCCTTCAGCGCAGTGGTGGCCGACATCCTCGGCGCGTACGGGTGGCACGTCGACGGCGGCCGGATCCCGCCCAGCTCCGTTCACCAGTTCTCGTGGGACACCGTGGACGTGCTCGGCACCTTGGACGCTTTCGAGGCGACTCGTCGCTCCCGTCGCGAAGGGGTGGCGACAGCCGCCGGGCGAGCCATGGCACGAGCGGCACTGCAACGCTCCGCGACGCGACTGACGGTCTGACGACCTGGGGCGTCGTACGTCTCGGCAGGCGAGCACACCCAGCCGACAGTTCGGGGCCGACTCGGGCGACATGGCCCCGCTGGCGGCGCCGTTGACCCGGTGTATCACGCGTGAGACACTCCGGATATGACCGAAGTGAGCGTTCGCGACCTGCGGAACCACGGTGGTGACGTCCTCGACTCCGTGCTACGAGGGGAGCGGGTGACCGTGACCCGAGCCGGCAAGCCTGTCGCGGAACTGCGCCCGGTGGCCGCGTCCGGCACTCCAGCGACTGTGGTTTTCGATCACTGGGCCACCATCCCCGTGCTCGATCTCGAGGCTCTGCGTGCTGACATCGACGCGGTGCTGGATCCGGCACTGTGAGCGAGCACGAGGTCGGGCTGCTCGACACCAGCGTCGTGGTCAGCCTGGGCGGGATCACAGACTCGGCGGTTCTCCCGTCGCGGTGCTTCGTCTCCGCGATCACCCTCGCTGAACTGTCGGTTGGCCCGTTGGTGGCCCGGAACGACGCGGACCGAATCGCTCGGCAGAGTGTGCTCCAGCAGGTGGAAGCCGACTTCGACCCGATCCCGTTCGACGCCGCCGCTGCACGGGCGTTCGGTCGGGTGGCCGCGCAGCTGCGCGCCTCGGGACGCAAGACCAGCGCTCGCGCCTACGACGCTCTCATCGCGGCGACGGCAGTCGCCCACGGGATTCCCATCTTTACCCGCAACCCCGACGACTTCGCCGGCATCGACGCACTCACGGTCGTCGCAGTCGAAACCGACTGATAACCCAGAGGTCGCAGGTTCAAATCCTGCCCCCGCTACGGAATCAGTGCAGGTCAGAGGCATGATCACCGATCTTGGTGGTCGTGCCTCTGACCTTGTGGCCGCACCTTGACTGCAAAGATCATCTTCGATCAGCCCTGGACGTAGCGGGACAGTAGTGGATCGCCCAATGCTAGGTACCGTGCGTTGCACGCAATCCACCGCCCGCTCAGCGGTCTGCCGGCACGGCTGGGCCTTTGTACTGTTGTCACCGCTTGTTACGCCGCGTTGGGTTGCGGCCCAGCCGGGTACGGCGTCACCTAGTGGTGTGTCTCGCATTTGAGTGACTGTTTGGTTGCTACCCTGTCTGCATGACTCGAGCTCCCGCGGCTGCGTTGGCGATGTCGGATGGTCAACGAGTTGCGCTGGATGCGCTGGCTCGTTCGCAGGTCGCTCCCCA
>JANXWJ010000097.1 GCA_025351185.1 Candidatus Nanopelagicales bacterium
TGCCGGCCGCCGCGAGGAGGCTGCCGCGTGGTACTGGAGGGCCGCGTCGGAGGCCCGCGACCTGTGGGCACACGAGACCGCGCTGGTGAACCTCGCCGAGGCGCTCACCCTCGGCTTCGACCCGGTGACCTGCCACCGGGCGCGTGGTGATGCCCTGACGGCGCTCGGTCGGTATCGCGCCGCTCAGGACGAGCTGGAGCAGGTGGCGTCCCTGTGCACAGGACGCGAGCTCGCCGAGGTCGAGCACGGCCTGGCTGACGTCCACCATCGCCTCGGTGCGTGGTCGACGTCGCGAGCCCATCTGGAGAGCGCGCTCAGCCTGCTCGAGCCGTTCGACGACGACGAGGCATCAGTGCTCCGCGCCCGCTGCCTGTCGGACCTCGCGCTGCTGCACGTGCGCGAGCACGAGGTCGAGCAGGCGATGAACGTCGCCGGCGCCGCGTTCGAGCTCGCGACGAGCACCGGGGACGCCGCTGCCCTGGCACAGTCCCTCGACGTCCTCGGCGTCCTCGCGGGCGAACGTGGGGACCTGGCAGCGGCTCGCACGCACCTGCGCGCGAGCCTGTCGTACGCGGCGCATCTCGCCGACCCCGCACAGACGGTGGCCGCGCTCAACAACCTCTCCCTCGTGGAGCTCGAGGACGGCGACCTCCCGGCCGCCCTCGACGTCGCACGGCAGGCCCTTGAGCTCGGTCAGCGCCACGGCGACCGGCACCGGCTTGCTGCCTTGCACACCAACCTCGCCGACCTCCTGCACACGGCCGACCGACCCGACGAGGCGCTGGTGCACCTGACCGCGGCGGCGGCCTTGTTCGCCGACGTTGACAGCGAGGTCGAGCGACGTCCCGAGATCTGGAAGCTCGTGGCCTGGTGACGAGGTCGTAGCGACCTCGTAACGCCTGCGCGCGACGCTCGTCCCGCATCTGCGCCCCACGGGAGTGGGCGCGGCGGACCGGGAGGCAGACATGGCCACCATCGAGCAACCGACGACGGGCACCGTCGCACTGCACAGCCAGCACGACGCCCGGCTCCGTGCCTGGTGCGCGATCCTGCTCGGCGCCCTGCTTCTCCAGGTGCTCCTCGGCGCGGCCAACGTGTCCTGGCTCGACGTGCCCGGGGCCGGGGACTCCACCTCCGAGCCCTCTCCGTCGTCGCTGCTGGCCACGCACGCGTGGCTGGGCACGGCCATCGTGATTGGGGCAATCGTGGTCCTGGTGCTGGCGATCCGTTCGCACGACCGTACCTGGATCGTCATCGCCGTCACCGGGCTCGTCGGGGTCGCGGTGGCGCTCGCATCGGGCGATCTGTTCGTGCGCTCGCACGGCGAGCTGGAGACCGCATCGATGGCCATGGCCTGCGGCGCCGTCCTCGCGCTTGCGGCCTACACCGTGGGCATCTCTCGGCGACGGTCGTCGTGACGCCACGCTGCACGCTCGCCTTCGTCAGCGGCTCACACGTTGTGACGACGACGATCGCCCTGCGCTACGCCGTGGAGCGGGACCTCGCGATCGACGCGGTAGGGATCCGTCGCCGGGCCAGCGACGTGCCGAAGGATGCGCTGTTCCTCGGCACGGGGGTCACGCCACCGCTGCTGTTCACCGCCATCACGTCGATCGCGGCGACCGTGCTGCTGTGCCGGCCGAGCCGGGCCGCTGCTCGCACCCTCGGCGTCCTCGGCGCAGTCATGCTTGTCGGATATGCGACGGAGCGGGAGACCCGCCGCGCACTGCGGCCGGGTCGATGGGATTCACGAGTGACACCACTGACGGCTGCAGGTGCCACCCTCGCACTTGCGATGGCCGGGCTCGGCCTGAGCATCCTGCCCGCGCAGGAGGACCACCACGGCCGGTAGGCCTGAGCGGAGCGTCACCGGCACGATCGGGTGCTCACCAGGCAGCCGGTCGAAACCCTCGGTGGCATGCCCGCGCGGAACCGCGCCGCCGCCGTGTGCACGCGCTCGTGCAGATCCGTGGATATCTCGTGGGTCCGCAGCACCTCCAGCGACGCCGCGACGATGGGCGGTGCGACCGAGTTGGAGAACAGGTAGGGCCGCGCCCGCTGCTGGAGCAGCTCGACGATCTCGCGTCGATGATCGACGCATGGTTGAGCGCGGCGGAGTTCACGGTGTCCCGCTGGTCGAGCAGCGCCTCGATGACCCTGCCGTTGGCGTCGAAGGCGCAGCCGAAGAGCACGGCAACCTCAGCGCAGCGAAACTCAGCGAGCCGCTCCTCGAGATCGCGGTGGATCGTCTGCGTCCCGCAGGTGAAGCGCACCGAGGCCATGCCGTAACCCCACTCGCGCAGCGCTTTCTCGGCGGCCGCGACCACCCGGGGGTCGTCGGCCAGGCCGAGGCAGTAGTTGGCGCACAGGTTGAACACGTTGCGACCGGCCGTGTCGAGCTCGTCGGTGCCGTGCGGCGAGGCCATGAGTCGCTCGGGCTTGGAGGCGCCCGTCTCGTGCACGGCACCGGTCTCGTCGCGCGCGAACGCCGAGGCTCGTAGCTCCGCGTGGCTGCGATTCAGGCTTCTGAGGCGGCGGCGAGCCAGGCGTCGTGCGAGGCGCTCAGCCACTGCCACAGCGATTCTCGCCCCACTGCGTCGACCTCCGTGAGGGGCATGCCGAACACGTCCGCCACGGCGTCGAACCACTCGGCCCGACTCGACAGCACCCGCTCGTCCCTCCCGGTCGCATCCTGCTGGTGCAGCACGCAACCGGTGATCCCGTACGCCGTGCCGGGGTCGCGACGCAGCAGCTTCAGGACCTTGACGAACCCGGAGTCCGGCGACGTCGACAGGAACGCGTGCTTCTCCTCGAACCGCGCGAGCGCCACGGGCTGGGGCCCGAAGTCCATCGCGGTGAAGGACGCCTGCACCGGGTCGTGCACGAACCGCCACGCACCAGGCACCTCCTCGGATGCCTCGAGGCTGTAGCGGAAGGGGCCTTGGTCGAAGGCGACCGGACTGTCCCTCGCGGTCGGCAGCGCGACCGGCTCGTAGAGGGCGTCGCCGAGTCCGACGTCGACGAACCAGTCCCAGCCGTCGAGCTCGACGGTCAGCGCCAGGTGCCGGCCCCACGCCTCGGCGGCCGAGCCGTTGCCCAGCCCACCCGGTCGCCAGACCGCGCCGACGTGACGGGTCACGTGATAGCCGAGCGAGGCGAGGAGCGCGCTGAAGCCGCCGTTGAGCAGGTAGCAGTAGCCGCCCCGGCCGCTCATGAAACGACGAGCCGTTGTCTCCGGGTCGATGCCGGGAGGGCAGCCACGGATGATGTCGATGTTCTCGTAGACGACCCGGGAGCAGTGCGCGGCATGCAGCACGCGCAGACCATCGAGCGTGGCGTCCCCGGGTGACCCGACGTCGTCACGGGTCAGCCCGAGCCTGGCGAGATACGCCGCGACGAGGTCGTCCGACAACGCACCCACCGGTGGTGTCAGCACCATGCCGACAGCTCGCCGCGAGTCTGAGGCGGGTTGCAGGGCAAGGCACTACCTCTCTGAGCCGGATCAGGACAGCGAACGTATCCGATCATCGCAGTGCCACCCGTCGACGGCGCTCGGTGGCGCCCTGGCCGGTGGCGTCGGACGTGACGTTCGGTCGGTCGAGCGCCGTTCCGGTCCCATCATCGACCGGCCCGCCTGTCGCCCTGTGGATGACGCCAGCGAGCGGACCTTCGGGTGATTCAGCATCTGCCCATGACATTCGACGACCTCCCCGACAACTGGCCCACCCTCCCCCTGACCGAGCCTCGACTCGTCGCCGACGTGCTCGACCTGGTGGTGGGCGAACGCGATCGCCACACCGGCTGCATCGCCGTGCTGGCCTGCGACTCCAGCGTCCGACTCCTCCAGCCGATGGTGATCGGCGAGGCTCCCAGCACGTGCGAACCGCAGCTCATGCAGCGCACCGTAGACATCGTCGTCGAAGCGATGTCGGCGCAGGAGCGGGCTGGCACGCTGATCCTCGCCTTCGGGCGCCGCGCCGGGCTGTCGGTCACCGCCGAGGATCGAGCCTGGACCGCGGCCGCCGTAGACGCGCTCAAGGAGACGGCCTGGTCGCTGAGCAGCGCGCACGTCATCACCCTCGACGGCAGCCGCCCGATCCCTGCCTGAGGGCAGCAGCGCAGCCCTGAGCTCGAGATCGCACTCGGGCGGTTCACCGCGTCGGCGACCTGCCACAGTGTGCGTTGGGCAGGGGCGTGGACAGGAGAAGCAGCGTGCAAGCAGTCATGTGGTCGGCCTACGCCGAGCTGCCGCGCATCTGCGAGCTCGCAGCACCGACGTGCCCGGACGACGGTGTCGTCGTCCGCGTCGGAGCGACAGGTGTCTGCCGGTCTGACTGGCATGCGTGGCTCGGGCACGACCTGGTGCCGTTCCTGCCGTGGGTGCCGGGGCACGAGCTCGCGGGAGTCGTCGAGCAGGTCGGACCGCAGGTGACCCGGTGGCGTCGCGGCGACCGGGTCACGGTCCCGTTCGCCTGCGGCTGCGGCCATTGCGAGCAGTGCGCCGCGGGTGACACCCACGTCTGTGCGGCGCAGACCCAACCGGGGTTCACCCACCACGGCTCGTGGGCCGATCTCGTGGCGCTGCATGCCGCCGACACCAACCTCGTACGCCTTCCCACAGAGATGTCGTACGTCGACGCCGCGTCTCTCGGGTGCCGCTTCGCGACCGCCTATCGCGCGGTCGTGCACCAGGGCCGACTCAGCGCAGGTCACCGGCTTGCCGTGCACGGGTGCGGCGGCGTCGGGCTCTCGGCTGTGCTGGTCGGTGCGTCACTCGGCGCCCAGGTGATCGCGGTCGACGTGTCGTCCGACGCCCTGGCTGCGGCCCGCCACCTCGGCGCAACAGCCACCGTCGATGCCACTGGCCTCACGCCGGCTCAGATCGCCGTCGCGGTCCGCGACGTGTCCGGGGGTGGCGCAGAAGTGTCGCTCGATGCGCTCGGTGGCACGCCGACGATGCAGGCGTCGATCGGATCGCTGCGTCGGCGCGGACGCCACGTGCAGGTCGGGCTGATGCTCGGCGAATCGGCGGAATCCGCAGTGCCTATGGGGCGAGTCATCGCGCAGGAGCTCGAGATCCTCGGCAGCCACGGGATGCCGGCGCACGACTATCCGGAGATGCTCGCGCTCGCGACGTCGGGCCGGCTCGACGTACACCGTCTCGTCGGGCGCGTCATCCTGCTCGACGAAGCCCCCGCCGCGCTCGCGGCGATGAGCGAGCCGGCCACGACCACGGGGATGACCGTGATCGACCTCGGCCTATGACGGGCCGAGGACCCACCCCGGGTGGCACCGCCTGTGCCGACGCCGCCGAGGTGGATCCGCGGCTGAGACGGCGGACATCGACGACTCGGCCGTCGTCCCTGCTCGAAGTTCGCCCGTGGCGGTCGCCGCGGATGTCATGATCACCAATCATGGGGGCCATCGAGATCGTCGACGTGCACAAGACTTACCGACGCCGCCGCGGTGGTCCCAACAAGGCGGTCGACGGGCTCGATCTCGTGGTCGACGACGGTGGTGTCCACGGCTTCCTCGGTCCTAACGGATCAGGCAAGACCACGACGATCCGGATGCTGCTCGGGCTCGTGCGGCCCGACTCGGGCACCTTGCAGGTGCTGGGTCAGCCGGTCCCCGCGTCGTTGCCGCAGCTCATCCCCGAGGTCGGCGCACTTGTCGAGACGCCACTGTTCTTCCCCAACTTCAGCGGTCGCACCAACCTGCGGATCCTGGGTGACGTGTCAGGCATCTCGACATCCCGGCAGGAGGAATGCCTCGAGATCGTCGGCCTCCGCGACCGCGCCGACGACCGGTTCAAGAGCTATTCGCTCGGCATGAAGCAGCGGCTCGGCATCGCAGCGGCCTTGCTCAAGTCACCCCGGCTCCTGATCCTCGACGAGCCGGGCAACGGGCTCGACCCGGCCGGGATCCGCGAGGTACGAGAGCTGATCCGCACCCTCGGAGCAGACGGACGCACGACTGTTTTCCTGTCGAGCCACCTGCTCACCGAGGTGCAGCAGGTCTGCGACCACGTGAGCATCCTGGCCCGCGGACGCTGTGTCGCGAGCGGTCGCGTCGACGACGTGCTCGCGACCGGTGCGAGCGACGACGTGGTCGTGATCCTCGATCCTTCCGACGCTGATCGTGGTCTAGAAGTCCTGCGCGACAATGGCTTTCAGGTCAGCGCGCAGCCAGACGGCATTCGGGCCCGAGATGTCGGCGACCCAGCTCGTGTCACGCGTGCGCTCGCAGACTCGGGCATCTATCTCCGCGGTCTCGCCCCGGTCGTGGCCGACCTCGAGAGCGTCTTCCTCGAGCTGACCGCCGACGATGCGCAGGACCCCACGGCAGCACAGATCGCATGAGCACCCTCACCGCACCGACCACGGCCGCAGGTCCCGACGTACGTCGTCCGTCTTTGCTCAAGGCCGAGGCTCGGCGCTTCCGCAGCCGACGACTCATCCGCAACCTGTTCCTGCTCGGCATCATCGGCTACGTCGCCACGACGATCGTGCTGTTCACGCAGTACGAGAAGCCGAGCGTCGAGGGTCTGCGCGCGGCGCAGTCGCGAGTCGACGAGCTGGTCCTGGAGCAGACGCAGTATCACGCGGACTGCATCAAGACCACGCCGCCCGACGGCATGACCGCCGACGACTACTGTGGGCCGGTGCCGACGGCCGCCGACTTCGGTGACCTGTCGAACTTTCTTCCCAAGCAGGCGTTCACGCTCGAGCAGAACCTGCCCGTCCTCTCCCAGGTCTTCGGCATCAGCCTCGCGGCGTTGGCCTTCCTCATCGGCGCCACCTGGATCGGCGCGGAGTGGTCGAGCAAGAACCTCGCCTCGTGGCTCACCTGGCAGCCCCGACGGCTGCGCGTCATGGCAGCGAAGGTAACCGTGCTCGTGGCGGTGACTGTGGTCGCCGCCACGGTGGTGCAGCTCGTCTGGTGGGGCACCGGCTATCTGCTGGCGTCCACACGCGGTGTGACCAGCGTGCCCGTGGACTTCTGGGGCGACCAGTGGGCGATGCAGGGACGCCTCGTCGTCTATGCCGTCCTCGCCGCACTGGGCGGGTTCGCGCTGGCCAACCTCACGCACAACACCGGTGCGGCGTTCGGCATCGCCTTCATCTATTTCGCCGGCATCGAGACTGCCGTGCGCCTGATCAACCCGGAGTGGCAGCGCTGGCTGCTCAGCGACAACTCCATCGGCTTCATCGACCGGAAGGGATGGCTGATCCAGTGGGTCGACGAGGAGTCCTTCCTCGGTGTGCCGCACCGGATCTTCCTGTCGCACTGGGGCAGCGGGCTGACCCTCGCGGTGGCCGTCACGGTGATCCTGGCGATCGGTGTCGCGCTCTTCAAGCGTCGGGACCTGAGCTGACCGCGGCCGACCAGTACGCAATGAGGCAGGCCCGCGTCACCGGCGCGGGCCTGCCTCCTTGCGGGCCCTGTGCCGGTTTCGGCTACGGCGCCGGATGCACGACCGCCGTCAGTCGCAGCGATTGGCTGAGCACCACGCCGTCGGGCACGATCTCGAGGGCGACCGTGCGATCACCGATGCTCGTCGACGTGCGAGCCGTCGGGATCTCGAGGACCGAGGTCGTAGCGAGCATGTCCACGCTCACGTTGAGGTTGAGCGACGCCTGCGACAGTGGAGCGGGCGATCCGTCGGGCAAGATCGGGGTGAACGAGCGACCCTGCACCCACACCGGCAGCAGGTCGCCGACCGTGAGCTCGGTGCCGGTCGCGGGCGTGACCGCGAGCGCCTGGTCATACCAGCCGTAGCGCGTGGGAGCCGACAGCTTGAGGGTCCAGATGATCGGCTGTCCCTGCACGACGGAGACCTGCGTCGCGACAGCCGAGATCGTGGGAGCCACGACGTCGCTGCTCACGTCGGCGCCCCCGACGTAGCCGCTCACCTGGGCGTCGCGCGCCGCGTAGACCACGACCTGCACATGGTCTGGCACGGACGAGAACACCGAGTTGCCCAGCGCCTTGATGGTGAAGGACACCTGGGTCGTGCCCGGCGCGATGGTCACCTCGGTGAGCCCGTCGGCCAGTGGCTTCGTCGGCGCATCGACCTTGCCCGGCCCGCCGACGCCCTGCACGGACATCCACAGCCGCGCCGGGCGGGTGACGGTCCCGACGACCGCGATGGTGACGGGCACGTCGTGCACCTTGTCGTCACCGGGCAGGGTGACGGCGGTGGTCGACACCTGGAATCGGGGGACCGAGGTCGGCGCGATCGAGCTGGTCGACAGGCCGTGGTGGGAGAGGTAGGCATCGAGGACGACGAGGCGGCCGGTGCGCGACACCGCGCGCAGCCCGATCGCACGCACCGATTGCAGATCCACACCCGGGAACGCCGAGACCGGCACCCGGACGGTCTGCGCCCAGGCCTTGCGCGACATGGCCGATCCCGGCAGCGCGGTCACCCTGAACTGTGCGGCCGACGAGACGGAGTGACCCCGGGAGTCGGCGAGGACGACCCGGAAGGTCGATGTCGACACCGCAGGGTCAGGGATCACCCGCAGGTCGATGCTGCCGCCGGTCGACAGGTTGCGCGGTGTTGCAAACCGCACTCCCGCAACGGCTGTCGGCGCCGACCACGAGGCTGACATGGCATAGGTCGACGGAAGATCGCCCTGCAACCAGTGCGGGCTCGGCGCGGAGAAGATGCACGAGGGTGAGCCGTCGAGGGTGAAGCCGGCACACGCGGTCACCCTGGCCCGACCCGTCGCTACGAGGCCGACCGCGCGGGGGTCGGTGAGCACGACGCGACGCCGACCACCGAGTGCCTCGGTGAGCACGACGGCCTTCCCGGCCGAAGCGGCGCGCACCTGCGTCCCGTCGAGCAGGCGCACAGCTGTCGCGCTACGACGGAGGTAGGAGTCGGCGGCAGCGGAGACGTAGGTGGCACCGACCGCGAGCTGCGCCGACGGGGAGAGCCGTCCGGCTGCGTGAGTGCCGCAGGTTGAGTCGCTCGAGTCGCCCCAGTCGTCGTTGGCAGGTGCCTTCGCGGTCCCAGGCGTCCACTCGCTGTTGAAGTAGTTGTGGTTGGCACCCAGCACCATCACGGCTGATCGCAGGGCGTTGTCACCGCTGATGAGGCCGCGCGCCTGGTCGACGTACTGCTGACCCTGCAGGTCCGACACGTCCCCGTCGCAGTAGGGCAGCAGCACTGTCGTGGGAAGTCCCGCCGGGACCTGGCGGCCGAAGTCGGTCGGGGCGATGAGCACCTCCCCGCGGATGCGATAAGGGTCCTGGACCGTCGTGTCGATGGCTGCGCGAGCCACGCCCTCTCCGCCGCGGCTGTGCCCGACCAGCATGACGTTGCCCATGTCGAGGCGCCCGTGCAGCGCAGCCAGCTGCCCCGGGCCGGGCGACGTGGTGTTCCAGGCGGCCAGCAGGTCCAGGTGATGACGCACGAGCACCGAGCGAGCGTTCGCCCCCGAGTCGGGCAGCCCGCCGTCCTGAGCATTGATGCCGTTGGCGGCGATCGAGACGGTGATGTAACCCCGCGAGGCCAGCAGCTGCTGCGTGCGGCGATAGCCCGCGAGGCTCGGGATCGCTCGAGAGCCCGGGCTGCACGGCCAGTCACCCGTGATCTCCCCACCGAGATAGCAGGTCGAGTGCCGACCGTGCAGGAAGAGCACGACGGGACGGCGGCCCTGGGCGCCGACGGGTGCGACGACCAGGCCGAGCACCTCGAGCGGCACCGGCATCCCGTCCACCGTGATGCTGGGCATCGCATAGGTGAAGGCCGTGGTCGCAAACGTGCCCGGAGTGCCCGGGTCAGGTGTCACGAGTGAGCGGGGCTGCACCGGTCCTGTCACGCTCGAGGCGGACGGACGTGCGACTGCGGCACGACCAGGAGCCGCGACATCGATCCGGCGACCGGAGAGCAGGACCGACAAGTGCGCCGGGGTCACTCCGGAGAGCCCGGGCACGAACAGCCGCAGGCGCCCCGAGGGATCGGTCACCGGTGCCCCGATCACCTCACCGTCGAGTGCGAACTCCGGCCGCGCATCGCCCGACAGCCGCCTGCCCCGCGGGTCCCACGCGACGATCGTCCCCGAGGCGTCGGTGACGACCGTCCAGCTGCTGTCGCGCTGCAGCTGCGGCTTCGAGCCGTGGCCCACTGCTGCCACGTACGCACCGGGTGCGGCCTGGCTCGGCGCGACGAACGTCGCCACCGCCAGGGCGGACACCACGGCGACGAGCACCGGACGGACCACGCGACGACGGACGGCCATGAGCACGCCTTTCCCCGGGCGCCTCGCGGCACCCACCCGATGACGTGACGAGCGCGCAGCGCGGCCCGGTGTCCCCCGCCCTTGCGACGCGGATCACACCCCCACGGTTCCACGCCATGGCGACCGATGTCGCAACGCCACGACGGGTCGGGCAGCGGATGACCGGTGGACCGGGCGCAGCTCGCCAGGAGCACCTAGTCGCTCCTTCGGCCGGAC
This sequence comes from Candidatus Nanopelagicales bacterium, assembly GCA_025351185.1. Lineage (GTDB taxonomy): Bacteria > Actinomycetota > Actinomycetes > S36-B12 > CAIYMF01 > Longivirga. The sequence continues at coordinate 10,470 of JANXWJ010000097.1, forward strand.
TGGAGCACTCGACGTGCGAGGGCCTACCGAGCCGTTCCGGCGAACCGTGGACCTCCCGATGCCGATGCGTCACGACAGCGAGTCACACCCGCCGGTACCTCGTGCGGACAGCGTCGACACTCTGACCACGAGCTCCACGTCCACCGTCGTCACCAACGACGACCGCCGTGCTGCCGACACCGCCGAGCGCTCCCAGCGGTCTCACGGGCGACGGTGAAGGACGCCTCGGTAACCCTCACCCGGATGCCTGCTCTCAAGGTCGCGCAGGCCGAGATCCCGTTCGTCTGAGGTTCAGCAGGTGAGGGTCCTACCTTCGGGGAGCGGAGCATCGGGACATTGCTTGACAACGTTGTTAACGAGCCTCAGGTGCGGTCTGCCTCTGATTTCATTGGACTTGTATCGAGGATGTTTCACCGAGATGACAACGTTATCTGAGTCAAGTCCGGGTAGTTTTCTGACGGCGCCACCTGGCACTCCGAAGTCAGGCACGGTTCGTCTCCACCGCACGCACCCTGGAGGGCCCGTGGATCCGCTGCGCGACGAAGCGCGGTCGCGGCCCACGATGCGTGAGGTTGCCGCCCTTGCCGACGTCAGCCTCAAGACGGTGTCGCGCGTGGTCAACGACGAGCCCGGCGTCTCCGACGGCCTCGTCGAACGCGTACGCCGAGCAGCCCGCACCCTCGACTATCAGCCCAACCTCACCGCGAGCAGCCTGCGACGCAACGACGGCAAGTCCAAGACCATCGGGTTGCTGCTCGAGAATGTCGCCAACCCGTTCTCCGGCGCCTTGCACAGAGCCGTCGAGGACGTTGCTCGGGCGCGCGGCGTCCTGGTGTTCGCGGGCAGCCTCGACGAGGACCACGTACGCGAGCGCGAGCTCGCCACCGCCTTCGTGTCGCATCGGGTCGACGGGCTCATCGTCGTACCCGCCGGACATGACCAGTCGTATCTGGCGATGGAGCGAAAGGCGGGCACTCCCATGGTCTTTGTGGATCGGCCGCCGACACTGCTGGATGCCGATGCGGTGCTCACGGCCAACGAGGACGGGGCGCGTCGAGCGGTCTCGCACCTCGTCGACCACGGCCATCGCCGCATCGCCTACCTCGGTGACTTCGCGACCATCAGCACGGCTGTCGAGAGGTACGCCGGCTACGCAGCGGCACTGGACCGCGCCGGCATCACCGTCGACCCAGCGATCGTCCGGCACGACCTGCACACCAGCGAGGCCGCGCGCCTCGCCCTGGTCGAGGTCCTCGATGTCGACGACCCGCCGACCGCCGTCTTCGCGAGCCAGAACCTCATCACGATCGGCGCCATCCGCGCCCTGCGCGACCGCGACCTGCACGGCGTTGTCGGCCTGGTCGGCTTCGACGACATCCTGCTCGCCGACCTCCTCGAGCCGGGCCTGACCCTCGTCGTCCAGGACGTCGCGGCGATGGGAGTCCTCGCGGCCGAGCTGCTCTTCCGCCGGCTCGACGGTGACACCGCCTTGAGCGTGCGACACATCCTCGAGACCCGACTGGTCACCCGCGGGTCCGGAGAGATCCCCGGCCCGTACGCCTGACCACCAGCCCGCGACCTCGCGTCGGCCCCTGCGCTGCCCACCCCGGGAGGGCGTCCCACGCGCCTGGACCGGAGTTGACGACGGTAGGTTGACGTGAGTCAGTTAGCGGCGTTAACGTATCGGTGTCAGCACGGCCGACCGGCCGTCCCGCATCCCTCGGGAGCACCGATGTCCCCACCCACCGTCGGCGCGCAGCGCGCAGCCGCCCCTGCGCCTCGCGGCTTCGCCCGCCTCGGCGCCTTCACCGTCGCCCGACGCCGCACGATCCTCGTGGTGGCGCTCCTGTTCGTCATCGTGGCCGGAGCAGTCGGCGGCGGGGTGATCGCCCGGCTCTCGTCCGGCGGGTTCGACGACCCGGGCTCCGCGTCCGCGGTCGCCGCACGCGAGCTGGCCGACCGCTTCGACGCCGGGCCGTCCGACATCGTGCTGATCGCCGGGAGCGTCGACGGCGCCTCGATCGACTCCCCTTCAGCCGCGGCCGCGGGGAAGTCACTCGTCGCTCGCCTCACCGCCGAGTCCGGCGTACGCGACGTCATCAGCTACTGGTCGGCCCCCAACCCCGCGATGCGCAGCACCGACGGGACCCTGGCGCTGGTCACTGCACGGATGGTCGACAGCGGTGACGCGGCGCAGAAGCGTGCCGGCGACATCGCGAAGGAGCTCGCCGGCAACAGCCCCGACGGCGTGCTCACCGTGCACGTCTCGGGTGCGCCGGTCGTTTTCAGCGAGGTCGGATCCACCATCGAGAAGGACCTGCAGCGCGCCGAGAGCATCGCCATCCCCATCACGATGCTGTTGATGCTCCTGGTGTTCGGAGCACTCGTCGCCTCGGGGCTCCCGGCTGTCATCGGCGCCATCGCGGTGCTCGGCTCGCTCCTCGCCCTCTTCATCACGACCCAGGTCACCAGCGTCAGCATCTTCGCGATCAACCTCGTGACGGCGCTCGGCATCGGCCTCGGCATCGACTACGCACTGTTCATCGTCACCCGCTTCCGTGAAGAGCTCGCCAAGGGTCGCGAGCCGCACGATGCCGTCGTGCGCACCGTCGCCACCGCAGGTCGCACCGTAGTGTTCTCCGGGATCACCGTCGCCATCGCGCTCTCCGCGCTGCTCGTGTTCCCGCAGTTCTTCCTCCGGTCCTTCGCCTACGCCGGCATCGCCACCACCGCGTTGGCTGTGATCGCTGCGGTGGTCGTGCTCCCCGCACTGCTTGCCGTCCTGGGCCCCCGGGTCAACAGGTTCCGGGTGCTGCGCGGCTCAATGGAGGTCACCGACCACGGCTTCTGGTATCGCCTCTCGACGTTCGTCATGGCTCGGCCGTGGCCGATCCTCATCGGCGGCGTCGCCCTCCTCGTCGCACTCGGCCTGCCGTTCTTCCGCGTCACCTTCGGCCAGACCGACGACCGCGTGCTGCCTGCGACCGCCCAGGCGGCCCAGGCCGGACAGCTGCTGCGCGACAAGTTCGACTCGCGTGAGTCCGACCCGCTGACCGTCGTGGCACCGTCCAGCACCGCATCGGCCGGCGTTGTCTCGGCCTATGCCGAAGAGCTCTCCGGCATCAGCGGCGTGACTCGCGTCGATGCGTCCACCGGGTCCTACGCGCAGGGATCGCAGGTCGCACCGTCGAGCCCCGCCAGCTCGAGGTTCGACGCGACGTCCGGTGACGGCACCTGGCTCTCGGTCGTGGTCGACGTCGAGCCCTACTCCAACGCCGGGAAGCAGGTCGTCACCGACCTGCGCGCCGTCCCGTCACCCCTGGGCACGACGTTTGTCGGCGGCTCGGCGGCAGTCTTCGCCGACTCGCAGGACGCGATGGGCTCGCGGCTGCCGTGGGCGATCGGGATCATCGCGGTGGCGACCTTCGTCCTGCTCTTCCTGTTCACCGGCTCGGTGGTCCTGCCGATCAAGGCGCTGGTGACCAACACTCTGAGCCTCTCCGCGACGTTCGGTGCCATGGTCTGGGTCTTCCAGGAGGGGCACCTGTCGCAGTGGCTGGGCAACTTCACGGTCACCGGAGAGCTCGACACCTCGATGCCGATCCTGATGTTCTGCATCGCCTTCGGTCTGTCCATGGACTACGAGGTCTTCCTGCTCTCCCGGATCAAGGAGGAGTACGACCGCACCGGTGACAACACGGCCGCTGTCGCCATCGGCATGCAGCGCACGGGGCGTCTCGTCACCTCCGCCGCCGCCCTCATGGCGATCGTCTTCATCGCGTTCGCGACGAGCGGTGTGACGATCATCAAGATGCTCGGTGTGGGTGTTGCCCTCGCCGTGCTCGTCGACGCGACGATCGTCCGTGGCCTCATCGTCCCGGCCTTCATGCGGATCGCGGGCGATGCCAACTGGTGGGCCCCGGCACCGCTTCGGCGCCTGCACGACCGGGTCGGGATCGGCGAGGCCGAGACCGACGACGTCGACCTGCTCCTCGACGCGCCCGTGGCCGTAGGCTGACGCCATGACCGCCGCCACCGCTCGCCCTCGCCGCCGTGCACGTCGCGGCGACGGCGAGCGGTTGCGCGACGAGATCCTCGTCGCTGCACGTGAGCTGCTCGCCGACACCAACGACGCTGACGCTGTCTCCGTCCGCGCCGTCGCCGAGCGCGTCGGTGTCTCGACCCCGTCGATCTATCTGCACTACGCCGACAAGTCGGCCCTGCTCGACGCCGTCTGCGAGGCCGTCTTCGCCGACCTCGACCGCCTCATGCAGGAAGCCGCCGCGACGACCGACGATCCGTTCGACGGTCTCCGCATTCGCGGTGTCGTCTATACGAAGTTCGCCCTCGAGAACCCCGAGCAGTACCGCCTCGCGATGATGCGGATGCCAGGACACATCGACTCGAGCCCCAACGCCTTCACGGCCGAGGACATCGTCGCCGGTCCGACGCACCGGCACCTGAGCGACGCGGTGCAGCGCTGCATCGACGTCGGGGTCTTCGCTCCCGGCACCGACCCGATGCTCATCACGACGTGCCTCTGGGCGGCAGTGCACGGTGCGGTGTCGCTCTGTCTGGCCAAGCCCGGGCTCGCGGGCGACGACGCGCTGGCGCTGTGCGAGATGGTCATCGTGCACGCCGGGATGGGCGCCGCTCTCGCGAGTTATGTCGGTGCCCACCAGCACGACGACGGATCCGATGGTCACACCCACGACGGTACCGATATGAGCGCGCAGCTCGCGGCGCTTCTGCGCTCGCTCCCCCCGCTCTGACGCGCGGCAGCCGGTGTCAGCAGGTGGCCTTCGGGGTGAGTGTGAGCGTCGCCGGCCCGGTCCGCGACTGGTCGCCGACCACCGGGATATGGATCGTGATCTTCCACTGCAGGACGAGCGTGCCGGTGCCAACGTCCTTCGGTGCCTGGATCGTGTAGGTGCCACGCCCGCTCATGCCGAGCGGCGCGTTGCCCACCTTGCCCGTGAACGTCACGGTGCCGCCGGTCTCGCTCTTCGGGGTGAATGACGCCGTGCCGACCATGTCACCACTGGTCGAGACAGTGAAGGGCTTGTCAACCTTGCAGATCGTCCCGGTGAACCTGGTGCCCGAGGGCACCGAGGGGATCGACCCGGTCACGTCGTAGGCACCCGGCTTGGTGTCGAGGTCCACCGTCGCCCTGGCGACGCCGCGCTTGGACCTCGCCTCGAGAGCGACGCTGGCCGACTTGTCCTTCTCACCGGGCGCGACGTAGGTGAACCTCGCATCTGCGGGCAACTTCGAGCCGGCCGGGTCGACCGAGGTCTGGCCCGTGAGGGTCGCCGTCACGGTGCCGCCCACCTGGCCGCCGTCGATATTGCTGCGAGGCGCTGCCGAGATCGTCACGGTGGCCGAGGGGTCGAGGCCTGAGCGCTTGGCTGGTGACGTCGTCGGGGAGAGGGTCACGCAGCGACCGGACTCCCAGCCCTTCTGGGCTCCTTGGAGCACGCTCTTCGTGAACATCATCTCGGTGAGCGCCCCCATCTGCGCCCACTCCTGGCTGAACTTCGGCGTCGTGGCACCGCTGGTGCTGCCGTACGTGCGGTTCGCCGAGACGACCTTCCCGCCTGACCAAGAGTTAATGTCCGTCACGTCCGCCGCGGTGGAACCGCTGCTCCCGGCCTCCGGCGCCTGGGTGTGCGAGGTGGTGTCGTAGCCCGCGAGCTTCGCGTCGTCGTCGACATGACCGGTGATCGAGATGTCCGTCGTCGTGCTGGTCCCGGCTCCGCCCGCCGCCGTGGCCGACG
>JANXWJ010000100.1 GCA_025351185.1 Candidatus Nanopelagicales bacterium
TTGTTGTATGCCGCCGTCGGAACCCACGCACGGTGGCGGACGTCCTAGCCGCCGAGGACTGGGCACGAGCTCGTGCCCGCCAACTGTCAGGGGACCCCGCATGACCGCCGCACTGTTCGTGCTGGGCGTCCTGATCTTCCTGATCGGTATCGGTGCCTCCATCGGCCTGCACGAGATCGGCCACCTGCTCCCCGCCAAGGCCTTCGGCGTCAAGGTCACCCAGTACATGGTCGGCTTCGGGCCCACCGTGTGGTCCAAGCCCAAGGGGGAGACGGAATACGGCGTCAAGGCGATCCCGCTCGGTGGCTACATCCGCATGATCGGCATGTACCCGCCCGCCCCCGGCACCGACGGCACGATGCTGCGCACCTCCACCACGGGACGCTTCACCAACCTCATCGAGGGAGCCCGGCAGGCATCCTTCGAGGAGGTCACACCCGACGCGGTCGACCGGGTCTTCTACAAGCTCCCCGTACGCAAGCGCATCGTCATCATGCTCGGCGGCCCGACGATGAACCTCATCGTCGCGTTCGTCCTCTTCACGATCGTCCTGTGCGGCATCGGGCTGTTCACCGCGACCAACACCGTCGGCCGTGTCGTGCCCTGCACGCCGACCGCCTCGAACCTGACGGGCGAGCTCACCGCGTCCGGCTCCTGCGCCCCCGGCACCGCGTCGCCCGCGACCGCAGGCGGTCTGCAGGCAGGCGACACCATCACCTCGTTCAACGGCGTGCCCGTCACCAGCTGGGACGACCAGATGGCCGCCATCAAGGCAGCGCCCGTCGGCCCCGTGCCCGTCGTCGTCCTGCGCGGCGAGGAGTCCCTCACCCTGACCGTCCCGCTCAGCGCCGCGACACGACCCGTCTACGACGCCAACGGCAAGGACACCGGCGCGACCGAGTCACGCAACTTCGTCGGCATCGCGCCCGCCGGAGCCTATGTGCGCCAACCGATCACAGCCGTGCCCGCCTTCGTGTGGGACCTGACCACCCAGTCGGTGCAGAAGATCGTCACCCTCCCCGCCCGCATGTGGGACCTCGCCCGCCAGACCTTCACCAGCGAAGCACGTGACCCGCAGGGCATCGTCGGAGTCGTCGGCGTCACCCGCCTCAGCGGCGACGTCGTCGCCCTCGACAACACCCCCGTGATCGACAAGACCGCCCAGATCCTGTTCATGCTCGCGGGGCTGAACCTGTTCTTGTTCCTGTTCAACCTCATCCCGCTGCTGCCGCTCGACGGCGGTCACGTCGCGGGTGCGGTCTGGGAGTCGATCAAGCGCGGCTGGGCCCGCATGCGCAACCTGCCGGACCCCGGCCCGGTCGACATCGCCAAGGCCCTCCCGCTCACCTATGCCATGTCCCTCGTCCTCATCTTCTTCGGCGCCATCACCGTGGTGGCCGACCTCGTCAAACCCATCACCATCGGCGGCTAGCCCCACCCCCCGATGGCGCCCACGGCGACAACCCGAGACCGAGCTACTCCGGACTAGGCCAGGCGACGTCGATGACAAGGCGGTTCGGCGAGGTCAGGGTGCTCACCCGCACGAGCGCCGGGGAGCCGGCGACACCGACGGCGTACGACACGACCGCCTCGAAGTTCCCGATCTGCTGCACCTCGCGGATCGCCGTGCCGTTCGACCGCATGTCGTCGACCAGCGCCGAAGGCGCCAGCAGCGTGGATCGCAGCACGACGCGGACCCCGCTCTGGCCGCGCAGGGTGACGAGGTCGTCGCTGGGGTCCTTCGCGAACTTCGCCGACCGCTGCGGGGTGACTGTGAACTCGGGTACGCGGTCGCTGCCGAAGGTGAGCACGAGCCGGTCGTAGCCCGTGTGGCTGCCGACGGCGATCGTCTGCAGTCGCGACTGCCCGGTCCCCGAGTCACCACCCGAGACCGGAGAGCTGCTGAACGGCCCGGGACGCGTTGTGGGCGAGGCGGTCGAAGGGCTCGCCGAGCTCGACGTGGCACTCGGCGTCGACTCGCTCGGGCGTGCCGACGCGGAGCTGATGCCCGGCGACCCGCTCACCGACACCGTGGGCGTGCCGGTGACCGAGGCGGTGGAGGAAGGGGCTGCACCGGAGCTGCACCCCACCAGCGCGACGCCCACGAGTGCAGCTCCGCCGAGGAGAAGGCGTCTCGATCGTGGAGTGGTCTGCGTCACACCAGCAGTATCGACCTCGCCAGGCGCTCGAAGCCCGCTGTGCGTCGTCGCGCCGTGATTGCGCCCTCGGCGCACCGGGGCAGCGCGTGTGCGCGAGTCGGGGGATGATGGGCTCATGAGCGTCGGACTCGGAATGCCTGCACTGCCCGCCCCCGTGCTAGCGGCGCGACGGAAGAGCCGCAAGATCCGGCTCAACCACCCCACGCACCCGGTCGAGATCGGCGGCGACGCCCCCATCTCGGTGCAGTCGATGACCACCACCCTGACCAGCGACGTCAACGCCACGCTGCAGCAGATCGCCGAGCTCACGGCGTCCGGCTGCCAGATCGTGCGCGTCGCGGTGCCGAGCCAGGACGACGCCGACGCGCTGGCGCAGATCGCGAAGAAGTCGCAGATCCCGGTCATCGCCGACATCCACTTCCAGCCGAAGTACGTCTTCGCCGCGATCGACGCCGGCTGTGCCGGGGTGCGCGTGAACCCCGGCAACATCAAGGCGTTCGACGACAGGGTCGGCGAGATCGCGCGTGCCGCGAAGGATGCCGGAGTGCCGATCCGCATCGGCGTCAACGCCGGCTCCCTCGACAAGCGGCTGCTGGAGAAGTACGGCAAGGCCACGCCTGAGGCGCTCGTCGAGTCGGCGCTGTGGGAGTGCTCGCTGTTCGAGGAGCACGACTTCCGCGAGATCAAGATCTCGGTCAAGCACAACGATCCGGTCGTCATGGTCTCGGCGTATCGCCTCCTCGCCGAGCGGTGCGACTACCCCTTGCACCTCGGGGTCACCGAGGCCGGCCCTGCGTTCCAGGGCACGATCAAGAGCGCTGTCGCCTTCGGCTCCCTGCTCGGCCAGGGCATCGGCGACACGATCCGGGTCTCGCTCTCGGCTCCTCCTGTCGAGGAGGTGAAGGTCGGCAACCAGATCCTCGAATCGCTCAACCTGCGCAAGCGCGGCCTCGAGATCGTCTCGTGCCCGTCGTGCGGCCGGGCCCAGGTCGACGTCTACACCCTCGCCGAGCAGGTCACCGCCGGGCTCGAGGGCCTCGCCGTACCCCTGCGGGTCGCGGTCATGGGCTGCGTCGTCAACGGGCCGGGTGAGGCTCGCGAGGCCGACCTCGGGGTGGCCTCCGGCAACGGCAAGGGCCAGATCTTCAAGCGCGGCGAGGTCGTGGCGACCGTGCCCGAGAGCCAGATCGTCGAGACCCTCGTCGAGATGGCGCTGGCGATGGCCGAGGAGATGGGCGTCGACCCTGAGTCCGGCGAGTCCGCCCTGGTCACCGTCTCCTGACACGACCCGAACGATGTTCTGACGGCCAGGCGCCTCAACGAGGGCCGGAGAACGCCGATACTTCTCCGTAGGAGCGCACCTTCCGTGAGCGCCGTTCCCGACGGTGCCTCGTGGCAGGGTCTCCGTCCGCGTTTAGGTCGCGCTTCAGCGCGGCTCAAGCGGTCGGGCGCATCCTGCATCCTGCGGTCGCGGCCTCCGTCTGTGTCCGCGTGTGAAGGCCGGCGTCGAGAGGGGGCTGAGACCGTGCCACCGGTGATCGACAACCTCGCTGACCTCGTCGAGATCGGCCGTGGCGGCTTCGGCGTCGTCTATCAGGCGCGTCAGGTCGACCTCGGGCGCCTCGTGGCGGTCAAGGTGCTCCCCGACGTACGCGGTGACTCCGACGCCTTCGGCCGGTTCGCCCGCGAGTGCCAGGCGCTCGCCGCGCTGGGCGGGCACCCCAACATCGCGACCGTGTTCGGCTGCGGTCTCACCGACGACGGTGCCGGCTACCTCTCGCTCGAGCTGCTCCCCGGCGGGTCGCTGGCCGAGAAGGTCTCGGGGGGTACCTCATCGTGGCAGTCCGTCGCGAGCTGGGGCATCGCGCTCTCCGGTGCCCTCGAGACTGCGCACCGGGCCGGCATCACGCACCGCGACATCAAACCCGAGAACGTCCTGTTCGACGGCCTCGGCACCCCGAAGCTCGTCGACTTTGGGATCGCGGGGGTCCCGGGTGCGTTCCGCACCACCACCGGAGCGGTCACGCTGACGCTCGCACATGCGGCGCCGGAGGTGGTCGCCGGTGGTCGCGGGGGAGTCCCCGGCGATATCTACGCGCTGGCCTCCACCTTGTTCGCGGCCCTCGCCGGAGGTGCGGCGTTCGTCGCAGCCGCCGACGAGACCCTCGTGCCGATGCTGGCGCGGATCGCGAGCGCGCCGGTCCCGGACCTGCGGCAGCAGGGGGTGCCCGACGCGGTCTGCGCGACGATCGAGCGGGCCATGGCCAAGGACCCGGCCGACCGCCCCGCGTCCGCCGAGGCGTTCGGGATGTCTCTGCAGGCCGCGCTGGCCGAGGAAGGCGTCGCGGCCCTCGCACCTCCGCTCCTGCTCCTCTCGGGCGCGGCCGCGGCCCTGATCACCGGCGGTCTGTCCGACCCCTCGGCGGGAGTCGGCGCGGCGTCGAGCACCTACTCCGGCGAGCGCACCTTGACGGGTTGGGCGACCCCCGCGGCAGTGCTGGCGGTGGCCGCCCCCGCCGTGGTCGAGCCAGCCACGCCCGTGGTCCCGCTGGCGGAACGGCGTCGGTTCAACGGCTGGATGCTGGTTGCTGCTGCGGCGGTCGCCGTGCTCGGCATGGTCGCCTGGCGTGGCCTCGACGCACCGACCCAGGCGGCATCGGGTCCCACGACGGCCCGCTCGACTCCCGGCTCCTCCTCGTCCTCGTCGTCGGCGCCCAGCGCCTCGGCGACACCGTCGTCGGGCGCGCATGCCGCGCCGAGCACCCCGACCCGCAGCACCACCCCGCTGGTGTCGCGTACGTCGCAGGCACCCGTGCAGGGCGCGACGGTGCCCTCGGCCTCCCGGTCGTCGTCGAAGCCGACGACTCCTGCTCCGAGCTCGTCGTCGCCGACCCCCTCGCCCTCGTCACCGCCGCCGGTCGTGCCCCCGGGCGTACCCGTGACCGTGCGGGTGTCGGGTGCAGGTCTGGTCGCCGGCCCGGCCGGGTCACCCGCCCAGGTGTCGCTGTCGGTGCACTGGGCGCCGCCGACCTCCGGCACCGCACCGACGTCGTACGAGGTCCGCTGGATGGTGGTCGGTGGCCCGAAGAACCGTGCGATCACCGACGTCCCGTGGTCCACAGCCCTCTCCGGCACGGTGACTCTGCCCGTCCCCGCCGCCGGTGCCTGGATCCGGTGGGAGGTGCGCTCGGTGTCGGGGTCGACCACCTCGCGCTGGGTCGTCGCCCGGGCCGTGCTGCCCAAGGTCGTCGGCCGCCGCACCGGGCCTGCGCGGGCCGCGCTGCGCGCCCTCGGGATCCTGACGTCGACCTACCCCCAGGTCACGACCGTGCCCGCGCAGGTCGGCCATGTCGTCGCCCAGTCCCTGCCGCCCGGGCGCGTGGTCGCCCCGGGCACGTCGATCGCGCTGGGCGTGGGGACGAAGCCGTGACCGCCTGGCGCTTCCTCGTCCTCGGGCCGCTCGAGGCGAGGCGCGACGGCGAGCCCCTCGCCCTCGGCGGACCCAAGCAGCGGTCAGTGCTCGCACTCCTGCTGCTCGAGGCCGGGCACCTGGTGCCCGCCAACCAGATCATCGAGCACGTCTGGGGCGTCGCCGGTGCCGAGGGAGCGCAGGCCTCGCTCCAGGTCTACGTCTCGACCCTGCGCAAGCTGCTGCGCGACCCCGAGGCGGAGAGCGACGACCGGCTGGCGTTCGTGCGACCCGGCTATCGGCTGCGCGTGGCGCCTGGCGAGCTCGACCTGCAGGAGGCCGACGACGTGCTCGTCCAGGCCCGCGAGCTGCGCGCTGCGGGCGACCTCGCGGCGGCGGCGCACCTGCTGCGCTTCGGCCTCTCGCTGTGGCGCGGACGTGCGTTGGGTGACCTGGCGGAGCTCCCGGCGTTCGCGCCGCTGCTCGTGGGTCTCGACCGGCGCCGCGAGGTGCTGCGCCACGAGTGCTACGACGTCGAGCTCGATCTCGGCCGGCACCTCACCCTCGTACCCGAGCTCGAGGCCGCGGTCGCGGAGTCACCGCTCGACGAGCGGCTGGCGGGCCAGCACATGGTGGCGCTCTACCGCTCGGGCCGGCAGGCCGACGCGCTCTCGGCCTTCCGGCGTACGTCGGACCTGCTGGCGGACGAGCTCGGAATCGACCCGGGACAGTCCCTGCGGTCGCTGCACGAGGCGATCCTGCGCCAGGACATCTCCCTCGACCCTGGTCTGTCGGGCGTCGAGGTCGCAGCGACGATGACCCACGACGACCGCGGCGTACGCGGCGCCACCCTGACGCTGCCCAACGGCGTCGCGCTCGAGCTCGGCTCCCGCACCTGGGTCGTCGGACGCCACCCCGACTGCGACGTCGTCCTGTCCGACCCGAAGGTGTCTCGCCGCCACGCCGAGCTGCGCCCGGTGGTCGGCGGCTACGACCTCGTCGACCTCGGCAGCAGCAACGGCACACGAGTCGGCACCGACGACATCACCAAGCACCGCCTCGAGGACGGCGACGAGGTCGAGGTAGGCACCACCCAGCTTCGAGTCCACCTCCCCGCCTGACCCGACCAGCGGTTTGCCGCGTCGCGGCGCTGGTGCGCGGGGGAGGGGCCGTGCGGCACGATGTCCCTCGTGACTACGGCGACCACGGGGGTGTTGCGGGTGCTGAGCCCGCGCGACCTCCGACAGACGCTGCGGGTGCTCGACCGCGACCCGGTCGCGCACTGCTTCGTGTCGTCGCGCATCCACCTGAGCGGGCTCGACCCCTGGCGCCTCGGTGGTGAGGTGTGGGGCTGGTCGGAGGGTGGCGAGCTCGTGTCGCTGCTCTACCTCGGCGCCAACCTCGTACCCGTGGAGACCACGGCCGACGCGCGCGCAGCGTTCGTCGACCGGTGTCGTCGGATCGGGCGGCGCTGCTCGTCGATCGTGGGTCCGTCGTACGAGGTGGCAGCGCTGTGGCCCCAGCTCGCCGACTCGTGGGGGCCGGCGCGCGAGATCCGCGCGCACCAGCCGCTCATGGTGATCGAGAACGACTCGCCGCACCCGGCGGACCCAGGTGTCCGCCGGGTGCGCGAGGACGAGGTCGACCTGCTGCTGCCGGCCTGCGTCTCGATGTTCACCGAGGAGGTCGGGGTGTCTCCGCTGCTCGGCGGTGGTGCTGAGGCGTATCGCGCCCGCATCTCCGAGCTCGTGCGTCACGGTCGCGCCTACGCCCGCATCGACGACGGGCAGGTGGTGTTCAAGGCGGAGATCGGCGCCGTGAGCGACCATGCCTGCCAGGTGCAGGGAGTGTGGGTCGCGCCGAAGCTGCGCGGTCGCGGTCTCGCGGCGCCCGGCATGGCGGCTGTCGTGGCGCTCGCGCGCCGCGAGCACTCGCCCACCGTGAGCCTCTATGTCAACGACTTCAACGCCATCGCGCGTCGCTCCTATGAGACGGCCGGTTTCCGCACGGTCGGCGACTTCGCGACCGTTCTGTTCTGACGTCGTACGGCGCAGAGCCCCCGCCCGTCGTCGCTGAGTCCTGAGTACTGAGGCAGCGTCGTTGGCGTGAACAGCGGGACGCGCGCCGCATCGGATTCGTCGGCGACGTCGCACGCGGGAGACACTGGCCCGATGCTGCGCCGTCCGTCACCCGACTCCTTGTGGGCGGATCCTGACTGGCGCAAGTACTGGCTGAGCCGGGTCGTGTCCTACGCCGGTGGCACGGTCACCTATGTCACTGCGCCGATCCTCGTCTACGCCCTCACGTCGTCGGCGCTGCTCACCGGAGTCACGGCCGCGACCGAAGGCCTGCCGTATCTCATCTTCGGCCTCGTCGCGGGCGCGATCTCCGACCGGGTCGACCGCCAGCGCCTCATGGTGTCGTGCGACCTGGCCAACGCGTTCGTCCTCGTCTCGGTGCCGATCGCGGCCGCGTTCGGCCACCTGACCCCCGCCCACGTGATCGCGGTGGGCTTCGTGTCGAGCTCGGTCTTCGTGTTCTTCGACTCGGCCAACTTCGGCGCTGTGCCGACCCTGGTGGGCAAGGACCGCATCCCGGATGCCAACGCCGCGGTGTGGGGCACGGCTCAGGTCTTCGACGTCGCGCTCCCCGGTCTTGTCGGCCTGCTCGTCGCTGTCATCTCACCCTCGAGCCTCTACTGGGTGCAGGCGTTCACCTTCGCCGCGTCCGCCGCTCTGCTGAAGGCGATCCGGCGCAGCATGTCGGGTGACCGCGACGTCACCCACCGCCTGCGCGACGACGTGCTGACCGGCGTGAAGTGGCTGTGGGCGCACCCGACCCTGCGCGTGATGACCGGTGTGGGCACGGCGACGTCCTTCGCGCTCGGCGGCATCATCGGCCAGCTCGTACCCTTCGCCGACCAGCAGCTCGATATCCGCCAGGGCGACGTACGCCTCGGTGCGGTGTTCGCGGCGTTCAGCCTCGGCGGGCTCCTGGGCACGGCGTCGCGTCGGTTCGTGGCGGCGTACTCCCCGGCCCGCATCTCACTCGTCGCCATGACGGTGATGTCTGCGTTCCTGCTGGCGCTGCCGTGGTCGCACGACTGGCGGGTGACCGTGACGATCGTCTTCCTGTTCGGTGTCGCCGACATCGTCGCGGTCATGAACGTCATCAACTTCCGCCAGGAGGAGACGCCCGAGGAGATGCAGGGCCGCGTCAACACCACCGGCCGGATGCTGTCGTGGGGTCTCGGCAGCCCGGTGGGCGCCCTGCTCGGTGGTGTCGTGGCAGGCGTCCACGGATCGGCCGCGGCGGTGCTCGTCGGTGCCTGCGTGCTCGCTGTCGCCACGGTCGGCGCCTGGTTCTCCAGCCTCGGCAAGGTCCCCGCACCGCGCGCCAAGCCAGCCCCAGCCTCCTGACCCCCTCGGTTCCTGCGCGCCGCCGTCCGAGGAGAGTTCTGGCCCTAGGTCATCCGGTGCCCCGGTGGGGGTGGCGTAACGCGTGCGAGTCGGTGGGGGTCGTCCCGATATCGTGGTGAGTCCGCCCTACCTCGAGGAGATCACCGTGCTGCTCCGCATGTCGTCGCTGTTCCTGCGCACCCTGCGTGAGGACCCGGCGGACGCGGAGGTCCCGAGCCACCGCCTGCTCGTCCGCGCCGGCTACGTACGCCGGGTCGCGCCCGGCATCTTCGCGTGGCTGCCCCTCGGGTGGCAGGTCTACCGCAACGTCGAGCGGATCGTGCGCGAGGAGATGGACCGCGCCGGGTTTCAGGAGGTGCACTTCCCCGCGCTCCTGCCCCGTGAGCCCTACGAGGCCACGGGCCGCTGGACGGAATACGGCGACAACATCTTCCGGCTCAAGGACCGACGCGACAACGACTATCTCCTCGGCCCTACGCACGAGGAGATGTTCACGCTGATGGTCAAGGGGGAGTACTCCTCCTACAAGGACCTTCCCCTTGCGCTCTACCAGATCCAGACGAAGTACCGCGACGAGGCTCGTCCCCGCGCGGGCATCCTGCGCGGTCGCGAGTTCGTGATGAAGGACAGCTACTCCTTCGATGTCGACGACGCCGGGCTGCAGGTGTCCTATGACAAGCACCGCGACGCCTACATCCGCACGTTCGACCGGATGGGGCTGCAGTACGTCATTGTTTCGGCGATGTCGGGTGCCATGGGCGGCTCGGCGTCCGAGGAGTTCCTCGCGATGACGGAGAACGGCGAGGACACCTATGTCCGCTGCACCACGGGCGACTACGCGGCCAACGTCGAGGCCGTCGTGACGCCCGCGCCCGAGGCGCTGTCGTACGCCGACGCACCCGCGGCCCACGTCGAGGACACCCCCGACACCCCCACGATCGGCACGCTGGTCGCTTACGCCAACGAGCACCAGCGGCGCGCCGACCGCGCGTGGACAGCCGCCGACACGCTCAAGAACGTCGTCCTGCAGGTGACGCGACCCGACGGCACGACCTACCCGCTCGTGGTGGGACTGCCCGGTGACCGCGAGGTCGACATGAAGCGACTCGAGGCGGTCCTTCACCCCGACGAGCCCGAGCCCATGGACGAGAAGGAGTTCACCAAGCACCCCGACCTCGTCAAGGGCTACATCGGTCCCGGCGTCCTGGGTGAGGCGTCGGTGTCGAAGATCCGCTACCTCGTCGACCCCCGGGTCGTCGATGGCACGCGGTGGATCACGGGTGCTGACGCACCCGGCCGTCACGTGTTCGATCTCGTCGCCGGTCGTGACTTCACGCCCGGCGGCACCATCGAGGCGGCCGAGATTGTCGCGGGCGACGTCTGCCCCGTGTGCGGGTCGGCGCTGGAGATGGCGCGAGGAATCGAGATCGGCCACATCTTCCAGCTCGGTCGCAAGTTCGCGAACGCACTCGACCTCAAGGTGCTCGACGAGAACGGCAAGCAGCAGGTCGTCACGATGGGGTCCTACGGCATAGGCGTCTCGCGCGCCGTGGCCGCCATCGCGGAGCAGAGCTATGACGAGCTCGGCCTGCGCTGGCCGCGCGAGGTCGCGCCCGCCGACGTGCACCTCGTCGCGACCACCAAGGACGACGCTGTGTGGACCTTCGCCGAGCAGCTCGCGACCGACCTCGAGAAGGCCGGGCTGCGCGTGATCTACGACGACCGCAGGCAGGCCTCGCCCGGGGTGAAGTTCAAGGACTCCGAGCTCCTCGGCGTGCCCACGATCGTCGTCGTCGGCAAAGGTCTCGCCGACGGTGTCATCGAGGTCAAGGACCGTGCCACCGGTGAGCGCACCGAGGTGCCGGTGGCCCACGCGCTCGCGCACGTGGTGCGCGTCTGCACGGCATGACCGGGCCCGTCGAGGCGGTCGTCTTCGACTGGGGCGGCACGCTCACGCCGTGGCACTCGATCGACCTCGTCTCCCAGTGGTACGCCTATGCCCAGGTCTACGACCCGGTGCACGGTGCTGAGCTCGCGCAGCGGCTCTTCGACGCGGAGGAGTCGCTCTGGCGGCGTCAGCGCGACTCCGCCGGTGCCCACGGCACCGGCCACCTCGACGAGGTCTTCGCCGAGTGCGGCATCGACGTCGACTCCTGGCAGCACGCCGAGGCGATCGACGCCTACCTCGAGGCCTGGGACCCGCACACCCACACCGACCCCGACGTCGTGCCTCTCTTCGAGGCGTTGCGCGGCGACGGCATCCGCGTGGGGGTGCTGTCGAACACCATGTGGCCGCGTACGCACCACGAGGCGGTGTTCGCGCGCGACGGTGTGCTCGGCCTCATCGACGGCGCGATCTACACGAGCGAGACTCCGACCGGGAAGCCGCACGCCGACTCCTTCCACGCCGCGATGACCGCGGTCGGGTCCACCGACCCGGCGCGCGTCGTGTTCGTGGGCGACCGCCCGTGGGACGACGTGCACGGTGCCCAGCAGGTCGGCATGCGTGCGATCCTCGTGCCGCACAGCGACATCCCCGATCACCAGCAGGTGCCAGTCGACGTCACGCCCGACGCCGTCGTGCAGCGTCTCGGCGACGTACTCGCCGTCGTACGCCGGTGGAACGCCGCCGCGCAGCCCGCCTGAGGTGGAGGCGTTCTACGGGGTCGCGCCCGGCATCCTCGCGATGCTGGTGCTGGCGGCCGCGCTCGCCGGCTGGGTCGACGCGGTCAGCGGTGGCGGTGGTCTCATCCAGCTGCCCGCGCTGCTCGTGGGCCTCCCGAACGCGGAGCCGGCGACAGTGCTCGGCACCAACAAGCTCTCCTCGATCATCGGCACCTCGGCTGCGGCCCTGACGTATGGCCGCGCCGCCGTCACCGACCTCGCGACCGCTCTGCCGATGGCCGGCGCCGCCTTCGCGGGGTCGGCGCTCGGCGCCGCGATCGCGACGCACCTACCAGGATCGTTCTTCCGTCCGCTCGCGCTCGTGCTGCTCGTCGTGGTCGGCGCCTGGACCCTCGTGCGCCCAGCGCTCGGCGAGGACCAGGACCTGCGCTGGCACGGCGGTGACGACCACGCCCGGCACCGCGTTGCCGCGGTGAGCATGGGCGCCGTGATCGGGCTCTACGACGGGGTTTTCGGCCCCGGCACCGGCACGTTCCTGGTATTCGGGCTCGTCGCGCTGCTCGGCTATTCGTTCCTCAACGCCTCGGCGATCGCAAAGATCGTCAACGTCTCCACCAACCTCGCCGCGCTGCTCGTCTTCGGCCTCGGCGGTCACGTCCTCTGGGCGCTCGGCCTCACCATGGGCGCTGCCAACCTGGTGGGCGGCGTCATCGGCGCCCGCACCGCGGTGCGACGCGGCAGCGCCTTCGTCCGCATCGTCTTCCTCGCCGTGGTCGGCGTCCTGCTGGCCAAGCTCACCTACGACCTCTGGCACGCCTGACCGCTGTACGCCCTGACCCGCCTTGCTGGCCCACGTGCTGCTGAAGCCACGCGCTCCGGAGCACATACGCCGGCAAGGCGGGTCCGTTGCTGGGCGGCTAGCGGGCGCCGTTCCAGAGGGGGGCGGTGCCGCTCCAGGAGACGGAGCGCACGGCGCAGGTCTGCGCGGTGA
This sequence comes from Candidatus Nanopelagicales bacterium, assembly GCA_025351185.1. GTDB lineage: Bacteria > Actinomycetota > Actinomycetes > S36-B12 > CAIYMF01 > Longivirga. The sequence continues at coordinate 12,604 of JANXWJ010000100.1, forward strand.
GGGCGGCGTCGGACCGGGCTCGGTCCTTCGAGGCTGCGGCGAGGCCGGCCCACTGTCCGGCGAGGCGGTCCTCGACTAGCGCAGCGAGGGCACGCGCAGTCACGGCGTCCGACACGGCGACGGGTGGGGTGTACGCGGGCGCCGCGGCCGCAGGTGTCGCGCCCAGCGCCGCGATGCGGGTTCGCAGCTGGTCACGGCGTACGCGGTGCTCGGCCATCGCCGACAGGGCGCGCTGCTGCTCGGTGCCGGTCAGGCGCGCGGCGACGAGGCCGTAGGCGTAGATGGCGGCGTTGGTGCCGTCGAGCACGACGGCGGCGGACTCGACCTCGGTCATGTCGTCACCGTGCGAAGGACCTCGGCTGCGGAGGCGGCGCCCGCACCCGCCAGGACGATGAGCCGCGCGAGCTCGGTGTCCTGCGCGGTGAGCGACTGCTGGGCGCGTTCCGCAGCAGCCTGCGTCTCGGCGGTTCGCAGTCGCTCGATCAGCACCGCGGGGTCCTTGCCGGGCTGCGGCTGGGGTGAGGGGATCGACGCGATTGCGTTGGGGGAGATGGCTTTCTGGTAGGCGTCGTGCCGGGCACCGAGCGCGGTGACCTTCGCCGCGGTCTTCGCCGGGAGCAGGGTGGCGACGTACTGGTAGAGGCCGCTCAGCACCTGCTCACCGCTCCCGACGGTGCCGCGCAGCCGTGCGTCCGGGTCGTCGGGTGCCCCCGGAGTGGGGGGAGCGCTCTGCGACGGACTGGTGTTGCTGGCGCTGGTGCACGCCGCCAACGAGGCTCCGGCGACTACGGCCGTGCCCAGGCGCAGCACGTCGCGTCGGGTCAGCAGCGGCAGATCAGGCACGACCGGCAGCCTCTCACGACGCGCGCCGCCTCCCGCCCCTGCCGCCCACCCGGGTCGACCGGAGCGTGACCGATCACCGGTGGGTTGCCCACCCCGCAGCCACCGCTCGACCGGCTGCTCGGGGCCGGTGAGGTGTCCGGTGACGTGGCGAGTGCGCTGCTGGTGCACGGGTAAGGTGTCGCACGACAACTGAGCGACCACAACAGCACAGCACGCGGCGTCCTGCGCCGTCCGTGCCACCGGGAGGCGACCATGACCGCGCGACCCCCAAACGGCCGCAGGCCGCAGGAGGGTGACGGCCGCAAGCCCGGCGCCACCCCCGCCGCTCGCTCCTCCCGAGGCTCCGCTCCGCGCACGCCCGACTCCGGTCGACGTGACGCTGTCGTCGCCATGCTCGGGCCGGTCGTGGCAGGCTCGGGCCTCGAGCTCGAGGACGTCGAGCTGCGTACGGTCGGCCGCCGCCTCGTCATGCGGGTGCTCGTCGACAGCGAGACCGGTGTGAGCCTCGACCAGGTGGCCACCGCATCCACCGCGGTGTCCGAGGCCCTCGACGGCAGCCGCGTGCTCGGTGACGAGCCCTACACCCTCGAGGTGTCCTCACCCGGCGTCGACCGTCCGCTGACGCTGCCCCGGCACTGGCGTCGGTCCGTCGGACGCCTCGTCACCGTGACGCAGGACGGTGGGAAGCCGACCACAGGGCGCATCACCGAGCTCGACGAGGACGAGGTCACCCTCGAGATCGACGAGAAGGGTCGCAAGCGCCGCACGACCCTGGCGTTGCCGACCATCACCCGTGCCGTCGTGCAGGTGGAGTTCTCGCGCGTCGCCGCTGTCGACCTCGACGCCGACAACGACGAGAACCCCGCCGACGACGAGCCCCTCGACGACGAGGACACCGACGACAACGACTCCACGGACGACGACACCGACACCGACGAGATCGAGGACTGACCACTATGGACATCGACGTCTCCGCCCTGCGCGCGCTCGTGCGCGAGAAGGAGCTCTCCCTCGACGTCGTGGTGTCGACCCTCGAGTCGGCGCTGCTGCTGGCCTACCACCGCACCGAGGGCGCGATGCCGCAGGCGCGCGTCGACCTCGACCGCAAGACCGGGCACGTGACGGTGTGGGCCCGCGAGGATCCCGCCGAAGATGGCACGCCCGGTCGTGAGTACGACGACACGCCCACCGACTTCGGGCGCGTCGCCGCCACGACCGCACGCCAGGTGATCCTGCAGCGCCTGCGTGAGGCCGAGGACGAGGTGACGTTCGGCGAGTTCGCCGGCACCGAGGGCGACCTCGTCTCGGGAATCGTGCAGCAGGGCAACGACCCGAAGATGGTGCTCGTGGACCTCGGCAAGATCGAGGCCGTGCTGCCTCCGCAGGAGCAGGTGCCGGGGGAGCGCTACACCCACGGCACGCGCCTCAAGTGCCACGTCGTCTCGGTCGCGAAGACCCCGCGCGGCCTGCGCGTGACGGTCTCGCGCACCCACCCGCACCTGGTTAAGGCGCTCTTCGCGCTCGAGGTGCCCGAGATCGCCGACGGCTCGGTCGAGATCATGGCGATGGCCCGCGAGGCCGGTCACCGCACCAAGATGGCGGTGCGCTCGACCGTCGAGGGGCTCAACGCCAAGGGCGCGTGCATCGGTCCGATGGGCCAACGGGTGCGCGCGGTCATGGCCGAGCTGCACGGCGAGAAGATCGACATCGTCGACTGGTCCGATGACCCCGCCGAGATGGTCGGCTATGCCCTCTCACCGGCCCGGGTCACCTCGGTGACGGTCGTCGATGAGATGGCCCGCTCGGCGCGGGTGATCGTCCCGGACTACCAGCTTTCCCTCGCGATCGGCAAGGAAGGGCAGAACGCCCGACTCGCCGCCCGCCTCACCGGCTGGCGGATCGACATCCGGTCCGACACCGCGCCGAACGGCTCCGACGCCGACCAGCGCCCCGACCACCGGGCCGACCAGCGCCCCGCTCAGCAGGCCGAGCACGGCGATGGCGGTGGCCACGCCGGTCGTGCTCGTGACTGACGACCTGCCCGGCGGGGTAGACTCGTCCGCGGCCGGTCGCCCGGCCATCCGTCTCCCTGTGCGCACCTGCGTGGGATGTCGGGACAGGGGCGGCCGCTCCGACCTGGTGCGCGTCGTCGTCGTCGAGGGCGTTCTCGTTCCCGACCCGCGGGCGCGCATCCCCGGACGAGGTGCTTGGCTGCACCCCGATCTGGACTGTCTCGACCTCGCCGTTCGCCGGCGGGCGCTGCCGAGGGCCTTCAAGCTCACGGTGCCGCTCGACGACGGTGCGGTACGGCTCGAGATCGAGCGTCGGTCCGCCGACCAGCACTCGGCCCCGAGCTCGGCCCCGCACGACGTGTGACGGTCCGACACCGCCGCACGGCTCTACCAGCAACCGTCCGTCCCACTTTGGAGCGACGAGGACATGAGCACCCGATGAACGCCCAGCGATGAGCGTGTCCGTGCACGTCTAGTGGTCCGGGTCGACCCCCGATTCCGGACCGAAGATCAGGAGAACTGTGTCGAAGGTCCGGGTCTACGAGCTCGCCAAGGAGCTCGGTGTCGAGAGCAAGGCCGTCGTGGCCAAGCTCCAAGAAATGGGTGAGTTCGTTCGTTCGGCGAGCTCCACGATCGAACCCCCCGTCGTCCGACGCCTCCGCGAGGCGTTCCCCGACGCACCCGCCGCCGCTCCCGCGCCGACGAAGAAGGCGGCTCCCAAGCCCGCCGCCCCTGGGCCTGCCTCTCCGGCAGCACCGATGGAACCCGCTCCCGTCGTCGCGGCACCGGCAGCACCTCCTGCCCCCGTGCCTGCGGCCCCGGCCGCTCCGAGCGCTCCGTCCGCGCCCGCTGCTGCGGAGGCACCTGCCGCTGCTGCCGCACCTGCTGCGCCGGCCGCTCCGCGTGCCCCGCGTCCGGGCAACAACCCCTTCACCGACCGCAGCGCCGAGGCTCCGCCCCGTCCCGCTGTGCCCGGTGCCGTCCCTGGTGCGCCTCGTCCCGCGCGTCCGGGCAACAACCCCTTCACCGACCGCAGCGCTGAGCGTCCCGCGGCCACCGGTGGTGTGCCCGGCGCGCCGCGTCCGGCACAGCGTCCCGGCGGCGGCGTCCCCGGTGCTCCTCGCCCCAACCCGGGGATGATGCCCGGCATGCGCTCGGCTCCCTCGGGTCGCCCCGGCGGCCCTGGTGGTCCCGGTGCGGGTCGTCCTGGTGGCCCGGGCGCGGGTCGTCCGGCCGGTCCCGGTGGTCCCGGTGCACGTCCGGGTGGTCCCGGTGGTCGTCCCGGTGGTGGCGGGGGTGGCTTCGGCGCCCCGCGTCCCGGCGGCCCCGGTGGTGCCGGTGCGGGTGGTGGCTTCGGTGCCCCGCGTCCCGGTGGCTTCTCCGGCCGCCCCGGTGGTGCGGGCAACCGCGGCACCACGGCAGGTGCCTTCGGCCGTCCCGGTGGCAAGCCGGCGCGAGGTCGCAAGAGCAAGCGCGCGAAGCGTCAGGAGTTCGACAACATGTCGGCACCGTCCATGGGCGGTGAGATCCGTCCCATGGGTCAGGGCGAGGTCGTGCGTCTTGCGCGCGGCTCCTCGCTCACGGACTTCTCCGACAAGATCAACGTGCCGTCGGGCGTCCTCATCACGGTGATGTTCAAGCTCGGCGAGATGGTCGCGGCGACCCAGTCGCTGTCCGACGACGCGCTGCTGATGCTGGGCACCGAGCTCAACTTCGACGTCCAGATCATCAGCCCCGAGGACGAGGACCGCGAGCTCCTTGAGAGCTATGACCTCGAGTTCGGCGAGGACGAGGGCGACGAGAGCGACCTAGTCGCTCGCCCGCCGGTCGTCACCGTCATGGGTCACGTCGACCACGGAAAGACGCGCCTCCTCGACGCCATCCGCAACACCAGCGTGATGTCGAAGGAAGCCGGTGGCATCACCCAGCACATCGGTGCCTACCAGGTCGTGGCGCGTCCCGACTCCGACGACCCGCGTGCCATCACCTTCATCGACACCCCGGGTCACGAGGCGTTCACCGCCATGCGTGCTCGTGGTTCGCAGGTGACCGACATCGTGATCCTCGTGGTCGCGGCCGACGACGGTGTGAAGCCGCAGACGATCGAGGCGCTCAACCACGCCAAGGCCGCCGACGTGCCGATCGTGGTCGCGGTCAACAAGGTCGACAAGGAAGGCGCTGACCCCGCCAAGGTCCGTGGCCAGCTCACGGAGTACGGCCTGGTACCCGAGGAGTACGGCGGCGACACGATGTTCGTCGACGTCTCGGCCAAGGCCGGACAGGGCATCGACGAGCTGCTCGAGGCGCTCATCCTCACGGCTGACGCGGCGCTCGACCTGCGTGCCAACCCCTACCAGCCGGCTCAGGGTGTCTCCATCGAGGCTCACCTCGACCGCGGTCGCGGCCCGGTCGCGACCGTCCTCGTCCAGCGCGGCACGCTGCGCCCGGGTGACTCGATCGTGGTCGGCGATGCCTACGGCCGTGTCCGCGCCATGCTCGACGAGCACGGCGAGGCGTTGCAGGAGGCCGGACCGGCCCGCCCGGTCCAGGTGCTCGGCCTCACGGCCGTGCCCGGCGCCGGCGACAACATGCTGGTGGTCGAGGACGACCGCACCGCACGCCAGATCGCCCAGACCCGTGCTGCGCGTGAGCGCAACGCGGCGCTGGCACAGGCACGCGGTCGCCGTACTCTCGAGGACTTCCTCAAGTCCCTCGAGCGTGGCGAGGTCGAGGAGCTCAAGCTCATCCTCAAGGGCGATGTGTCCGGTTCGGTCGAGGCGCTGGAGACAGCCCTCGTCGGGCTCGACATCAGCGAGGAGGTCAGCCTGCGCGTCATCGACCGCGGTGTCGGTGCCATCACGCAGAACGACGTCAACCTCGCCGTCGCGTCCGACGCCGTCATCATCGGCTTCAACGTGCGACCGGCCGAGCGGGTGCAGGAGATCATCGACCGCGAGCGCGTCGATGTCCGCTACTACTCCGTCATCTACCAGGCGATCGACGAGGTCGAGGCTGCTCTCAAGGGTCTGCTCAAGCCGATCTATGAAGAGGCGTCGCTCGGCACCGCTGAGATCCGCGAGGTCTACCGCTCCAGCAAGTACGGCAACATCGCCGGTGCGCTCGTGCGCACGGGCATCATGCGCCGTAACGCGAAGGCACGGGTCATCCGTGACGGCGCGGTGATCGCGGACAACCTCACCATCGAGTCGCTCAAGCGGTTCAAGGACGATGCCACGGAGGTCCGCGAGGGCTTCGAGTGCGGTATCGGCCTCGGGTCGTTCAACGACATCAAGGCCGACGACGTCGTCGAGACGTTCGAGATGCGAGAGAAGCCTCGCGTCTGATCCGCCCGTCGCACGTCAGGAGGACGTCGTGTTCGTAGCCACGCTCGAGCTCGACGTCCTCCTCGGCGATGTCCACTCCCTCAAGGAGAAGCGCGGTCTCATCCGTCCCGTGATCGCCGACCTGCGTCGGCATCACGAGGTGGCTGCGGCCGAGGCGGGTCTGCAGGACCTGCACCGCCGCTCCCTCATCGGGGTGGCGGTCCTATCCTCCGATCCGGCGCACTGCACGGCGGTGCTCGACTCGTGCGAGCGCCTGGTCGCCGAGCGGCCCGAGCTCGACCTGCTCAGCGCCCGACGGACCCTGCGCGACACCGACGACGAGTGAGTCGGGCGACCACCGCACGACGGCACGATCTTCTCGTCTGCACGATCTTCTGAACTGCACGACTGCACGACTGCGCGACTGCACGACTGCACGACTGCACGACTGCACGAGTGCCGCTCTGCACGACCACGATGTAGCACCGCGGAGCCGAGAGGCGTTGCCGCGGACGAAGAAAGGACGCCGACATGGCCGATCCGGCACGCGCCCGCAAGCTCTCGGACCGCATCAAGGTGATCGTGGCCGAGATGCTCGAGCAGCGCATCAAGGACCCGCGTCTGGGGTTCATCACGATCACCGACTCACGGGTCACCGGCGACCTGCACGAGGCGACCGTCTACTACACGGTCTACGGCACCGACGAGGAGAAGGCCGCGACCGCGGCCGCCCTCGAGAGCGCCAAGGGCGTCCTGCGCAGCGAGATCGGCAGGCAGACCGGCGTGCGCTTCACCCCGACCCTGGCGTTCGTCGCTGACGCCATCCCCGAGAACGCCCTGGCGATCGAGGACCTTCTCATCCGCGCCGCGCACGCCGATGCCGAGGTGCACGACCAGGCGGCTCAGGCCACCTACGCCGGCGAGGCCGACCCGTACAAGAAGCCGCGCGAGGACGACCTCGACTCCGACGACGAGCCCGGCACTGACGAGGAGCCCGGCACTGACGAGGAGCCCGGCACTGACGACGAGCCCCGCTCCGACGACGAGACCGGCTCCGACACCGACCCCGACGGCGAGACCGACGAGGACGAGAGCGCCAACGAGGAGACCGACGACGACGAGGGCACCGAGGGGACACCGGCGTGAGCTGGTCGGGCGCGCCGCGCGACGCCGACTGGGACGCCACGGTCGCGGCTCTCACCAGCGGCGCCCCGGTGCTGCTGCTCGCCCATGTGTCTCCTGACGCCGATGCGCTGGGCTCGGCGCTGGCCGCGGGCCTCGCGCTCGAGCAGCGGGGGGTCGACGTCGCCGTGTCCTTCGGTGACGATCCTTTCGTCGTCCCGAGGATCCTGCGCTCGTTGCCCGGTCAGCACCTGCTGGTGGCTCCGGCCGAAGCCGGTGGACGCCCAGTCGTGGCGTCCTTCGACGTCAGCTCCATCGACCGGCTCGGGGTGCTGCGCGCCACGGCTGAGGCAGCGCAGACCTTCATCGCGATCGATCATCACGCGTCCTACACCGGGTTCGGCCACATCCACGTCGTCGACGTGACCGCCCCCGCGACCGCGGTGCTCGCGCTCGAGCTCGTCGACCGGCTCGGCGTCGAGCTCGACGAGGTCATCGCGACCCCGATCTATGCGGGCCTGGTCACCGACACCGGTTCGTTCAAGTACGCCGGGACCACAGCCGCGACGCACCTCGTCGCCGCGCGACTGCTCGCGACCGGCATGCGCCACGACGTCGTCGCACGGCACATCTACGACGACGAGCCCTTCGGAGCCCTGCGCATGCTGGGCAGCGCCCTCGACAAGGCGGTGCTCGAGGAGACAGCGGTCGGTGGGCTCGGCCTGGTCTGGACCGTGGTGAGCGATGCCGACCGGGCGAGCTTCGACCTGCCGCTCGACGCGGTCGAGCGGGTGATCGACGTGCTGCGGATCGCGACCGAGGCCGAGGTCGCGTGCGTGCTCAAGCAGGACGACACCGGCGCGTGGCGCGTGTCGATGCGGAGCAAGGGCCAGGTCGACGTGTCGGCTGTCGCCATCGCGCTCGGTGGCGGTGGACACCGGTTTGCCGCGGGCTTCACCGGCGCCGGCGGACCTCGCGACGTCCTCCGCCAGGTGCGCGAGCGCCTCGCCACCGCACCGCACCACCCGGCCTAGTCGTGGCACGCGGACCACGGCCCCGCACCGCCGTCGACGGGCTCGTCGTCATCGACAAGCCGGCCGGCCTGACCAGTCACGACGTCGTCGCCCGGGTGCGGCGCATCGTCGGCACCCGCAAGGTCGGTCACGCCGGCACCCTGGACCCGATGGCCACCGGGGTTCTGCTCATCGGTGTCGAGCGCGCGACCCGGCTGCTCGGCCACCTCGCGCTCACCGACAAGTCCTACTCCGCGACGATCCGCCTCGGCGCCACGACCGTGACCGACGACCGTGAGGGTGACATCCTCGAGACCTGGGACGCCACAGGCGTTTCCGATGCCGAGATCGACGCCGCCATGGCACCTCTGCGCGGTGCGATATCTCAGCGGCCGTCGTCGGTGAGCGCCGTCAAGGTCGACGGGGTGCGCTCCTACACCCGGGTGCGCTCCGGCGAGGAGGTCGCGCTGCCCAGCCGCAACGTCACCGTGTCCCGCTTCGAGACCGTGGCGATCCGTCGTATGACCGCCCGAGTCACCACCGCCGTGCCCGACCCTGCGCCGTACGGCGTGATCGATGTCGACGTCGAGGTGGTCTGCAGCTCGGGCACGTATGTGCGTGCGCTCGCTCGCGATCTCGGCGCGACGCTCGGGGTCGGTGGCCACCTGACCGCGCTGCGACGCACCCGGGTCGGTCCGTTCGATCTCGATCTCGCCGTGACACTCGAGCAGCTCGAGGCCGCACCCGAGGTCGTGACCCTCGCGGACGTCGTGTCGACGATGTTCCCGCGCCTCGACGTCGACGAGCCGACCGCTGCGCTCGTGCTCCACGGTGTACGCACCGCCGCACCTGACGTCGATGACGACGACGCCTCGGCGACCGTCGGCATCTTCGGCCCCGACGGGACCATCCTCGCCCTCGCCGAACGTCGAGAAGCCCAGCTCCACTACCTCATCGTCTTCAGCTAACTCCCCTCCCACCCTCCCGCCAGGGAAGAGATTGACCTCCAGGTCAACAAGTGCCCTTGAGGGGCACGCCGTGACCGCAGGTCGCGATCATGGTCGCCTGGTCGCGACTCCGGGTCGTACGCCGCTCCGCCGTCTGCCCGTCGTCACCACCGATGCGCACGAACCTCGCCCGCACTGGCAGGCTGGGGGCGTGCAGCGATGGCAGGGGCTCGACGACGTACCCGTGGACCAACCGCGGTCGGTCGTGGCGATCGGTGTCTTCGACGGTGTGCACTACGGCCACCGGCAGGTGATCGGCAAGGCGGTGAAGCACGGGCACGCGCTCGGTGCACCCGTCGTCGTCATCACCTTCGACCCGCACCCCGACGAGGTCGTGCGGCCGGGCACCCACCCCGCGCTGCTCTCGACCATCGACCACCGCTGCGCCCTGCTCGCCGAGCTCGGCGTCGATGCGGTCTGCGTGCTGCCGTTCACCCGCGAGCTCTCGGCGCTCTCGCCCGAAGCCTTCGTCGACCAGGTGATCGTCGAGCGCTTCCACGCGCTGGCGGTGGTCGTCGGTGACAACTTCCGCTTCGGCCATCGGGCTTCTGGTGACACCGAGACGCTGGCCGACCTGGGTGTGGGCCATGACTTCGTCGTCGATGCCGAGCCGCTCCTGTCGGGGGAGGGCGGTGTGTGGTCCTCGACCTATGTGCGTGGCCTTATCCGCGCCGGAGATGTCGCGTCTGCCGCCTACAGTCTGGGCCGCCCGCACCGGGTCGAGGGCACGGTGGTGCACGGCGACAAGCGAGGTCGCGAGCTCGGCTATCCGACCGCCAACCTCGCGACGACGCCGCACGCCGCCATCCCCGCAGACGGTGTCTATGCAGCGCGCCTGATCACCGCGCCCTACACGGGGCACGCCGAGACCCTCCCTGCCGCCGTGAGCATCGGCACCAACCCGACCTTCGACGGGTCCGAGCGCCGGGTCGAGGCCTACGTGCTCGACCGCGACGACCTCGACCTGTACGGCGCCCACGTGGCACTCGACTTCGTCGGGCACATCCGTGGCCAGGTGAAGTTCGAGGGCGAGGACTTCCTTGCG
>JANXWJ010000134.1 GCA_025351185.1 Candidatus Nanopelagicales bacterium
GACCATCCGACATCGCCAACGCAGCCGCGGGAGCTCGAGTCATGCAGACAGGGTAGCAACCAAACAGTCACTCAAATGCGAGACACACCACTAGAAGCCTCGTGCGACGATGACCTTGAAATTGTGTCCCCGTGACGGACCAGCTCAGGGCGGGAACCCAATGCATGAAGAGTGCAGCCTTCGACCCAGACGCTGAAGACCGGGTCAGAGGACGAACCAAACCGGGTCGGCCAGCCGGGCTCGGGCCGGCGGGAGCGCCGATCGGTGGAGCCACACCTGCCCGTGGACCGGGTAGGTCACGTGCCGGTTCAGGACATCCAAGGAAAGCGTCGGTAACGCGCACTCGCCTTCCAGGACCGCAGGCAGGTCGCCACGGACCCCCTCGTCGGTCGGATCGGCCGGTGAAGTCCGCCACGTCGTCGCGTAAGCGTCGCAGCTAGCTTCCAAGGTCACGTGAAGCCACAGCTCCTGGTCCGCTTCCTGGAACCGTTCGAGGCCCTCGACCTGGCCGGCATTGACCAACTCGGCCGCCCAGACCGTTCCGGTGGTCAGCCTGAGGTAGCCACCCCGCTGGTCATTGGGAACATCGCCAACCATCTCGAGCTCGACCTGGAGGGATTTGAACGCCGTGATCGACTTAGATGCGTCAGCCCGAACTCTGCTGGGAACTTCTCCGCCGATGAGAGGTTGATCTTGCCGCCTAGCGATCGAGGTGTCATGTCCGCAGCATCTCCCCTGGCGGACCGTAAGAGCGGCGCCGCATGAAGGGACCGGGCTGTGCCGGGGCGGTGAAGCCCCCCGAATTCGATATGTTGGCGCCGGGAAGTCAAAGGTTGACGCTGCCAGGTGCACGTCAAGCGACACAACAACGGGGGATCTCTGTGCGGTCGTCGTGGTCCAGTCTCGAAGGATCGCTCTATGCCGGCGCCTCAGGCTGGGCGCGACGGTCGCTCGCGGTTGTCGCCGCCGCCGCCGTTGTGACAGTTGCATTGTCCTCGGTCTGGGTTTGCGGCGTCTCGGCCACCCCAGTCTTCAAGACCTCCGCGCCCGTCGATGAGCCCTGCACGGTTCGTTTGGCGATGGCTCGGGACTGGGGGAACACGCCCTCCTCGATCCTGGCTCGAAAGGTGTCGATCAGCGGGCACACCGCGCACGTGGACTGGGCGCATCTGTCCCTGGTGACCCCTCCATCGGCGTTTTCCGACATCGGGCGCACCCAGTTGTGGCGGTCACTGATCTGGGCTGTGCCGCTGGTCTATCCGACCTCCGCCACAGCGGCGCCGGGGGCGGCGGCCGTGCTCTCGGCGATCGGGAAGGCGTTGGCGGCCAATCCTGATCCAGGGTCGGCGACCGCAGCGGCCCGAGCTCGTGGCATCACACATGGATGGGAGGAGGGCACGAACACGCGTCGGGAGCAGGGGCTCAACTGCTTGGTTGCAGCGACCCGCAACCCGGCGCTGACGAGGGCCTTGCGTGCGGCGGTCGCGGCGAACCTAGACATGGTCAGGTACTACGGGCCGCCGTACCACCCGATCCACAACCACGGGACGATGGCGAACCTCGCGCTGCTGGACTCCGCGACTGTCCTGGCAACCCCAGCGTGGGCGAAAACTGCGGTGACTCGACTCAAGGCGGAGATGACCGGGCTGTTCTCCCCATCCGGGTTCACGTTGGAGCAGTCGACCGCGTATCACCCTGACCTACTTCGCCGATGACCTCGTCGCCAGCACCACCGCCGCCGGGGTGGCCCGGACCTGGGCACTCGACCCCGCGTCGCGACTCGCGTGCTTCCGCACCGCGGCCACCACGATCACCGACACCACCAGCTGCGGATCCACCACCACCACCGGCGTCGTCGACACCACCAACCACTACCCCGACACATCCAGCGACTCACCCGCCTGGACCATCACCAACACCGCCGGAACCAGCGCCACGACCTGGTACGCCAACGGACTCGACGGCTCACTCGCCGCCCAGATCGACGGCACAACCATCACCTACCAGCTCACCAACCTCCACGGCGACGTCATCGCGACCGCAAACCCCACCGACACCGCAGCATGGAGCGGCGCGACGATCTGCAGCGACGAATACGGCAACACCACCACCACCGGAACCACCGCGACCAACCCCCGCTACGGCTGGCTCGGCGCCAAACAACGCCCCACCGACGGACAAGCCGGACTCGTCCTCTTGGGCGTCCGCCTCTACAACCCGGTGACAGGGCTATTCCTTCAGGGCGATCCCATATATGGCGGAAACGAGAACAACTACGGATACCCCGTTGACCCGATCAATAGATTCGACTTGTCTGGGCAAAATGGAGGATCCCCGCCAAACCGGGGTTCACAGAAGAGCAGGCTCCCAATTGGAAAGGGGAGCTTCCCGTTCAGACCACCAACAAAGTGGAGTGGAAAGCCTGTTAAAGGTGGAGGTTTCGTTGACAAGCGTGGGCATAAGTGGACATGGGACAAGCTTCACCAGGATCACTGGGACGTGCAAGTGGGTGAGGGAGAGCACGTGAATGTCACACCCGAAGGCGAGGTACGGGGCGGGGGAGGTGGCGACGGCAGCGGCGTAGCTAATGTTGCCGGCGGTCTAGCCGGACTTTTCGCCCTCTGGTGGGGAGCCAAACTATTCTCACCTGCATGCGGCCCCTTAGTCCTTGCGTGCGCGATAGTCGCGTAGATAGGTGTAAATGTTGAATGAGCAGGAGAATGTCAAATTTGATAGAGAGATGTCGTTTGTCTCCGAACATTGTGGAAAGAGGGATTATTTGGTAAGGGGAAACCCCCATACCTCCCCGGGTCGAATGGGAGCGTATTGTCCTCACGACCCACAGTTCCGTTGGTACAACGTCTCACTACGCGACCTACATGAGCCAACACCAGCGGCGGCTTGGTGGTCCTCCGGGTTCGTCGCAGGCAATGAACCGGGGCCACCTGTGGATAGCGATGGCTTAGAATATGAGGCTGGAACGGAGGCATACGACGAATGGAACAAGGCACGCGACGGATACTTGAAGCGTGGTTATTGGCCGGATGGAACACCCAGCGCGCTGTCAGGTCCGTGGGCCTGACACTTGCAGTGGACATGTCAAACGCCAACTAGCAACGTCATACTCGTGCCTGGATGAGCACGGCGATCTGCAGCGACAGCGCCCGGGCCTGGTCGTTGATCGCCTGGACCTCGGCCTGCACTGCGGCCGGCTGACCGGCGACGGCGGCGGTCAGCCGGGTGTCGCTGATGGTCTCGGCATTGGAGTTGACCCGCTTTCGCGGACACCTAGTGACTGCGGACCTGGGTTAGGCCGCAGCTGCTTGTGCAGTGTGCCGTGCTTCGAACTGTGCAGGGGAGATCTGGCCGAGGGCGGAGTGCCGGCGGCGGGGGTTGTAAGGCTTCGAGGTAGTCGAAGACCGCGAGCTTGGCCTCGCGTCGGGTCTCGAAGCGGCCACCGGGTTGCTGGTCGAACAGTTCGCATTCGAGGGTCGCGAACAGGCTCTCGGCCATGGCGTTGTCGTAGCAGTCCGCGACGCTGCCCATGCTGGCCAATGCCCCGTGGCGGCGCAGTTCGCGCTCGAGTGCGTGTGAGGTGTACTCACCGCCGCGGTCGCTGTGATGGATGACGCCGGGGACGTGTCCACCGCGTCGCGCGACGGCCATGGAGACCGCGTCGACGACCAGGTCGGTCTTGCGGTGGCTGGCCATCGACCAGCCGAGCACCAGGCGGGAGAACACGTCGGTCACGCACGCCAGGTACAGCCAGCCCTGCACGGTCGGGACGTAGGTCACGTCGGCGACCCAGAGCTGGTTGGGGGCGGTGGCGACGAACGCGCGGTCCACCAGGTCCGGGGCGGCCTGCGCCTTCGGGTCCTGCACGGTGATCGAGTAGGGGCGCTTGCGCCGGTGACAGCCCATGATCCCCGCGGCCCGCATCAGCC
>JANXWJ010000139.1 GCA_025351185.1 Candidatus Nanopelagicales bacterium
TCGGGTGCGTCGAGGCGTCCGACCGCGCGGGTGAAGACCTTGCGACCCTTGACGCCGACGACGTCGGTGCGGATGTGCAGCGTCGTGCCCACGGGGACGGGGCGACGGAAGTCGACCTCGAGGCGCCCGGTGACGGCGGGCGAGGAGAGCAGCCAGTTGAGGCTGCCCAGCGCGTCGTCAAGAGCTGTCGTGAGCAGGCCGCCGTGGGCCAGGCCGGGCGCCCCCTGGTGGTGGTCGGTGACGGTGAAGGTGCCGTGCAGCGACAGGCCCTCACCCGCGATCATCGTGAGGTGCAGCCCGGTGTCGTGCGCGACTCCGCAGCCGTAGCAGAGCGAGTAGTGGCTGGGGACGGGCTCACCCGGAGCCGGCGCGACCGGGCTGCGTTCGGGGAGCACCGCGTCGGGCGGGGGCGTCGTCGGCAGCAGACCACCCCGCGAGGGCGGCAGCGGCTCAGGGACGCTCGTCACGTCGACGACCCTACCGGGCGCGGGACCGCTCACAGCCGTGGCAGGCTCGGGGCGTGACCGAGCAGACTCCGACTCCTGAAGGTGTCGACGGCACGCGGGTCGCCTACCGCGAACGCGTCCATGCGCCCTGGTGGCTGTGGGTCGTCACGGTGCTGCTCACCGGCTCGCTGGGCGTCGCCTACGGCTATCCCCTCGGGCGCACCGTGGGCGTCGCGTCGTTCCTGCTCGCCCAGGGGCTGGTCACGTGGTGGCTGCTCGGCACTGCTCCCCTGGTCGTGGTCGACGACCGGGTGCTCCGCGCCGGGCGGGCCCGGTTGCCGCTGCGCTATGTCGGGCGCATCGCCCCGCTCGACCCGGCGCAGACCCGCGAGGCACGCGGGACGCTCGCCGATCCCCAGGCCTACCTCTGCCTGCGCAGCTGGGTGTCGCGCTCGGTGCTGGTCGAGGTCGACGATCCCGACGACCCGCACCCCTACTGGCTGATCTCGACCCGCCACGGGCACGAGCTCGCCGCAGCGCTGGCCCCGGCCCGTGACGGCGTACGTCGATCCGGCACCGACGCCACCGAGCGGCCCGGTGAGGACCAGAGCCCGGAGCCGGCATCGACCTGACCCGGTTCGGGTCCGGCGTGACGGCAGCGCCACGCGCCACGCCGTGGCAGGCTGGGGCTGACCGATCACCGACCTCGAGGACACATCACGCATGTCTGACGCGAAGAGCATCGCCACCAGCGACGACGACCTCGTCGAGGCCTCCACGATCCTCAAGGTCGCGGCCCCGATCATCGCGATCGGTGCGACCTGGGCGGTCCGCAAGGTCCTCGAGCGCGCCTACACCTCGGCCACGGGCGGTCAGCCGCCCCGAGCGTCGGACCCCGATGCCTCGATGCGGCGCGTGATCCTCTGGGCCATGGCCACCGCGGCAGCTATCGCCGTGGTCAACGTCGCGGTCGACCGGATGACGGCGCCCACGCGCGCAGCGAGCTGACCTTCCGGCCGCGGCCGGCTCCTCGAAGCTGGCGTCAGCTCGGCGGGCGGATCGTGCCCTCGGCTGCGACTCGTCGCAGGTCACCGCGCAGCGACTCCGCGAGCAGCGTGGTCTCGCGGTTGTTGACCCGGGCACCGATGACGGCGCCGACGAGGAACGGCACGAGGGTGCCGAGGTTGCGGGCAAAGCGTCCGATCATCCGCTTGCCGAGCTGCTGGCGTCCGGCGATTCCGAGCACGTTGGGGATGGTCCACGGTCGCATCGGGTCGATCCCCCGACGGCTGGCCCACGACCCGGCGAAGGCGGCGGCCCGTTGGGTCCCGCTGCCAAGCACCGGGACGGAGTAGACCGCGTGCAGCTCCCCGACGAGCTTGACCTCGAGCGCCGCGACAGCGACGGTCTCGACGACGATCTCGATCGGCACGGTGATGAGCAACGGCATGGCCGCCCACTGGGCGGCCGCGACGGCCCCGCCGACGGCTCCGATGCCACCCGTGGCGCGCGTCGCGTTGCGGACCAGCGCATCGGCCAAGGCCTCGCCAGACATGCCATGGTGGTGCTCGGAGAGCGTGCTCAGATCTCTGATGGGGATGTGGGGCGCGGCATCCATGAGCAGGTCTGCGAGCATCCGGCCGCTCGTGACCGCCTGAGCGCCGGCGCGCCGAGCGCGGGCGCCCACGATCGTGGACAGCCGCACCATCAGCTTGGTCTTGTCGGCGCGTCCGAGGCCCTCGTCGCTGAGCTGGCCGACGATGTCGGCGACCTCACGTGCCTCGCGCTGGGAGATCAGGTCGTCCGGCGAGCCGCTCGCCGCCACATTGCCGCCCGGGGCGGCCTGCTCTGCGGACGTCGCGGGCCAGCCCGGAGGCGTCCCCGCGGACGGCGTGGGAGCGGCGGCCGGCGGCGACCACGGTGCTGGCGCCGCCGGTGATGGCGCGTCGGAGTCGCTCATGCGGTCACCCCCACGTGGTGTGCCATGAGGCACGTCGGGCAGAGCAGAGCGGGTCAGGCGCAGTCGCGGCAGATCGACTCGCCCTTGACCTCTTTGGCGAGCTGGCTGCGGTGGTGCACCAGGAAGCACTTGGCACAGGTGAACTCATCGGCCTGACGAGGCACGACGCGAGTCGTGAGCACCTCGTCAGACAGGTCAGCGCCGGGCAGCTCGAGGTTCTCGGCGAGTTCGACCTCGTCGACGTCCACGCTGGAGCCGGCCTTGTTGGCGCGCTGGGCCTTGAGCTCCTCGAGGGAGTCCTCGGCGAGCTCGTCGTCGGTCTTGCGGGGTGCGTCGTAGTCCGTGGCCATCTCGTCCTCAACTCGCGTGCGGTTCGTTCGGGGCCTACGTCATCGGAGGTCTCGTCGTCATGTGCAGCCCGTCAACGCCGGGATCCTCAGGTTTCATCCCGAGGTTCCGTGACGACGTTCGGGGATTGTGCCCCACTTAGGTGACCAGCGTGAAACGACCCCCCGAACGGTTGGCGCACCGCGAGGGTGGGAAGACTCACACCAGCCGACGGGGAACGCAACCGCCAGCGCCGCAGTACCCCTCGACACCCGGAGCAACCGTGCCTGTCTACGCCCTCGGCGAACGCACTCCCCGCATCGATCCCACGGCCTTCGTCCACCCCGATGCCGTTGTCATCGGCGATGTCACGATCGGGCCGGAGTCGACCGTGTGGCCCACCGCCGTGCTCCGGGGCGACCACGGCTCGATCGTGATCGGTGCTCAGACCTCGATCCAGGACGGCACGGTCATCCACTGCACCCGTGACCTCCCGACGGTCATCGGCGACCGCTGCGTGGTCGGGCACAACGCCCATCTCGAGGGCTGCACCGTCGAGGACGACTGTCTCGTCGGCTCCGGCTCGGTCGTCCTGCACCGTGCCGTCGTACGCCGCGGCAGCCTCGTCGGTGCCGGCGCCCTGGTGCCCAACGGCACAGAGGTCCCCACCGGCTCGATGGCGCTCGGTGTCCCCTGCGCGATCCGGGCCGACACGGTGAAGGAGGGCAGCTTCGCGCACGCCGTCGACATCTACGTCCACAACGGGCACTGGTATCGCGCGGAGCTGCGCCGCCTCGACTGAACGCCGCGGTGGCCTGACCACAGCTGCATCCCGGAGGGTCGAGCGACCCCTCAGCTCTCGGGCGGGTGCGGCGTCGGCCAGACCGAACGCACGACCCGGTCCCAGGCGACGGCGGGCAGGAGCCGTCGCGAGGTGATGAGCGTCTTGGCCATGGTGCCCACGGCATAGCGAGCCCGCGGATGAGCCGATGTCGCCGCGCTGACGATGACGTCGGCAACCTTCTCCGGCGACACCTCCATCGTTTTGGTCGAGCCGTCGTAGGCCTCGCGATAGCGGTCGACGAGCTCGCGGCGGAACTCCGGGTAGGGACCCTCACCGGTGTCGACGGAGTCGACGGCGCGAGCGGTCGTGGTCATCGAGGTCCTTCGGTCGGTTGCCGGAGAGGGCGAGAGGGCCGGGCACGCGTCGGACGGTTGGCTCCGACCTCAGCCCGAGGCGGCATCGAGTCGAGCCAGCAGGTCGTGCAGCGGGCCGAACAGGTGCTGGCCGGCCGCGAGGATCATCTCCTCGCCGGCTGGTACGCCACGCAGCCCCTCGAGGCGGGCGCCCGCCTCGTGGGCCACGAGGCCGCCCGCGGCGAGGTCCCACGCGTGCGGGCCACGCTCGTAGTAGGCGTCGACCCGGCCGGCGGCGAGCGAGCAGAGATCGACCGAGCAGGCTCCCCCGCGCCGGATGTCGCGCACCCGAGGCAGGACCTGCTCGACGACCCGGGCCTGAGACGTACGCCGTTCGACCGTGTAGCCGAAGCCGGTCGCGACCAGCGCGGCGGACAGCTCCACCGGGTTGTTGACGTACAGGGCGTGGACACCGTCGATGTCGTGGAGCTTGGCCCCGCGCCCGCGTACCGCGACATAGGTCTCGCCGAGAGCCGGCGCCGCGACGACACCGACGACGGTGAGTCCGTCGATCTCCGCCGCGACCGAGACCGCCCATTCCGGGAGGCCGTAGAGGTAGTTGACGGTGCCGTCGATGGGGTCGAGGACCCAGCGGATCCCGGTCTCCCCCACGTGGGAGGCGCCTTCCTCCCCCAGGATCCCGTCGTCGGGACGTGCCGTGAGGATGCGGTCGACGAGGAGCGCCTCGCTCCGGCGGTCCATGAGCGTCACGACGTCGGATGCGCTGGTCTTGGTCTCGGCGACGGTCACCCCCTCGCGGCGACCGGCGAGGACCATCTGCGCTGCCTCCAGGGCGGCGGAGACAGCCAGCTCGTGCAGCTGGTCGAGGAGCTCGGGGTCGTAGTGGAGGGTCACACCCCGATCCTGCCCCACGCACCGATCGGAGGAGTCGGTGCGCCACGCACCGTGGGACGCGCCGTCCCGCCCTTGGGCCGGCGCCGGGGAGGGCGCGGCTCTCTCAGTCAGACCCGCAGAGCGCAGGGCGCGGCCCGCGCGGGTTGGCGCAGCAGCCGATCGGGCAGACGTCGTAGGACGGTCCGATCGAGGACAGGGCTCGCGGCTCGGTGTCGCCGATGCGCTCGAGCACGAGTTCGCTCACCATCGCGACGAAGCGCGGGTCGGTGCCCACGGTCGAGGCGCGCGCCGCCGGGAGGCCGATCTCGCGCGCGTGGTCGAGCGCCACGGTGTCGAGGTCCCAGACCACCTCCAGATGGTCGCTCACGAACCCGATCGGCACGATGACGACGCCGGTCGTGGTGCCTCCCGACACTGCGTCGAGGTGGTCGCTGATGTCGGGCTCGAGCCACGGGATCGTCGGTGCGCCCGACCGCGACTGGTAGACGAGGTCCCACACCGGGTCGACGGCCACCTGCGCAGCGACCCCGGCGTGGACGAGCGCGGCGACCGCACGGTGCTGCTCGACGTAGGACCCCCCGGCGGGACCGCTGGTGTCCGCGGACGCCAGCGGGATGGAGTGGGTCGTGAACACGAGACGAGGCGCGGTGACGCCGAGCGCTGACACGGACTCGACCACCGACTCGACCATCGGCTCGACGAAGCCGGGATGGTCGAAGTAGTGCCGCAGCTTGTCCAGGCGCGGTGCCGCACCCCCACCGTCGGCCTCGACGGCAGCGACAGCGTCGGCGAGGTTCTCGCGGTACTGCCGGCACCCGGAGTACGACGCGTAGGCGCTCGTCACCAGACACACCGCCGACGTGATGCCGTCGGCGCGCATCTCGCGCAGCGCGTCGGAGAGATACGGGTCCCAGTTGCGGTTGCCCCAGTAGACCGGGAGGTCCATGCCGACCTCGGCGAGGTGGAGACGCAGCGCGTCGGCGAGCTCACGGTTCTGCTCGTTGATCGGCGAGATGCCACCGAAGGCGGTGTAGTGCGCACCCACCTCGACGAGCCGCTCCCGCGGGATGCCACGTCCCTTCGTGACGTTCTCGAGGAAGGGCACCACGTCGTCCGGACCCTCGGGACCTCCGAACGAGACGAGAAAGAGCGCGTCGTAGGAGCCGCGAGGGCCGGTCACCGTCATGTCCTGATCCTCGCAACGGATTCGTGGGAACGCACACCGGGTCGATAGCGTCACGACGTGTTCTCGCCTTATGTCGTCGTCCTGCGACGACCTGGGGCGTTCCAGATGTCGAGCACTGGCTTCCTGGCCCGTTTCCCGATGGCCATGATCGGCATCGGCGAGGTGCTGCTGGTCTCGTCGCAGACCGGCAGCTATGCCCTCGCCGGCGCGCTGTCGGCCACCGGAGCTCTCGCCAACGCCGTGTTCGGACCGCTCCTCGGCCGGGCGACGGACCGCTATGGCCAGAGTCTGGTCACCTCGATCCTGGTCGTGACGCACGTGGTCACGTTGACCGCGTTCGTGGTCCTCGTCCGTGAGTCCGCCCCGACGTGGGCGCTGTTCGTGTCCGTCACGCTGTCGGGCGGCACCTTCCCCAACTACGGCGCTCTCGTCCGTGCCCGGTGGGCGTTCCTCCTCGCCGGCGACCCTCCTGCCCTGCGCACCGCGTTCGCCCTCGAGTCGGTGCTCGACGAGGTGATCTACGTCCTCGGTCCGGCGATCGCGACGGTGCTCGCCGTGTCCGTCGTCGACTTCGGCGCGCTCGCCGCGGTGGGGGTGCTGCTGGTCGCGGGGTCGGTGCTGTTCCTGCGGTCCCGGTCGACCGAGCCGCCGGCGGGCGGCACGAGTCGTCGGGGTGAGGGATCAGCGCTGCGTTTCCCCGGCGTGCTGAGCGTCACTCTCGCGTTCGTCTTCTTGGGCGGGCTGTTCGGCGCCTTCGAGGTCGTGACGGTGGCGTTCGCCGACGAGGCCGGGATCCGCGGCTGGACAGGCCTCCTCCTCGGGCTCTATGCGCTGGCCTCCGGGCTCTCGGGTGTGGTGCTCGGTGCCGTGCACCTCCGGATGCCGATGCATCGTCAGTTGCTGGTGTTCTCGGGTCTGTTGGCGGTCGCCACGGTGCCGTTCCCGTTCCTCACCTCGCCGTGGCTCGTCGGCGCCCAGTGCCTGCTCGCGGGTCTCGCGGTGTCGCCGGTGCTCATCAACGGGTTCGCACTCATCGAGCGGCTGGTCCCCAACGCCCGGATGACCGAGGGCCTGGTGTGGAGCAACACCGGGATCGGGGTCGGGATCGCGGTCTCGGCGGCGCTGGCCGGTTCGGTCATCGATGCCCGAGGCGCCTCCGCCGCGTACTGGATCTGTGTCGTGTCGGCCGCTCTCACCTTCGCGGTGGTCCTCGTCTCGACGCCGACCTTGACCCGAGCCTGGGCCTCCGCGCACGACCGACCCGAGGTCGACATCGCCTAGCTCCCCCACCGCGGGCGACCGCGGCGGAGCCTGCCGCTCCGGGTGAAGCTCGACACGTCCGACGTCTCGTCCGCCCCGGTTGCCGCGTGGCGGTCCTCGACCCGAGCCCTCTCGCGGGTGAGACTGGCAGGGATCCCCACCGGCCAGCCCTGGCCGGAGCGGACCTCGAGGAGGATCCATGCGCGAGCTGGCCTTCGTCGGGCTGTCGGACGACGGACTGTCGCTCGTGCTCAGCAGCACCGACGGCACCCGCTTCGTCGTCCCGTGCGACGAGCGACTCGAGGCGGCAGTGCGTCGTGACCGCAGCCGTCTCGGACAGCTCGAGATCGCGCTCGATGGCACGTCGCCGCGCGACATCCAGCAGCGCGTACGTCATGGGCAGAACCCGGACGACATCGCCGCCAGCTCCGGTCTCACGATCGACCGGGTCATGCGCTTTGCCGGTCCGGTGCTCGCAGAGCGCGAGCACATGGCAGCACAGGCCCGCGATGTCGAGCTGCGCAACGGTGGAGCCTCGCGCACCGTCACGATCACCGTGACCACGGCTCTCGAGCGCGGCGGCGTCGACGCCGAGCAGCTCGAGTGGGACGCCTGGCGTCGCGACGACGGGCGCTGGTCGCTCCTCGCGTCGTGGGAGCCCGACGACGGTGTCGCTGCCGGTGCCACCGCGGCGCTGTGGATCTATGACCCGGCCGGACGCACGGTCGTGGCCGACGACCCGGCCAGCGCCTGGCTGCTCGGCGACATCGCGACGGTGGAGCCCGTGCAGGCCGACGGCCGCCCGATGCTGGTCGGGCTCCCCAGCGCCACCGAGGTCTGGGACGACGAGTCCGACGACCCCGACGCGGCCCTGACCGCCATCGTCGACCGCGACTCCAGCGGTGCGCAGATCGTCGAGCTCGCAGACCGCCCGCCGGTCGAGCCCGACGACGCCTCACCGCTCGACGACCTCTACGACACCCTGCCCGGCCTCGCCCGCCCGGAGTCTGCTCGCGGCACGCGCCGCTCTCGCCGCAAGGCGGCGCGCCAGACTCCCACAGCGCCCGTCGGTGACGTCGAGACCGGCGGGAAGCCACGCGCCACGGTGCCGAGCTGGGACGAGATCCTGTTCGGCACCCGCAACCCGGAGAGCTGAGAGCAGCCGGCTCAGCGCATGGGACCGGTCGCGACGGGTCGGGTGGGATCTGAGATCCAGCCCGACCACGACGCTGCATACAGCGCTGCGTCGACACCCACGATGCGTAGCGCCAGCACGGTGTGCGTCGCAGTGACACCAGAGCCGCAGTAGACACCGACCTCGGTGCCAGGCACGACACCGAGCGGTGAGAACCGCTCCGTCAGGTCGTCGGGCCCGAGGAACCTCCCGGCGATGTCGTGCGACATCGCGGCAGGTGCACTGACGGCACCGGGGATGTGACCGGCGACCGGATCGACCGGCTCCACCTCACCGGCATAGCGCGCCGCGGACCGCGCATCGAGCAGCACCCCGTCGCGTGCCACCCGCGCTGCAGCGGCAGCGTCGAGGACCCGCAGGCGAGCGACGTCAGCAGTGAACGGGTGCTCCGTCACAGGGCCGTCGTCGTCGTATGCCAGCGGCACGGCTCCGGTCTCGACGTCGCCGCCCGCAGAACGCCAGGCGCTGAAGCCACCGTCGAGCACCCGGACCCGGTCGTGCCCGTGATGGGTGAGCAGCCACCAGGCACGAGCGGCCACGGTCGCATCCGCGCCGTCCATCACCACGACGGTGCGATCGAGGGTCACTCCTCGTCGACGCATGGCCGCGGCGAACCGCGCCGGGTCGGGCAGCGGGTGCCGGCCCCCGGAGTCGGGAGGGTCGGCGAGGTCGGTGTCGAGGTCGAGGTAGGCGGCACCCGGTACGTGCCCGAGTGCGAAGAGGTCCGGGCCGGGCGGACCCAGCAGGCTCCAGCGCACGTCGAGGATCACCGGCGGTGCCGCCGAGTCGAGGAGCGACTGCAGCTGGCTCGGTGCGATCAACGGTGAGCTCACCTCGCGGCCACCGTCGTGTCGCGACGTGCCGCCCGCGTCGCGTCGGCGTCGGCGTCGGCGTCGGCGAACGGCAGCGGGGTCGGGCTCATGTGAGCGGTCTTCGATGTCGCGGCCGTCATCCGTCGGCCGTAGTGGCGACGGCAGAGCACCTCGTAGCCGATGACGTCGACACTGAACGTGTCACCGACGAGCACCTGCTCGCCCTCGATCACCATGTCGCCGTTGACAGTTCGGGCATTGTGAGTCGCGCGCGCACCACACCAGCACAGCGCCTCGACCTGCAGCACCTGCACCTTGTCGGCGAGCTCGACCAGGCGTTGGGACCCGGGAAACAACCGGGTGCGGAAGTCGGTGAGGATGCCGAAGGCGAACACGTCGACCCCGAGCTCGTCGACGATGCGGGCGAGCTGGTCGACCTGCTCACCGGAGTAGAACTGCGCCTCGTCGCAGATGAGGTAGTCACAGCGCCCGCCGGACTCGAGCACCTCGACCACATGGGTCCAGAAGTCGGTGTCGGGCGTGACCTCGACGGCCGGCACCTTGAGCCCGAGCCGGCTCGACAGGGTCTCCTCCCCCGCCCGGTCGAGCGAGGTGAAGACGATGCCGGCCCGCCCGCGCGCGGCGTGGTTGTGATCGGTCTGCAGGGCCAGCGTCGACTTCCCGCAGTCCATCGTCCCCGAGAAGAAGACGAGCTCGGCCATCCGTGAAGGCTCCTCGACATCGATCCGGCAGCAGCCGCCCGGCTGGGGCTGCCCGTGCGAGTATCCCCCGCCCGGGCGCACTGTCGAGGCCCAACCCGCCTGATCGCCGACCGACCCGTGGGTGCGGCGGGGCAGACGTGCGGGAGGCACGGACGCTGGGCGTCCGTGCCTCCCTAGTCGTGCTGACGCGCTGGGTCAGATCTTGAAGGTCTTCGCCGCCGAGATCCACGAGGCGTCGGCGAGGGTGATGGCGCGGTAGGTGCCCTTGACGAGGTTGCGCTTGCCGAAGGAGTAGGCGCCCCGGGTCTTGACCGGTGTCGTGAAGAGCTTCTTCCAGGTGCGGCCGGAGAGCTTCCACAGCGCGACGGTGCCGCCGATGCGCGAGGTGACACCCGAGACGACCTTCGAGGAACCCGACTTGGTCACCTTGACCGAGAGGCTCGGGGCGACCGAGACGGTCCGCACGACCGACGTCGCCGGGCTCGTCACCACGACCGCCGGCGGTGGCGGCACCCAGCTGCTCAGCCGCACCACGAAGTTCCGCTGGCTCTACCCCGGTGACGTGCTGACGAACCCGGCGACGTCGGTCGTGCGGACCGTCTCGGTCGCCCCGAGCCTCTCGGTCAAGGTGACCAAGTCGGGTTCCTCGAAGGTCGTCTCGGGTGTCACCTC
>JANXWJ010000187.1 GCA_025351185.1 Candidatus Nanopelagicales bacterium
AGCGACGGCTGCGCTCAGGCGTCGGCGACGCGATAGCGCGTGATCATGCCCGCAGCGATGTGGTCGTTGACGTGGCAGTGGAACAACCAGATTCCCGGGTTGTCCGGCACCATGTCCGCGGTCACCATCGACGCGGGCAGCAGGTTGACCACGTCCATGCGCATCCCCATCGAGAGCACGTCGTTGCCGTGCCAGTGGGGCGTGTGCAGGTCGACCTCGGTGCCCATGCTCATGAGATACCACCGCACACGTTCGCCCTTGTGCAGCGTGAGCATCGGCTGGTTGCCGAAGACGTAGCCGTTGATGGAGTGCATGAGGTTGGACTCCTCGAAGTCCTCATCCCCTGGTGGTGCGTACGGCTCCTGAGCGAACCGGTGCACGTTGTCGGTCAGATACGGGCTCTTGTTCTCGTTCATCACCGAGAACAGCTCGAAGACCTCGCGGTCGACGTCCTTGGGGCTGCCGTCCGCGCATGCCATGCCGCGGGCGGTGATCTCCATGAACCCCTGGAGGCCGGCATAGGTGTCGCCGATCTCGTCGGTGTGCGAGTGGTACATCCACATCACCGAACTGCCGTCAGACGGACCCGGCCCGGCCCTCGCGGGCACGAGCCAGGTGTAGGTGTGGCGACCGTTCGTCGGCACAGCGTCGTCGAGGCCATCCTTGCCCGAGGTGTTGTCGGCGTACGGCGCAACTTCCGACGACTTCGCGTAGAAGACGCCGTGCGGGTGGACACTGGCCGGGATCACGCAGGTGTTGCGGAAGACCACCTTGATCGTGTCGCCGACCTCACCGCGCAGGATCGGACCCATGAAGCCGAGGTAGGCATCACGGGCGGCCCGGTTCTTGCGAGTGCTGAAACCGGAGTCGGTGTACTCCCGGTAGAGGCACTTCGTGTAGGCGGACCCGATCCGACCCGGACCCGTCCGCACGTAGGTGTCGGCCACCGTGTCGTAGCGCTGGTCGGTGATCTGGTTGCTGCCGGTGGGCGCGTAGTCCGCGTCGTGCCCGCCCTGGTGCCTGCGTGGGGCCAGCACGTACGGTTCGGCGCATGGCAGAACTGGTCTATGCACCTGTGGTCGTCGCGGCGAAGGGTCTGTTCAAAGGACTGGATCTGCGCCTCGAGGTACGCGGGTCGGAGAACGTGCCGCGTACCGGTGGTGCGGTGCTCGCGAGCAACCATGTGAGCTATCTCGACTTCATCTTCGCCGGGCTCGGTGCTCATCCGTCGGGCCGCTATGTACGGTTCATGGCCAAGGACGCGATCTGGCGCAACCCGGTCGCCGGCCCGCTCATGCGCGGCATGAAGCACATCCCGGTCGACCGGGATGCCGGCGCGGACTCGTTCCGCGTGGCGCTCGACGCTGTTCGCCGGGGCGAGGTCGTCGGGATCTTCCCCGAGGCGACCATCTCGCGGTCCTTCGAGCTCAAGGACTTCAAGAGCGGCGCACCACGGCTGGCGATGGACGGCCGGGTCCCGCTCATCCCCACGGTGCTGTGGGGCACCCAGCGGATGATGACGAAGGGGCGCCCGCGCGACTTCTCGCGCGGGAAGGCCGTGACGATCCTCGTGGGCACCCCGATCGAGGTGCCGCCGGGCTCTGACCTCGATGCCATGAACATCCATCTCCACGAGGTGATGGCCGCGATGCTCGAGGAGGCGATCACGACCTACCCGCAGCGCCCGACCGGACCCGACGACACCTGGTGGGTCCCGGCAACCCGGGGGGGTACGGCGCCCACGCTGCAGGAGGCCACGCGCATGGACCGGCTCGAGGTGCTGGAGCGCGCGAAGCGCAAAAATGCCTGAGCGGCAATGGATCTCGGCACCTCGCGAGATCCACGTTCGGTGCCCTCGCGGCTCAGAGGGACCCCCCTCGCGGCACGCGTCCAGGCGTGAGTCACGATACCGGCATGCGCTTGGACCACGTCTCGTACGCCGTGAGCAGCAGTGAGCTCGTCGACACGGTGCAGCGGCTCGGCCAGCAGCTCGGGGGCTCGTTCGTCGACGGTGGTCGGCACCCGCGCTTCGGCACCCGCAACTTCGTCCTCCCGATCGACGGCGGCACCTATGTCGAGGTCGTCGCCGCTCTAGACCACCCGGCGTCGGACAAGGCGCCGTTCGGTCAGGCCGTGAAGGCTCGCGCAGCCGACGGCGGCGGGTGGTTGGGCTGGGCCGTGTCCGTGTCCGACATCGCTGTGCTCGAGGACCGGCTCGGTCGCCCGTCGACCGACGGCCACCGGGTGCGCCCCGACGGCTTCGACCTCACGTGGAAGCAGATCGGCGTGACCGACCTCATCGCCGACCCCTCGCTCCCGTTCTTCCTGCAGTGGACGAGCGACCCGTCGCAGCACCCGTCGCTCGCCGGCCCGTGCCACGTCTCCGCTGTCGCCTGCGAGCTTGCGGGCGACAAGGAGCACATCAAGGAGTGGCTCGGCGGCGAGATCGCATCACCGATCGACAGCACCGACATCGCGTGGGTCGACGCCGAGGAGCCCGGCCTGGTGGCCGTGCACTTCCGTACCGTGAATGGCGACATCGTCCGGATCGACTGAGCGATCGACTGCCAGGAGGCGGCATGGCGGAGTGGGACGGCGCAACCGTGCCCACCATCGACCGCCTCGTGCTGCGCCGCTGGCGTGGTGACGACCTCGACCCGTGGGCGGCGCTCAACACCGACCCCGAGGTGATCCGCCATCTCGGCGGCGCACCGCTGCCACGGGCGGATTCCGACGCGATCGCCGCGTGGCACAACAGGGTCAACGATGACGAAGGCATGGGACTGCTCGCGGTCGAACGACGCGCCGACGCCGCGTTTCTCGGGATGTGCGGCCTGCACCACCAGGAGACCTATCCCGACGACGTGGAGGTCGCGTGGCGGCTTGCGTCGCAGCACTGGCACCAGGGCTACGCGACCGAGGCGGCGACAGCGTGGCTCGACCACGCGTTCGGGCCGCTCGGGCTGACGCGGGTCATCTCCATGACCGACCGGCCCAACGCCGCGAGCCTGGCCGTGATGGCGCGCCTCGGGCTGACGTTCGACCACGAGGCGCTCGTGGTCGACGACGGCGAGGAGTTCGACGCGGTCGTCCACGCGATCACTGCTGACGAGTGGCGTGCCCGACGCGCTCGCGGCCGCGGTTCCGGCAACCTTCGGGTGTGGCGTCAGGACGTGCGCGGGGGCAGCGCGTAGGTGTCGTCGGGCACGAGCACCGTGGTCGTCAGCGGCTTGGGGCGCCTGATGCGCCAGATGGCCATCAGCACGATGCCGGCTCCGGTGGCGAGGAAGATCAGCGCCGCGCCACGGCCCTCGTTCGTGTAGTCGCCGAGGACGAGGCGGCCGCCGGGGAGCCGCATCGCCTGCTGGGTCGAGCCCACCGCAGGCGTCCTGATCGAGGGCACCGAGAGTGTGGTCGTCGATCCGTCTGGTGCGACCAGCACGACGCTGTTGGTCGGGGCCGAGCTGGCGTCGCTCCCGGACGGCACGTTCGCGGTGACCGACACGACCCGCACCATGACCGACGGCGAGAAGGACGCGATCAGGAAAGCCGCACCCATGACGAGACACGCGATGGCGAGCACCCAGCGGAAACGGTCCCACAGACCACGCTTGGAGGCGTAGTACTGCGCGGTCTCGCCCTTGTAGCCGAGCGTGCCCTTGCCCAGCTGGTGCTCCGTCGATCCGCTCATGGCCGCCTGGCCCCGTGAGTCCGCGCCGTCCCGATCAGGTCGGCATGCCCAGCATCCACCTCAGCGGGCCTGTTGCGCGTCTCTTCGCCCCACAACCCACTTGAAGTGTCTCTGGGAGGCAGCACGTTCGATCCATCTCGGTTGCGTATCGGGCACCAGATCCGCGCAGACGCCGGTCTAGCGTGTCCGTCGGAGGTGGAGATGGACTCCTCGCCGGTGCTGATCGCCGGGCTCCTGCCCTTCCTGACGATGGCCCTCGCCCGTCGCCGCAGTCGCTGGTTGTGGCCGCTCCTGGGCGTGTCGTTCCCGCTGTGCGGGCTCGTCATCGTGGCAGCCGCCGACGAGCCGCCGAGCGGAGCCGACGGACTGGTCGTGTTCGCCGTGCTCGCCGCCCTGGTCTTCGCGCTCTGCGGCTACGGCTGGGTGCAGTGGGCGACGCCGCAGCCACCCGTGCGTACGAGTCGAGCTGCCGCGGCGACGGCCGCTGCGATCGGGCTGGGTTCGGCCCTGGCGGGGGCGATCGTGGCGCGCCTGACAGACATGCCCATCGTCGCCTCGGTCCTCGGCTTCGGCGTCGTCGGCGTCTGGCTCGCCGCCCTGGTGCTGATCGCGGCCAGCGACCCGCGGGGCTGGGACTTCGCCCTTGTCGCGTTCGTGCTCGCGTCGGGCATCGTGATCCCGCAGGCCGACCTGAAGCGCTTGCG
>JANXWJ010000201.1 GCA_025351185.1 Candidatus Nanopelagicales bacterium
CTCAAGATATAAGTCTTGACCTATATAGGTAGATGTCTATACGGTCAGTCTGTGACGTGGGACGTGCGGCTGCTCGACGAAGTCGTCGAGTGGTTGCGCCGTCTAGACGACGACACCTACGACCAGGTGGCTGCGGGGATCGACATGATCGCTGCGGACGGTCCGACGCTGGGTCGCCCGCTTGTCGATCGAATCACGGGTTCGCGGATCCACAACCTCAAAGAGCTGCGTCCGGGCTCGGCGGGGTCGAGTGGGATCCGGATCTTGTTCGTGTTCGATCCTGCTCGCCGCGCGGTGTTGCTGGTCGCGGGGGACAAAGCGGGCAACTGGCAGAGCTGGTACAAGTCGAGCATCCCGCTCGCGGAGCGAAGGTACGACGAGTGGATAGCAGGTGAGCGAGATGAGCACGAGTAAGGATTCCGCCGCGAAGCGGTCCCGGTCCTGGGGCGACGTTCGTGCCCAGCGTCCTCCGCGTGAGGATGTGGTGGCTAAGAACAAGGACCGGATGCTCGCTGAGACGAGGGCGTATCGGTTGCGCGAGGTCCGCGAGGAGCAAGGCTTGACCCAGGTCGAGCTCGCGGCCTGGATACATGTCACGCAGCCCTCCGTCTCCGAGCTCGAGCGCGGCGAGCTCGACCGGGCCGGCCTGGCCACCATCAAGGCCTACGTCGAAGCACTCGGCGGGTCGGTAGAGGTGGTGGCCGACTTCGGCGATCACCGAGTCGTTATCGGCTGACGCACTGCTGCTTTCGCTAGCGCAGGGCCAGCCCTGATGCGTGTTGACGGCGTCAACAGCCAGACTCGACGGGATCCGATAGGTCCCGACGGACCCGACGGGTCGCGCTCACCACCAACGGAATCAGACGTGTTCCGACGGTTCAGACGAGTTCGATTCCCGTGACCTCCACCCCAGTTAGGGCTCTGACCTGCGGAAACGCTGCGAGAGGAGGCGGGAGTTGTTCACCATTCCTCTTGCCCTGGGGGAGTGGGGTTTTCGCGGCCGGCTCGTCACGCGACGTGACCGAGCCGGCCGCGATTCCACTCGATTGCGCAGGTCAAGCGAGGGTGGCCCCCTGTTGACGCCGTCAACACGGCTGCAGTCGGTCACCTACTGCGCGATATCCGAACGTACGTTCTGTCAACGCGCGTGCAATAGCCGGACGATCTGAGGTACCCCGCCGTCACCGCTGGCAGCGGGTTTCGGTGCCGTACCAGGATCTCGGTGGCGGTCTTGGCGCTGTACTGAAACTCGTCCACGACGTATCGGTTCGTCCGCCCACTGTCGATGGCGCGGTCGACGCGCTCACGAATCAGTAGTCCCTGCGTATCGAGAAATCCCCGGGCCAACGGAGGGCAGCTTCTGATGGCGCGTGCAAACGCGCCCGGTCCTGATCGGGACCGGGCTTCATGGTCATACCGGGTTATACTCGCGCTCATGAAGACGGCAATCTCAGTACCTGATGAGACATTCGAGAAGGCTTCCCGGCGAGCTCATGATCTGGGGATGAGTCGGTCGGAGTTCTTCACCCGCGCCGCGGCCCGCTATCTCGAGGAACTTGACGCAGAGTCTGTGACCCGCCAGATCGACCTCGCCGTGGTCGCCCTCGCCGATGGGGACACCTCGAGGGTGGACGCTGTTGCCGCCGGTCACCGAGTCCTCGTCGATGAGTCGGGCGAGTGGTGATCGAGCGGGGCGCGATCTATTGGACAGATCTCGGGGAGCCGTCCGGGTCACGTCCAGCCAAGCGACGTCCGGTCGTGGTGATCTCGGCTGACACGTACAACCAGAGTCGCCTGGCGACCGTCGTGGCCCTGGTGATCACGTCCAACACGGATCTCGCGACCATGCCCGGAAATGTGTTCCTGCCAGCCGCTGCCACGGGGCTTCCGCGTGACTCCGTGGTCAACGTGACGGCCGTGGTCACGCTGAACAAGGCAGACCTTGCCGAACAATCCGGCGTTGCGCCGCTCGCACTCCTGCGCGACATCGACCGCGGGCTCCGGACCTCCCTCGACCTGTAGAGCCATGCTCCGACGCCTCGGCGCAGGCAGTCGCGGATGTTCGCGGAGGCCGACCGCTGGGCGTCTGGCTCGCGTCCCCCGACCTTGTGACGGGGTCCGTTGGTGTTGACGGCGTCAACAGCAGGACCCAACGGGACCCGATCGGTCCCGACGGGTCGTGCTCGCAACCAACGGGACCAGACGTGTTCCGACGGTTGGGAATCGGGAGGAGCGACCACGGGGTCGTCACCCTCGGCACACAGCGCCGCCGTCTGACGACCTCGTCCCGCAACGACGGATCCCGCCACCTCCACCCCTTCAAGGCTCTGACCTGCGACGATACCTCCAAGAGGAGGCGGGAGTGAGTACCCACATCGCTTCTTGTGGGGAAGTGGGTGCTTGTCTTGGACCGGTCACTCGACGGGTGATCGAGTCGGCCGCGCTGAGCAAGGTTCCCTCGGATCGCGGGTGAGGAGCTTCGTGAGTGTTGACGGCGCCCAACATGGCTCCATTGCCTGCGTTGTTGGGGATCTAGATGGGCTGAGCCCGCGAGGTGGTCAGGGACGTAGCGGGTAGGGCGAGGGCAGTAGCAGATCCGGCTTCACCAGGTCGACTGCAACGAGACCCACCGCGTCGTGAAACATGGACATCGTCAGGGCCTCGAGCGAGGGCGGAGGACCGTTCGTTGTGAACATGGCGAAGGCGCTCACCAGCGACAAGCGGTTGATCAGCAGCACGAGGACCGACGGCGCGTTCGGCGGAGTTGCGAGCGACAGGCGCAAAAGCCCACGTGCTCGGACGTCAACCTCGGGCGTGTCCGAGGTGGCGACCCAGGTTCCACGCACGGTCGTGGTGCGGCCGTCCTCGATGTAGTCCACGACAAGGACGTGGCCGGGCTCGAAGGTCACGAGTGCGCGAGGCGCGTTCCCCCGTTCGTCGGGGTAGGCCTGCTGGGTCGAGACGGCCGCGTTGATCAGATCCGGAATCCACCGGGTCCCGTTGAGGGCAGCGAAGTCCGGACCGGTGAGTGTTGGCGCAGGTCGCGCCGTGGACGACGCTCGCGGGCTCGGACCGATCGTCGTCGAGGGCAGACCACGGCTCGAGATCGGTGCGACGAAGCGCACCACCCCCACGATCGACACTGCCGCCGCGGTCACGCCGACCACAACATTGACCGCCTGGTCGCGACGCTGCCGTCGGCGACCGAGCCGGCGAACATCGGCGCCGCGGAGATGATCGTGCTCGTCTTTGGGAACGACGGATTCCAACAGTTCACGGACGTTCGTCATCACGGGACCCCTCTTCTGGACCGACAAGTCGGGTCGACGCGCCACGCGGTCCACTGGTCTGCACCAGGACATCGGATGTCCCGAATCCTGATGCAGGCAGCGGGGGATCGGTGAGCAGGTCCGCGAGCGCAGTGCGCCCGCGCGCGAGCCGCGATTTCACCGTGCCGCGTGGGATGCGTAGCTGGCGCGCGATCTCCTCGACGCTCAGATCGCAGAGCTCGTGCAGGACCAGGACCGCGCGGTGTTCGGACGAAAGCGACGCAAGCGCCTGACGCACCGCGACCACGTCGGCCGTCGCAACCGCGTCGACGGCCTCCGGGACGGCAACGTCGGACGCCGCTCGGCGAGCTGTCGCCATCCGCCGCCAGTAGCTGACGCACCGGCGGTAGGCCACGGTGCGCACCCAGGACTCGGGGTCGTCGTACTGGACCAGTTGCTCCCAGCGCTGCCAGGCACGGATGTAGGCCTCTTGGAGCGCGTCGGCGGCCTGCTCGCGATCAAGGGTGACGATGGTGAGCTGTTGAAGCAGGCGCGGGCGACTCGCGGCGTAGAACGAGTCAAACTCCAGTTCAGCTCTCATGGCGCCACCTCCCTCTCACCTAGTGACACGCCGCAGGGCCGGCCCGGGTTCCCTCCACCGCAAGGAGATCTCTGAGGAGCATGCAGCGATTGGCGTGAGGGGAAGTGCACTGAGCCGTCGCTGCGTTGGCGATGACCGCCGTGCCTGTGACGCAGTCCGCCCCGTCGGCCGAGCAGCGCCATGAAGCCGGGCAGGGACGCTCAAGACAGGCGCGAACCGCGCCCTGGGGAGGGTTGATCGCGTGCGCCCCGGGCGTGAGGCGCGCACGGTCGCTCGGCCTGTGCGTGACGCGCGGTCGAGCCGTACCTCAGCCGGCCCTAAGTCGCCCAGTCGGCCCATTGTCGTCACGGTGCGCTGATGCTTGACTGACGCGTCGTACACGAGTGAGACACCCTCCACGGGTACCGCCTCCGGGTCGATAGTCGCGCACGAGCTGGGCGCAGTCGGCGTCCCTCCGGATCCATTCGATGCTTGTTCACCTTCAGCCTTCGACGGCGGTGACGACGAATGTCGCTCTGGGACGAACTGCCCTCCGCGCTGCGGGACTCAGGGGAGCTGGACTCGTTGCGTCCCCTGCTCGACGGACTCAACGGCACGGGACCCACGCAGACGCACGATGACGATGGCGACTGGTCCACCTACGCGGCTACCGAGGACCTGAAACGCTCGCTGTCCCTCGACCCGATGACCGGCGCCTTCAGCACGTCGTCCGGAAGCACGGGGACGCCGCTCGAGTTCCCAGACCCGAGCGTGATTGTCGAGCTCAGCTTCCATCTGACCGCGCCCGCCGGGTCGCGTGACGGCGGGTGGAAGGTCGTGCTCGGCACGCCGAGGGCGATCCTGCGGCTGCCGTTCCTGCGCGGCGCGACACTCGACAACCAGGGGCAGCTGCGGGCTGACCCCTCCAATCCCGTCGTCTCGTTCCTGCTGCCCGCGCTGCGGGTGAAGGTGAAGCAGCTCAGCGGGCAGGCCGTACGCGTCGAGCTCATGTCGGCTGCGTCCAGCGGCGTCGGCGTCGACAAGATCTACGACTTCGTGCGGATGGACCCTCCCTATGCACTGGTTGGCCCTTCGGAGGTCGTGGGGTTCGCG
This sequence comes from Candidatus Nanopelagicales bacterium, assembly GCA_025351185.1. Taxonomy (GTDB): domain Bacteria; phylum Actinomycetota; class Actinomycetes; order S36-B12; family CAIYMF01; genus Longivirga. The sequence goes on from JANXWJ010000201.1 coordinate 4,963, forward strand.
TTCCGCGCCGCCGTGCTCGACCTGTCAGGCACCGCCGGACCGAGCGGCGTGCCGTC
>JANXWJ010000203.1 GCA_025351185.1 Candidatus Nanopelagicales bacterium
TGGTCGATCGCCTCGCAGATGAAGTCGGCTGGATAGCGCGCGTCGAACTCCTCGACGCCGCGGTGCGGATAGCCGAACTGCGCGAACGGCACCGAGCCGCTGTCGTACCACGCGTCGATGACCTCGGGCACGCGCGTCGAGGTCTGCGCACACTCGGGGCACGGGAACGTGACGTCGTCGACGAAGGGTCGGTGCGGGTCAAGTGCTGAGAGGTCTCGTCCCGCATGGGCTCCCAGCTCGGCCAGAGATCCGATGCAGGTGAGGTGGTGGGACTCGCAGCGCCAGATCGGCAGCGGCGTGCCCCAGTAGCGGCTGCGCGACAGAGCCCAGTCGATGTTGTTGTTGAGCCAGTCGCCATAGCGACCCCACTGGATGGTGGAGGGGTGCCAGTCGGTTGCTGCGTTCTCGCGCAGCAGCGCGTCCTTGATGACGGTCGTGCGGATGTACCACGACGGCTGGGCGTAGTAGACGAGCGGTGTATGGCACCGCCAGCAGTGCGGGTAGGAGTGCTCGTAGGGCACGTGCTTGAACAGCAGCCCGCGAGCTTGCAGGTCGTCGACGAGGATCGCGTCGGCCTTCTTGAAGAACACACCGCCGACCAGCGGCACGTCGCTCTCGAACGTGCCGTCGGGGCGCAGCGGGTTGACCACCGGGAGACCGTAGTCCCGGCAGAGCGCGAGGTCCTCGGCGCCGAAAGCCGGTGCCTCGTGGACGATCCCGGAACCGTCCTCGGTGGTGACGAAGTCCGCGGCGAGCACGGTGTGCAGTGGCGCGTCGGTCTCGGGGAAGGCCACGAGGTCGAAGGGTCGGGCGTAGGGGGTGCCCACGACCGCATCGCCGCGCACGGTCTCGAGGACGGTGCTGTCCTCGCCGAGCACCGACTCGCGCAGCGCCTCGGCGACGAGCAGAGTCTCGCCGTCGGCGGTGCGGGTGACGCAGTAGTCGACGTCGGGGTTGACGGCGCAGGCCGTGTTGGACACCAGGGTCCAGGGCGTCGTCGTCCACACGAGCAGGGCGAGGCCCGGGTGGCGCTCGACGAGTGCGCCGCCGGTGACGGGCATCCGGACAAAGACCGAGGGGTCGACGACGGTCTCGTAGCCCTGGGCGAGCTCGTGGTCAGAGAGGCCGGTGCCGCAGCGCGGGCAGTAGGGGCTGACCCGGTGGTCCTGCACGAGCAGGCCCTTGTCGAAGATCTTCTTGAGCGACCACCACACCGACTCGACGTAGTGCGGATCCATGGTCCAGTAGGCGTCGCCCATATCGACCCAGTAGCCCATGCGCTCGGTGAGGTCGGCGAAGGCACCGACGTACTGCAGCACCGAGGAGCGGCAGCGAGCGTTGAACTCCGCGATGCCATAGGCCTCGATGTCCTTCTTGCCCGTGAAGCCGAGCTCCTTCTCGACCGCGAGCTCGACGGGCAGGCCGTGACAGTCCCAGCCGGCCTTGCGAGGGACGTGGAAGCCCTTCATCGTCTTGTAGCGCGGAAACACGTCCTTGAAGGCGCGGGCCTCGACGTGGTGCGTGCCGGGCATGCCGTTGGCGGTGGGCGGGCCCTCGTTGAAGACCCACATCGGTCGGCCTTCGGTGGCCGCGAGGGATCGAGCGAAGACATCCTTCTCGCGCCACAGGTCGAGGACCTCGTGGTCGAGCGCGGCCAGGTCGACCTGGGGCGGCACCGGGCGGTACATCGATCCTCCGTCGTCGTGCGTCTCGCCCAGCGGGAGCCGGGCGTGCTCGGGACGAAGGGACGAGATCTCGACCGGTGTCCGGCCGCGGTCCCGCGGTACCACCCTCCTTGGACCGAGCGCCGCCCGAGGACGGCGTACGTCGATCCCGCTCGCTCGTCACAGGCCCCGGGTCTACCCCGCTCTCGCGGATCTTCCGAGACGCTCAGGGGTGATCTTCACCCCGCGCACACCCCCGGGCTCGCACCGTCCCCGGGTCGCTCATGGCTGCGTGCGGGACTACTCGTCCCCGTCAAAGCCGTGCCTGGACCCCGTCAGGGTATCGGTCCTGGGTGGTGGGACGCTGCCGCGTATGTCCGAGCCGTACCGTCTCGCCGTCCGGGTACGCCCCGGTGCGTCGCGGACCCAGGTCGGCGGTCGCTACGGCGACCCCACCGACCTGACGTCTCCGCTCGTGGTGGTCGTGTCGGCGCGGGCGGTCGACGGCGCCGCGACGGACGCCGTGCTCGCGGCGGTCGCGGCTGCGCTCGGGGTCCGCCCACGACAGGTGACGCTGGTACGAGGTAGGACAAGACGAGACAAACTGCTCGAGATCTCTGAACCGCCGGCCGATCTCGCGAACCGCGTTGCCGCGCTGGGCGACACCGGGGACTGACCACGCTCCGTGCACGCGCCAGAGCGCGCTCCGACCCCGATCCGTGCGGGAGACGTGCTCGTTCGGCGCAGCGTGGGCACTCGGAGTGATCTGCTGCGGCGCGCCTTGTTGATCAACCGGCGGGGCACACCTATCCTCGCGTGACTCGTGACGACGGTGTGTCGCCACGATTCCCCTGCGTCCGGTGCGGGTGCGCCGGGGCAGGGGGAGCCCGCACAAGGAGGCGGCCATGGCTGCGACCGCGAAGAAGACGACAGCGACGAAGGCTGCCGCCCCCGCCAAGAAGACTGTGCCAGCGAAGGTCGCGACGGGAAAGCCCGCGTCGGGCACGCCCTCTGCCACCAAGGCGCCCGCGGCCACGAAGGCAGCGGCGAACAAGGCCGCCCCCGCCAGTGCTACGTCGAAGGCCACTGCCACCAAGGCCGCCCCCACGAAGGCAGCACCGGCGAAGTCCGCACCCGCGAAGTCCGCACCCGCGAAGACCGCACCCGCGAAGACCGCCGCGACCAAGGCGGCCCCTGCGAAGGCAGCACCTGCGAAGGCAGCGCCTGCGAAGACCGCTCCCGCGAAGACCGCGTCGACGAAGGCCGCCGCGACCAAGGCGGTGAGCGCGAAGGCCGTGCCCGCCAAGACAGCACCCGCCAAGGCGGCCCCGGCCAAGGCGACCCCGGCCAAGGCGACCCCGGCCAAGGCAGTTCCCGCGACGCCGACCGCGGCGACGTCAGCACCCGTCACCTCTGCTCCGAGCAAGCCGGCTGCCGCGAAGCCGGCAGCTGCCAAGCCGACGAGGCGCACTCCCGCCGTCCGCGAAGACGAGTCGCCGTGGACCAAGACCGAGCTCGCCGAGGTCCGCACCGAGCTCGAGATCGAGATCCGGCGCCTCGGCCAGCAGATCAGCGACGCCGAGGACGGCATCGCCGACCTGCTGCGCGACTCCGGAGACGGCGCCGGCGACGACCAGGCTGACGCTGGCACCAAGACGTTCGAGCGTGAGCACGAGATGTCGCTCGCCAACAACGCCCGAGAGCTCCTCGTGCAGAACGAGCGCGCGCTGGCCCGTCTTCACGACGGCACCTACGGCGTCTGCGAGCGCTGCGGCAAGCCGATCGGCAAGCTGCGACTCCAGGCGTTCCCCCGCGCCACCCTCTGCATGAGCTGCAAGCAGCTCGAAGAACGCCGCTGACCCACGCCTGCTCCGCTGGGTACCCAGATCGGGAAACCGGCGCCCTGGACGGCCGCAGTGCTCGTCTGGGCGCCCCGGTGGCGGACTCGATGCCTGCCTGGCGATTCGTGCCTGAGGCGAGTGGCCACGTACCCTCGGCTCTCGTGAGTGACGCCGTTCCGACCGATGCTGAAGCCGGGGGAGAGCCCTCGACCGACATCGCGATCGCTCATGCGGGCAATCGTCGCCTCGTGCGTGTCACGTTCTCGGTCGCGGCCGCCGTGGTGCTCGTCGACCAGGTCACCAAGTTCCTGGCCGTCCGCTATCTCGAGGGCCAGCCGCCCGTCGAGGTCCTCGGCAGCTGGGTGCGGCTGCTCTTCCTGCGCAACCCGGGCGCGGCCTTCAGCATCGGCACCGGGGTGACCTTCATCTTCACCGCGATCGCGGTCGCGGTGATCGTGGTCATCGTGCGAACGTCGCGCAAGCTCGGCAGCCTCGGCTGGGCGATCGCTCTCGGTGGCCTGCTCGGCGGCGCCATCGGCAACCTCCTCGACCGGATCCTCCGCGATCCGGGATTCCTCCAAGGACACGTCGTCGACTTCATCGCCCTGCCCAACTTCGCGGTGTTCAACATCGCCGATGCCTCGATCGTGTGCTCCGCGATCCTCATGGTGCTGCTGTCCGTCCGCGGCGTCGAGCTGGGTGGCGCGCGCGCGTGACTGTCGTGGCCGACATCCTCACCCGCACTGTCGTGAGCGACTGAGATGGGCGAGCACCGCAGCCTGCCCGTGCCCGAAGGGCTCGAGGGTGAGCGCGTCGATGCTGCGCTCGCGCGCTTGTTCGGAATCTCGCGCACCAAGGCAGCCGACCTCGCTGCCGCGGGCGCGGTGCTGCTCGACGGAGAGATCGCGGGCAAGTCGGCGCGCGTTCTGACTGGCAGCTGGCTCGAGGTCACGCTGCCCGATCCGCCTGCGCCCGCGGTGATGAAGGCAGAGACGGTCGACGGACTGCGCATCGTCCACGATGACGATGACATCGTCGTCGTCGACAAGCCGGTCGGTGTTGCCGCGCACCCGTCGCCGGGTTGGAACGGCCCGTCCGTCATCGGAGGTCTCGCTGGTGCGGGCTATCGCATCTCGACCTCGGGCGCCGAAGAGCGCCAAGGCGTGGTGCACCGTCTCGACGTCGGAACCACCGGACTCATGGTGGTCGCGAAGAGCGAGCGCGCCTACACCTCGCTGAAGCGTCAGTTCAAGGACCGGACGGTCGAGAAGGTCTATCACGCACTCGTGCAAGGCCAGATGGATCCACAGCGCGGCACCATCGACGCACCCATCGACCGTCACCCGCAGCACGAGTGGCGTTGGGCTGTCGTCACCGACGGCAAGCCGAGCGTCACGCACTACGAGACCGTCGACGCCTTCCGTCACGCCTCGCTCCTCGAGGTGCATCTCGAGACCGGACGCACTCACCAGATCCGGGTTCACATGTCGGCGATGAAGCACCCGATCGTCGGAGACCTCACCTACGGCGCGGATCCCGTGCTCGCCAAGAGGCTGGCGATCCTGCGGCAGTGGCTGCACGCGGTGAAGCTCGGCTTCGAGCACCCCGGCACGGGCCAGTGGGTGGAGTTCACCTCGCCCTACCCCGCGGACCTGCAGCGAGCACTGGACCTCGTCAGCGCTCCGTAGCCCTCGCCGAACCTGTGCCGCGACGCAAGCCGCGGGTGGGTCAGCGCAGCTTGCGCGCCCGCAGCACGATGTCGTCGACGTGGTGGCCGCCGGCGCCACTCTCGGGCACGTCGCGGGGTCGTTGCTCGTCGGCACCTGCGGCCAGTGAGTGCGCTGCGGCGCGTTCCAGAGCGACACCGGAAACTTCGAGCGCGGTCACGTCCCATCCGTTGCGCGTCAACCAGACCGCGTCCGCGCCTTCGCCACAGCCGACGTCGAGGACTCGTCCCGGCGTCAGGCCGGCGACCTCGGCCACGAGCGTGCCGTTGGGCTTGCCGCTCCAGAGCTGGCCGTGCTCGGCGTATCGCCGGTCCCACTCCGCCTGGACCGCGGGATCGACCGCGGGAGCGTCGTCGGGTGAGAGTGCGTCGGGAGCGGACGACTCTGCAGCGTGATCATCGCTCACCCCCACATCGTCTTCTACGTCGTCCGGTGCCCGAGGACTGCCCCGTTCGTGACGTCGCTCCGGTCTGGCGCGCAGTCGCCGAGCGGGATCCGGGTGTCGCTGCGTCAGCGGGTAGGGAACACTCCTGACTCATGGACGTGAGCGCCGCTGCGGCACTGGTAGACGAGCGCCTTACGGCGTTTCGCACTCAGCACGACATCCCGGGTGTCGCCTACGGGCTGGTGAAGGACGGCGAGCTCGTGCACGCCTCCGGCACCGGCACGAGGGAGGTCGGTGGTGGTCGCGAGCCGGGAGAGCGCGACATCCTGCGCATCGCGTCGATAACCAAGTCGTTCACCGCCGCAGCAGTGCTGGTGCTGCGCGACCGCGGCGTCCTGCGCCTCGACGACACGCTGTCGACCTTCCTGCCGTGGACCACCGAGCTGCGCTCTCCCGACGGCGGTCACCCCATCACGATCCGAGACCTGCTCGCGATGAACGCCGGCTTCCCGACCGACGACCCGTGGGGCGATCGCAACGAGGCGCAGCCGATCGAGGAGTTCGACGAACTCGTGGCGGGCGGGCTGTCGTTCGCGCGTCCGGCGCGCACCGGGTTCGAATACTCCAACCTCGGATACGCGCTGCTCGGTCGGGTCATCGCCGTCGCCAGCGGAGTCGACTACCGCACCTTCGTCAACACCGAGATCCTCGCGCCGTTGGGCATGAGCGACACGGGATATGACGGTTCCTTCGTCCCGGCCGACCAGCTGGTGCCGGGGTACGCACCTGTCGATGCCGGCCTCGTCCTCGAACCACCCACCGGCCCCGGCGCGTTCAGCGCGATGGGTGGACTGCACAGCAGCGTGCGTGACCTGGGCATCTGGGTCGCCGGCTTCCAGAGCGCGTGGTCGGCGCAACCCCGACACCCTCTGGACCGGTGGAGCCTGCGCGAGATGCAGGAGCCGCAGCGACTCGTCGCCACGACAGTCACACCCGCGGTCGGTGGTGCAGAGCAGCGCATCGTGACGACGTCGTACGCCTTCGGTCTCATGACCGACGACGATCAGGTCCTCGGCCGTTTCGTGTCGCACTCCGGCGGCTATCCCGGCTACGGCTCGCACATGCGCTGGCACCCGGCGACCGGTTGGGGCCTCATCGCTCTCGGCAACCGCACCTATGCCCCCTGCCATCGCATCGGCACCGATGCCATGAACGAGATCGTCGCGGCCACCCTCGTCACCTCGCCGCTCGACCCGGGTGCCCAGCTGTGGCTACGGACCCAGGAGGCGATGGCTGTCGTGGAGTCGCTGCTCCGCTCCTGGGACGACACCCTCGCCGACACCTGGTGCGCGCCCAACGTCGATCTCGACCGACCACGCGCAGAACGTGCCGCGGAGTTCCGCAGGACTGCTGCCTCCCTGGGGGAGTTCACCCGGTCAGCGCGCACCGTCGAGGCGTCCTCTCCGGCCCAGGTCCGTTGGTGGCTCGACGGCGCCGCCGGGACAGCGACCGTCGACGTCCTGCTCTCGCCGGAGCGAACGCCGCGCATCCAGTTCCTGCGGGTCACCCTGGGCGAGGCGCCACCGAACCACTGAACGGCCGCAGCGCGACGCATCTCACTGTTCACCTCGCCGTCTCGCCCCGAGGGAATGCGCGTCGTGGGGTCAGCGGTTGTCACCGGACATGACGACTTCACCAACTCCCGTCCATGCATCCGGCTCGTTCCGTATCGGTGGTGAACTTGAGGTCCACCGTCTCGGCTATGGCGCGATGCAGCTCCCTGGCCCCGGCGTCTGGGGCGAGCCCGTCGACCATGCCGGCGCCATCGCGACCCTGCGCCGTGCCGTCGAGCTCGGCACCGACTTCATCGACACCGCAGACTCCTACGGTCCGTACGTCTCCGAGGACCTCATCCGTGAAGCCCTGCACCCCTACGACCACGTCGTCATCGCGACGAAGGCCGGCCTCACGCGCCAGGGCCCGGGCGAGTGGCTGCCGGTGGGGCGCCCGGAATACCTGCGTCAGTGCGCGGAGATGTCGCTGCGCCGTCTCGGCCTCGAGCGCATCGACCTCTTCCAGCTGCACCGCATCGACGCCCAGGTGCCGCTCGAGGACCAGCTGGGTGTCTTCGCCGACCTCGTGACCGAGGGCAAGGTGCGCTACGTCGGCATCTCCGAGGTGAGCGTGGTCGAGCTCGAGGCCTCCCAGAAGATCGTCCCGATCGCGACCGTGCAGAACCTCTACAACGTCGCCAACCGTCAGAGCGAGGCGCTCCTGACCTACTGCGACGAGCACAACATCGGGTTCATCCCGTGGTTCCCGATCGCGACCGGCCAGCTCGCGGCCGAAGGCGGGCCCTTGGCCCACATCGCCGAGCGCACCGGCCACACGCCGGCGCAGCTCGCGCTCGCCTGGCTGCTCCGCCGCTCACCGGCCGTGCTCCCGATCCCCGGCACCAAGAGCGTGAGCCACATCGAGGAGAACGCCGCCGCCGCCGAGATCGTCCTCGACGACGCGACCTACGCCGAGCTCGACGCCCTCGCCAGCGCCTGACCCACCACCCCACCGCTGACCTGGGTGTCCTGGGCGCTTCCGGCACCAGGAGACCCCCACGCCACCCAGGTCGGCGGTGGGGTCAGGCAGACTGCGGGCATGCGCAACGGGGGAGTCGCACGGCGTGCGGGCCTGGCGCTGCTCACCGCGCTGCTGCTGGGCGGGTGCTCGGTGGTGTCGACGACCACGACCGCACCGACGGTGGCACCTGATCCGCTCACGTCGGTGTCGCCCGGCCCTGCGCTCGACCTGCAGCTGAGGCCCGTCCTCGGGGTCGAGAAGTCCGACGTGGCCGACTGCACGATCACGGCACCGCCGAACCCCGACCCCGCTGTGGCCGCGAGCCTGTGCTCGGAGGACCGGACCTACGTCTACGCCCTCGGTCCGGCGGCCGTGTCCGGCGCGCGGGTCACCGGGCTCGAGACGTCCCTGCAGGGTGGCCGACCGGTCATCCAGGTCCGGCTCGACCCCCGAGGCGCCTCGGAGCTCAGTGTCATCACAGCGCAGGTCATGGCGGAGCCGGTGCCGCGATCCCAGCTCGCCATCGTGGCTCACGGCCGGGTCCAGTCGGCCCCGGTGATCTCCGAGCAGATCGACGGTGGCGTCATGATCTTGTCGGGCTTCGCCACTGAGTCGGACGCCCAGGGCGCCATCAACTTCCTCATCGCGCGTCCGTCGCCCAGCGCGACCGCCACCGGTCGGACCAGCGCACCGACCGCCACGTCGACGGCACCGTCGGGGACCCCCAGCGGCTCGCCCTCACCCTGATCGAGGGCTGCCGACGGCTCCGCGAGCACGACCGCCCGGGGGCTGGGACCACCCTCGGTCACTGTGCCCTGGCGACACGCCCGGGACCAAGATCACCGACACGCCGAGCGACCTGGCACGGCTCTCGGCCAGGCCGGGCACCGACGGTGCCGGGCGTTAGGGTGAAGCCCTCCCGACCTGCCGACTTCCCCCGGCGCTTCGGGTGAGCTGACGTATCGCCGCGAGGCGACCACCCGAGGGGAGACCACGTTGTCGAGCGACTCGTTCGTGCACCTGCACGTGCACACCGAGTACTCCATGCTCGACGGCGCGGCCCGGCTGGGGGACCTGTTCAGCGAGGCGTCCCGGCTGGAGATGCCGGCGCTCGCGATGAGCGACCACGGCAACGTCTACGGCGCCTACGACTTCTACAAGCGCGGCAAGGCCGCCGGCGTCAAGCCGATCATCGGCATCGAGGGCTACTACGCCCCGCAGGGCCGGTTCGAGCGCTCACCCTTCGACTTCGGCGGGGGCTACGACGAGGGCACCGGCGAGGACGGCGAGAGCACCGGCAAGGGGCGCCAGGCCTACACCCACATGACCATGTGGGCGGAGACCACCGAGGGCCTGCACAACCTGTTCCGGCTCTCCAGCCTCTCGAGCCTCGAAGGCTTCTATCGCAAGCCGCGCATCGACCGCGATCTGCTCCAGACCTATGGCAAGGGCATCATCGGCACCACCGGCTGCCCGTCCGGCGAGGTCAACCGCTGGCTGCAGGCGGGCAACTACGACAGGGCGCTCGCCGCGGCCGCGGACTACCGCGACATCCTCGGCAAGGACAACTACTTCTGCGAGCTCATGGATCACGGGCTCGGGATCGAGCGCAAGCACCGCAAGGAGCTGCTGAAGATCGCGCGCAGCCTCGACATCCCGCTGCTCGCGACCAACGACCTGCACTACGTCTATCCAGGCGACGCCGAGTCCCACGACGTGCTGCTCTGCATCGGCACCCGCACCACGATGGATGACCCCAAGCGCTTTCGGTTCACCGCGCGCGACTTCTACCTCAAGTCCGCGGCCGAGATGCGCGAGGTGTGGTCCGAGCTCCCCGAGGCGTGCGACAACACGCTGCTCGTCGCCGAGCGGTGCAACGTGGAGTTCAACGAGGGCGCCAACCTCATGCCGCGCTTCCCCGTGCCCGACGGGGAGAACGAGGAGTCCTGGCTGGTCAAGGAGGTCGAGCGCGGTCTCGCGCTGCGCTTCCCCGAGGGTGTGCCCGACACCCACCGTGCGCAGGCGGCCTACGAGGTCGGCGTCATCATCCAGATGGGCTTCCCGGGCTACTTCCTCGTGACCGCTGACCTCGTCCGCTATGCCAAGGAGTCCGGCATCCGCGTGGGCCCCGGTCGTGGCTCGGCGGCGGGCGCGCTGATCGCCTACGCGATGGGCATCACCGAGCTCGACCCGATCAGGCACGGCCTGCTCTTCGAGCGGTTCCTCAACCCCGAGCGCGTGTCGATGCCCGACATCGACATGGACTTCGACGAGCGTCGTCGCGGCGACATGATCCGCTACGCGACCGAGAAATACGGCGAGGAACGCGTCGCCCAGATCATCACCTATGGCTCGATCAAGGCGAAGGCCGCGATCAAGGACTCGGCGCGTGCCCTCGGCTACCCGTTCATCGTCGGGGAGCGCATCACCAAGGCGATGCCTCCGGCCGTCATGGGCAAGGACATCTCCCTCAAGGGCATCTTCGACTCGAAGGACTCGCGGTTCAACGAGGCCACGGAGTTCCGGGCGCTCTACGACGGTGACGCCGACGTGCGCAAGGTCGTCGACACGGCCAAGGGGCTCGAGGGCCTCAAGCGCCAGCCCGGCGTGCACGCAGCCGGCGTCATCCTGTGTTCCGAGCCGCTGCTCGACGTCATCCCGATCTGGCGGCGCGACCAGGACGGCGCGATCATCACGCAGTTCGACATGGGGGTCTGCGAGACCCTCGGACTGCTCAAGATGGACTTCCTCGGCCTGCGCAACCTCTCGGTGCTCGACGACTGCCTGCGCAACATCGCGAGCAACCGCGGCGAGACGATCGTGCTCGAGACCCTTGAGCTCACCGACCGCCTCACCTATGACCTGCTCTCGCGTGGCGACACCCTCGGGGTCTTCCAGCTCGACGGTGGTCCGATGCGCGCGCTGCTGCGCTCGATGGCACCCGACAACTTCGAGGACATCTCCGCCGTCCTCGCGCTCTACCGACCCGGCCCCATGGGTGCCAACGCCCACAACGACTATGCCGACCGCAAGAACGGCCGCAAGCCGGTCGAGCCGATCCACCCAGAGCTGGCCGAGCCGCTGGAAGAGATCCTGGGCGACACTTACGGGTTGATCGTCTACCAGGAGCAGGTCATGGCGATCGCCCAGAAGCTCGCGGGCTTCAGCCTCGGCAACGCCGACCTGCTGCGCCGGGCGATGGGCAAGAAGAAGAAGGAGATCCTCGACAAGGAGTTCGTGCCGTTCCGCGACGGCATGCTCGCCAACGGCTACAGCAAGCAGTCGATCGACACGCTGTGGGCGATCCTCGTGCCGTTCTCCGACTACGCCTTCAACAAGGCGCACACCGCCGGCTATGGCCTGGTGTCCTACTGGACCGGCTTCCTCAAAGCCAACTACCCGGCCGAGTACATGGCCGCGCTGCTGCAGAGCGTCAAGGACGACAAGGACAAGTCCGCCGTCTACCTCAACGAGTGTCGGCGCATGGGCATCAAGGTGCTCCCGCCCGACGTCAACGACTCCGACTTCGACTACACGCCCCGCGGCACCGACATCCGCTTCGGGCTCTCCGCGGTGCGCAACGTGGGCGGCAACGTCGTCGAGTCGCTCATCGAGGCGCGCACGAGCAGGGGCCGCTTCGCCGACTTCGACGACTTCCTGGAGAAGGTGCCGATCGCGGTCGTCAACAAGCGTGTCGTCGAGTCCCTCGTGAAGGCCGGCGCCTTCGACTCCCTGGGCGAAGCTCGCCGCGGTCTGCTCGTCGTGCACGAGCAGCGCATCGACTCGATCCTCGACATCAAGCGCAACGAGGCCATCGGCCAGGACTCGCTCTTCGGTGGTCCCGACGATGCTGCGACCGCCGCGATGTGGTCGCCGCCGCCGATCCCGAGCGGGGAATGGGACAAGTCCACCCTGCTGGGCTACGAGCGCGAGATGCTCGGTCTCTACGTCTCCGACCACCCGCTCAACGGCGTCGAGCACGTGCTCTCGGTCAGCACCGACTACCCCGTCTCCGCTCTCCACACCGACGACGTCGGCGACGGCCGGGTCATCACCGTGGGCGGGCTCGTCACCAGCGTGCAGCGCAAGGTGACCAAGCAGGGCAACGTCTGGGCCATCGCCTCGCTCGAGGACCTCGAGGCCTCGATCGACGTCATGGTGTTCCCCGCGACCTATCAGCTCGTCGGCCCCCACGTCGTCCCCGACGCTGTGCTGCTTATCAAAGGCCGCCTCGACAGGAGCGAGGAGGAAGCGCCCAAGCTCATCGCGATGGAGGTCACGGTTCCTGACCTCTCGACCGGCGACGGTGGTCCGGTCGTCGTGCACATCCCGGCGGCTCGATGCATCCCGCCGGTGATCGAGCGGTTCAAGGACGTCCTCGCCGCGCACCCGGGCGTCACCGAGGTGCGCCTGGCGATGATGAACGGCCCGCGCACCACGGTCGTGCGCCTCGACGACAAGCTGCGGGTCACCCGTACCCCCGCGCTCTACGCCGACCTCAAGGCCCTGCTCGGCCCTTCCTGCCTGCAGTGACCCCCCGATCAGACTGATCGTGTGGTGGTTTCCCGTGCCCGGAAACAGCCACACGATCAGTCTGACCGTGGGGTGGGTCGTCGGCGCGGCGTGACGCGCGCCGCATCGGGCTGCTCGTCGGGAATGCGCCTGTCTCACCCGGCTAGGTTGGAGATGTCATGAACCGCATAGCCGATGTGCTCGCCGAGAATCCGCTCATCCTGCTCAGCGTGCTGCTCGCCCTGGGCAGTCTCCTCGGCAAGGTCACGGTGCTGCGTGTCTCGCTCGGCCCCGCTGCCGTGCTCTTCCTCGCCCTGGGGCTGTCGGCGTATGACGAACGGCTCAAGCTGCCGGCGATCATCGGCACCCTCGGGCTCGTGCTCTTCGCCTACACGATCGGTGTCACGGCCGGCCCGTCGTTCTTCTCCTCGCTGCGCACCGGTGGCCGCACCCTCGTCGCCGTTCTTGCCATGCTGGTGCTCGCAGGAGGTGTCACCCTCGGCGTCGGCCATCTCGTCGGCCTGTCGGGTCCGGTGCTCTCCGGTGTCTACGCCGGAGCGCTGACCAACACACCGGCTCTTGCCGCCAGCCTCGAGCAGCTCAACTCCACGCAACCTGTGGTGGGCTACTCCGTCACCTACCTCGGCGGTGTCCTGGGCATGATGCTCGCGGCCGGCATCGCCATCCGACGTCATCCCCCCGAGGGTGTCGCGGACTCGAGCGGTGTCCCGGCGAAGATCGAGCGCGGCACCGTGCGCATCGACGTCGACGACCTGCCCGACCTCGACGCCCTGGCCGGGCGCTATGACCACCGCGTCGTGTTCTCCCGGTTGATGACAGGCGATGAGCCCGGCCACCCGGGCACGCTCGACCTGCCCGCGCCGGCCGTGCGCCCGCACCGCGGCGACATCCTGACCGTCATCGGCGACGCGGGGACGGTGGCCCAGGTGGTCGCCGACCTCGGGCACCCCTCGACCGTGCCGCTCGTGCTGGACCGCTCACGGCTCGACTTCCGGCGGATCACCGTCTCCAACCGCAGGATCGCGGGCCGACACCTCGGTGACCTCGACCTCGGTGAGAAGTTCGGCGCGACGGCCACCCGGGTGCGTCGTGGCGACATCGACCTGCTCGCCACCGATGACCTCGTGCTCGCCCTCGGCGACCGGGTCCGCGTGGTCGCCCAGCGCGAGCGGCTCCCCGAGATCGCGACGTATCTCGGCGACTCCGAGCGCGGCGCCACCGACATCAACCCGGTCGGGCTCTTCCTCGGCATCGGTCTCGGACTACTGCTCGGCCTCATCACTGTCCCGCTGCCCGGGGGCGAGAAGATCGCGCTCGGCATCGCCGGCGGTCCACTGCTCGTCGGTCTGGTCGTCGGGCGGCTGCAGCGCACCGGCCCGATCGTGTGGTCGCTGCCGCACTCGGTGTCGGCGACGCTCGGCCAGTTCGGCATGCTGGCGTTCCTCGCGACCGCGGGGTCGAGTGCCGGCGCCGCCCTGGCGACTGCGCTCAAGACCGACCTCGGCCCGCGCCTGCTGCTCGTGGGCCTCGTCGTGACGGCGTTCACCGCGACGGGACTGCTGCTGCTGTCACGGGTGATCCGGGTCTACGGTCCGACTCTCGGCGGTGTTGTCGCAGGCACCCAGACGCAGCCCGCCGTGCTGGCCTATGCCAACGACTCGACCGATGCCGACCCCCGCGTCAACCTCGGCTATGCCCTCGTCTATCCGGTCGCGATGATCACCAAGGTGATCCTCGCCCCGATCCTCGGTGGCTGGCTCTAGCCGTCGTCGACACCTCTCGCGCGGCGACACGGCGTTCCGAGCTCGCGCCCACTCTCGATGCCAGCGTCGGGAGCACAGCCACGAGGGGGATCTGATGACGTGGGTACGCGCTGCTGCTGCTCTGCTCGCGGCGTTCTCGCTCACCGCGTGCGGCGGTTTCGCCACGCGGGTCGTGGCGAGCAGTTCGACACCGGACCCGTCATCGACGACGTCGTCATCCGCACCCTCGTCATCGACCACGTCGCCCACCACCTCGTCTTCGCCGGCTCGGTCCGCGACGCCCAGGTCATCGCAGCTGCCTACATCAAGGCCGCCCGCGGTTGATGCCGGACCGGTTCAGGGGCGGGCGATGGCGGCGGTCACGGCCTTCGTCTGTGCCACCAGGTCTACGGGCGCGAGACCGAGATCGAAGCCGCGGCGTCCACCGCTGACGTAGACCAGGTCGTGAAGCAGCGCAGTCTCGTCGAGCACGGTCATCAGCGACCTCTTCTGCCCGATCGGGCTGATGCCGCCGACGATGTAGCCGGTCGTGCGCTCGGCCACCGTCGGGTCGACCATCACCGCCTTCTTGCCCCCCACAGCGTCGGCGAGAGCCTTGAGGTCGAGCTTGCCGGTGACCGGCACGATCCCCACCACCAGGTGGCCGTCGACGTCGGCGAGCAGCGTCTTGAACACCTGCTCGTGAGGCAGCCCGAGCACCTCGGCGGCCTCAACGCCGTACGACGGCGTTGCCGGGTCGTGCTCATAGGTGTGCATCGTGAAGCGCACTCCCGCGACGGTCAGCGCCACGGTCGCCGGCGTGCCGCCCGTGCCGTGCTTCTTGTCCCTGGCCACAGGGCTGATCCTGGCGCAGCCGTGCTCAGTTCATCCCGCTGGGGGTGCGCGCGAGGTCGACCGCGGGCAACGACGGCAGCTCCTTCACGAGGGTCGACTCGCGGTTGAGCAGCACGATCTCGGCACGGAGCCGGTCGGCGGTGGAGACGCACTCGAGTAGACGTTGACGGTCGTGCAGATCGAGCACCATCGCCACCGCGACGAGGTAGGACACGACCGCGGGGTCATCCGGCAGCATCGCCATCTGCGCCGCTTCGACCGCGCCCACCTCGGCCAGGAGACCCCGGTAGGTGTCGAAGCGTCGGGCGACTGCCGAGCCGAGCACCTCGGTCTCACCGGTGCTGCCGCCGTCCTCCTCCGCCAGCCACTCCACCTCCGCGGAGAGGTAGGGCGTGCCGACGTCGACGCGGGAGATCAGGCGAAACCGTGCGTCGCCGTTGCTGATCAGGTCGTAGCGGCCGTCGGCGTAGGGCTCGACGTCGCGGAGCAGGGCGAGGGTGCCGACTTCGTAGAGCGCGGTCACCCCGTCGTCGCCCACCTCGCGGCCCTCGCGGATCGCGATGACGCCGAATCCGCGGTCACCCTCGGGGAGAGCCAGCAGATCGTGCACGAGCTGGCGATATCGGGGCTCGAAGATGTGTAGCGGCAGCACCAGGCCGGGCACGAGCACGGTGCCCAGCGGGAAGACCGGGATGACCGCTCGGTCGCCGACCTGCCGTGTGCCCACCACTCCACCCTCGCCCATGCGCGAGCCGGGCGCATCCCAGCCGGGAGATCCCGGTCGAGCGCGTCGCTCCCGCTTGCCTAGACTAGGTACATGATCCGCCGCCTGGACCTCCGCGGGTCGTCTGCCGACCCTCACGATGTGCTGCCCCGGGCGGCCGTCGACGTCGAGAGCGTGCTCGCGACCGTGACGCCGATCGTCACCGATGTCCGCGACCGCGGCGCCGAGGCGGTGCTCGAGTGGGGCGAGAGGCTCGACGGGGTGCGTCCGCCGTCGTTGCGGGTGCCCCAGTCCGCGATCGACACTGCCCTGGCCGCGCTCGACCCGACCGTGCGTGAAGCGCTCGAGGAGTCGATCCGGCGGGCGCGGATCGTCCACGAGGATCAGCGCCGCGTCGACACTGCGACCCACGTCGTTCCCGGCGGCACCGTCACCGAGCGCTGGCTGCCGGTCGAGCGCGTCGGGCTCTATGTCCCCGGCGGTCGCGCGGTCTATCCGAGCTCCGTCGTGATGAACGTCGTCCCGGCGCAGGTCGCGGGTGTGCCGTCGTTCGCGGTGGCATCGCCTCCGCAGCGCGACCACGGCGGTCTCCCGCACCCCACCATCCTCGCTGCCTGCGCGATCCTCGGCGTGACCGAGGTCTATGCCGCCGGCGGGGCGCAGGCCGTCGCGATGTTCGCCTACGGCACCGGCACGGGGCCCGACGACTGCCGACCCACGGTCATGGTCACCGGCCCGGGCAACATCTACGTCACTGCGGCCAAGCGGATGCTCAAGGGCCGCATCGGCATCGACTCCGAGGCGGGGCCGACCGAGATCGCGATCCTCGCTGATGACACCGCCGACGCGGCGTTCGTCGCCGCCGACCTCATCAGCCAGGCCGAGCACGATGTCATCGCTGCCTCGGTGCTCGTCACCACGAGCGAGGATCTCGCGACCGCGGTCGAGGCCCAGCTCGCGGTGCAGGTGCCTGCGACCAAGCACTCCGAGCGGATCACCGAAGCGCTCGGTGGGTCGCAGAGCGGCATCGTGCTCGTCGACGACATCGACGCAGGTCTCCGCGTCGTCGACGCCTACGCCGCCGAGCACCTCGAGATCCACACGCGCGACGCGCGCAACGTCGCGCTGCGCGTGCGCAACGCGGGCGCGATCTTCGTCGGCTCCTACTCGCCCGTCTCGCTCGGTGACTACGCGGCCGGCTCCAACCACGTGCTGCCCACCGGCGGATGTGCCTGTCACTCCTCTGGTCTGTCGGTGCAGACCTTCTTGCGTGGCATCCACGTCATCGACTACGACGAGGCAGCTCTGCGCGACGTCGCGCACCACGTCGTCGCGCTCGCCAACGCCGAAGACCTTCCCGGCCACGCCGCTGCCGTCGAGGTACGTGTGCACCGCCGCAGCGGCGGCTGACGTGTCGGACCTCCACGACCTCCCGCTGCGCGACGACCTGCGGGGGCAGGTGCCCTACGGCGCACCTCAGCTCGACGTCGCCGTGCGCCTCAACGTCAACGAGAACCCTTACCCACCCTCTGATGCTCTCGTCGCCGACGTCGCGGCAGCGGTCGCTGACGCCACCCGCACGCTCAACCGCTATCCCGACCGTGACGCCCTCGGGCTGCGCGCAGATCTCGCGGCCTATCTCGGTCGCGAGTCCGGCGTCATTCTCAGCGCAGACCAGCTCTGGGCGGCTAACGGCAGCAACGAGGTCATGCACCAGCTGCTCCAGGCGTTCGGTGGCCCCGACCGCATCGCGCTGGGCTTCTCACCGACCTACTCCATGTACCCCGACTACTGCCGCGACACCTTCACCCACTACGTCGTCGTGCCTCGACGCGACGACTTCTCCGTCGACGTCGACGCAGCGCGCGAGGCGATCGCCGAGCACGCGCCGTCGGTCGTGCTGCTCGCCTCGCCCAACAACCCCACCGGCACGTCGCTCCCGCTCGACACGGTCCGCGCCGTGCTCGACGCAGCACCTGGCATGGTGGTCGTCGACGAGGCCTACGCCGAGTTCCGGCAGGCGGGCGTGCCCAGCGCGCTCGAGCTGCTCGGCGAGCACCCACGCCTCGTCGTGACGCGGACCATGAGCAAGGCGTTCGGCCTGGCAGGTGCTCGACTCGGCTATCTGGCCGCGTCCCCCGCCGTGGTCGATGCGGTGCAACTCGTGCGGCTGCCGTATCACCTCTCCGCCGTCACCCAGGCAGTCGCGCGCACGGCTCTCACCCACTCAGACGAGCTGCAGGCGCAGGTGGCGCTGCTGCGTTTCGAGCGCGACCGGCTCGTGGAGTGGCTGCGCGGCCGCGGCCACGTCGTGGCGGACAGCGACGCCAACTTCGTGTTCTTCGGACTGTTCGACGACCGCCACACTGTGTGGCAGGGGCTGCTCGACCGCGGTGTGCTGATCCGCGAGACCGGCCCGGATCGATGGCTACGGGTGAGCGTGGGCACGCCCGAGGAGAACTCCGCGTTCCGCGCGGCGTTGGAGGAGGTCACCGCATGAGCAGATTCGCGCGCGTGCAGCGCACGACCAAGGAGAGCGACGTCCTCGTCGAGCTCGAGATCGACGGCACCGGTGTCGCCGACATCGAGACCGGGGTGCCGTTCTTCGACCACATGCTGGCCCAGCTCGGCAAGCACGGTGGCCTCGACCTCACCGTGCGCACCCAGGGCGACCTCGAGGTCGACGCCCACCACACGGTCGAGGACACCTCGCTCGCGGTGGGGCAGGCGCTGCGTGAGGCGCTCGCTGACAAGGCCGGCATCCGTCGCTACGGCGACGCTCTCGTTCCGCTCGACGAGGCCCTCGTGCAGTGCGCGGTCGATCTCTCCGGGCGCCCCTACCTCGTGCACAACGAGCCCGACATCGTCGAGCTCATCGGCAGCTATGACACCACGCTCACCAAGCACATCTTCGAGTCGATCGTCGCCGAGGCGCGCATCACCCTGCACATCAACGTGCTCTCCGGGCGCAACGCCCACCACATCGTCGAGACGCAGTTCAAGGCGTTCTCGCGCGCCCTGCGCGCCGCCGTCGAGCTCGACCCCCGGGTCGTCGGCATCCCCAGCACGAAGGGCTCGCTGTAGCGCCGTGTGGATCGCGTTGCTCGTCCTCACCGGTCTCCTCCTCGGTGGCGTCTACTCCTTCGCGCGCAACCGCCAGTGGTGGGGAGCGCTGATCCTCGGTGCTGCTGCAGCGATCTCGACGCTCGCGGCGTATGAGTGGCTGCCACGATGAGCGAGCCCTTCGGTCTGCTGCTGCTCAAGGGGTCTTACGACGACATCCGCGAGCTCGTCGAGGCGAGCGACGTGCCTGCTGTCCTTGTGACGGCAGGTGCCGATCTCGTCGCGGTGGATCCGCTCGACGTGCCCAACACGCTGAAGCACGCAGTCGCGATCGCCGACGAGCGGCTGGGGAAGTCCTTCACCACGGGAGCGGTGTCGGGAGCGGTGCTGACCGCGGGCGACGACGTCGTGCTCGCGTCGGGCCCCGGCGGGGTGAGCCACGCGCTGAGCGAGAAGCAGGAAGAAGCCGTGCGGCGACTGGGGATCCGGCCGTCAGCGCGAGCCGTGCGGGTCGTGATCACGGCGGCATCCGCCGACGACATCGAGTCGGTGGCCAACATCGCGCGCGTCACGGTCTGGACGGCCCCGGCGGGCGACAGACTCTCGCTCGTCACGGTCGAGCGACCTGAGGGCAGCGCACCCGACGAGACGGCGAGCGGTGAGCTGGCGGCCGCGTTGTCGGCCAGGCGACGGCCGTCGGTCGAGCTCTGGCGCCACCACGACGTCCAGGGCGTGTTCGTCTGGACGCGCAAGGGACTCGACTCCCACCTCGTGCGGGGCCGGAGCGAGGAGCTCGTACTCCCCGCATCCTGGTCGGAGACCGCCATGGCGGATCCCGGTCCTGCTGTCGACACGTCGCCGACCGTGGTGACCGCGCTGCGCCACCTGGCGGTGGACCAGGTGAGCGTCCGGGCCCTGACCCGTCGCCACGACCTGGGGCCGGATGCGGTGACTGCTGCTCTCGTCGACGTGCTGCACCTGCCGCCCGTCGTCGACGAGGTGCTGTCGTCACGTACACCCGTGGCGCAGCTGCCGGGTGCGCGACGCGTCGAGGGCAAGGGGCTCAAGGCTGAGCTCGGTCGGGTCTGGAAGGAGCCGCTGCCCGACGGTGCCCCGCGGTGGCTGCGCATCCAGGACACGCGTCCGCTGTGGTACCGGCTCCTCAGCGCGGTCGTCGTGGTCGTGCTGTCGTGGCGGACGTTCCTGCTCTGGACCGGTGAGGATGCCTCGACAGGCACCAGGATCCTGGCAGTCGTCACCGGGCTGATCGCGCTGGCGTCAGCCGAGACTGCCGTGGGTCGGGCCAGACGACGTGCACGGAGCGAGGCATGAGCACCCGTGTTGTGGTGCTCGACTACGGGTCGGGCAATATCCTCTCGGCCGAGCGAGCGCTGATCAGAGCGGGCGCTGACGTCACTGTGACTGCCGACAGCGCGGCGGCGTTCGAGTGCGACGGTCTCGTCGTCCCGGGCGTCGGTGCCTTCGCTGCCTGCATGGCGGGCATCCGCGCGGTCAACGGCCCAGAGATCGTCGGGCGCCGCCTCGCCGGCGGTCGCCCGGTGCTGGGGATCTGCGTCGGGATGCAGGTGCTCTTCGAGCATGGTGTCGAGCACGGCGTCGACACCGAGGGCATGGGCGAGTGGCCCGGCGTGGAGGAGCTGCACGCGCCGGTCCTGCCGCACACGGGGTGGAACACCGTCGACGTGGCGGAGGGCTCGACCCTGTTCCGCGGTGTCGAGGACGAGCGGTTCTACTTCGTGCACTCCTATGGCGTACTTACCTGGCTGCTCGATGTCGCCGACGACAGCCGCACCGCGCGCCCCCTGGTCACCTGGGCGACGCACGGCGAGCCGTTCGTCGCTGCGGTGGAGAACGGTCCGCTCGTGGCGACGCAGTTCCACCCCGAGAAGTCCGGTGACGCGGGTGCGGTCGTGCTGCGCAACTGGGTCGAGTCCCTGCCGTGAGCCCGCAGTTACAGTCGCGCACGTGAGCAGGGAGCGGCAGAAGCGTCGAGCCGAACGCGAGGCGGCGCAAGCCGACGAGCGGCGCAAGCGCGAGGCGAAGCGAAAGCGCTCAGACTCCCGTGCTGCCGTCGTGGGCACGGTGACCACAACTGCGGCCAAGGCGAAGGTCTCCGCCTCGAGG
>JANXWJ010000250.1 GCA_025351185.1 Candidatus Nanopelagicales bacterium
CCACCGAGCATGCCTCCGGCGTGCTGATGAGAGGACGATCACGTGGCTCGAGTCGGTGACGGCGGCGACCTGCTCAAGTGCTCGTTCTGCGGGAAGAGCCAGAAGCAGGTCAAGAAGCTCATCGCAGGCCCCGGGGTCTACATCTGCGACGAGTGCATCGACCTGTGCAACGAGATCATCGAGGAAGAGCTCAGCGAGTCGAGCGACCTGCAGTTCGACGAGCTTCCCAAGCCCCGCGAGATCTATGACTTCCTCGACAAGTACGTCATCGGCCAGGACGCCGCGAAGAAGGCGCTGTCGGTGGCGGTCTACAACCACTACAAGCGCGTGCAGTCCGGCGGTGCTGGGCGCGGGGACGATGCCGTCGAGCTCGCGAAGTCCAACATCCTGCTCCTCGGCCCCACGGGCTCGGGCAAGACGCTGCTGGCCCAGACGCTGGCGCGCATGCTCAACGTCCCGTTCGCCATCGCCGACGCCACCGCACTGACCGAGGCGGGCTATGTCGGCGAGGACGTCGAGAACATCCTGCTCAAGCTGATCCAGGCCGCGGACTACGACGTCAAGAAGGCCGAGACCGGCATTATCTACATCGACGAGATCGACAAGGTCGCCCGCAAGAGCGAGAACCCGTCGATCACCCGCGACGTATCCGGCGAGGGAGTGCAGCAGGCGCTGCTCAAGATCCTCGAGGGCACGACCGCGTCGGTGCCGCCGCAGGGTGGGCGCAAGCACCCGCACCAGGAGTTCATCCAGATCGACACGACCAACGTGCTGTTCATCGTGGGTGGCGCGTTCGCGGGTCTCGACAAGATCATCGAGCAGCGCATCGGTCGCAAGGCGCTCGGCTTCACCGCCTCGATGGACGGTGTCAGCGACACCAACCCGGGCAACGTGTTCGGTCGTGTGATGCCAGAGGACATGCTGAAGTTCGGCATGATCCCGGAGTTCATCGGTCGTCTGCCGGTGTTCACCTCGGTCGTGGCGCTCGACCGTGAGGCCCTTGTCAAGGTGCTCACCGAGCCGCGCAATGCGCTCGTGCGTCAATACCAGCGCCTCTTCGAGCTCGACAACGTCGAGCTCGAGTTCACCCCCGACGCTCTCGAGGCGGTGGCCGACATGGCCATCCTGAGAGGCACAGGAGCCCGTGGGCTCCGCGCGATCATGGAAGAGGTGCTCCTCTCCGTGATGTACGACGTCCCCAGCCGCGACGACGTCGCCCGGGTCGTCGTCACCGCCGAGGTCGTCCTCGACAACGTCCTGCCGACCCTCGTGCCGCGCGACGCCACCCCGGCCCGCCGCGAGCGTCGCGAGAAGAGCGCCTGACCGCTCCAGCAACGAACGACGGCCTCCGCCTCCGGGCGGGGGCCGTCGTCGTTGCTGGACTGCCGCAGGTCTGCACGATGTCGTGCCCGACCGACGGCGGGGATCAGGCGACCTTCTCCACTGCCTGGCGCACCGCGACGGCAGTCAGGGCACCGTCCTTGGCCGTTATCGGCTTGAGGATCGTGACGGCGCCGAACGTCGAGTCGTCGGCCCAGAAGCAGACCGTGGCCGGGGCCGCGTTGACGATCCCGCTGCCGCAGCTCATCAGGCCGGTGAGTCCGCCGGTGATGGGCACCTCGGCGATGTCGGTGATCCCGGAGACGGACGCCGTCTCGAAACCAGCGAACGCCGAGGCGATGTTGGCGGCCGGTGAGGATGGCGCGGCGTTCCACGCGATGACCGTGGCGCCGGGCACGCCCGCCTTGCCGTAGACCGCGCTGACCGGAGTGCTGAAGCCCGTCAGCGCCGTCGAGGAGGCGGCAGCCGACAGCGCCGCAGCCGGAGCGCCGGTGATCGTGTCGAGGCCCGCGACGGTGGCCGGGACGGCGAGTGTCGCGATCCTGGGTACCGCCTGCGGCTGCTGCTGTTGCGTGACGGGAGCCACCGGTGCGGGGTCGTCATGGCTGACGAGCAGGGCGGGGTAGACGAAGGCAGCGACAGCACCCAGGATCGCCACGATTCCGACGACGAGCAGCAGCACGAGCGGGCGTCGCGACGGCGTGGCCGCGGCGTCGAGGTTGTCATCGGATGCAGCGTCGTCAGCCGCATCCGTCGTGGGATCGCCCATCGGCGCGGCCTCGGTGCCGATGTCGCCGAGAGACTGCACCGGCACCGCGTCGGCGAAGGCGTCAGCCGTGGTGTCAGTGCCGGCAACGGGCGAGGTGACGAGGGGTGCCGGTGGGCTGAACAGCAGTGGTGCCAGCGTGATCGGAGCGGCCAGGTCGGGACTTGACAGCGGAGGAGCCGGGATCGAAGCCACTGCAACGGGGGGCGCGAACGACTCCGGAGCCGGCATCGCACCCGCAAGCATCGATACCTCCGACCCGGCCATCTCCGCGGGCGGCGCGAACGACGGCGCGGGTGCGGGCGGAGCCATCGACGGAGTCGACGGCACGGACGGCATGGGTACATCCGGCGCCGTCGTGGTCATCGCGGCCGCACCGAGCTCAGCTGCGCCGGGCCCGCCTGCG
Organism: Candidatus Nanopelagicales bacterium; assembly: GCA_025351185.1. Lineage (GTDB taxonomy): Bacteria > Actinomycetota > Actinomycetes > S36-B12 > CAIYMF01 > Longivirga. The sequence goes on from JANXWJ010000250.1 coordinate 2,514, forward strand.
GCCGGCTCCGCACGCTGTCTCACGGCTTGACCCTGCTGCTCGACTGCGGCGCCCACACTCACGAGCTCCATGACCGAGGCGGGCGCAGGCGCAGGCGCGGGCTCGGGCGTGGGTTCGGGCTCACCCAGGTGGGTCCACTCGGGCAGGGGCACCCCGGGCAGGACGGTGGCGGCGCTGGTCGACGCCTCGACGTGTTCAAGGTCCTCGATCTTGCGGCTCACGCCGATCACCTCGTCTGCTCGCGGCACGGCACTGGACGCCATGCCGCCTCGGAGAGGGATCGACCGTCTGCCCCGGCCACTTGAGCCATGGGGCGTCCAGGGTCTGTCGCAGCCGCAGTCCCCACGGCTCACGAGTGACGCACCGGTCCTCGAGTTACCGCCCGAAACCTTCGATTCGGGCCGGCGTGAAACCGGGGATTACGGCAGAGACTCGCTAGCCACCGCCCAGCGGTCGCGGGGCAGGGGCTGGGAGGTCAGGCGAGGGTGACGGCGACGGTGATCGGGCCGTCGTCGGTCTCGAGGAACGACAGCTGCTCGATGACTCCGGCAGCGGCGAGATCGTCGGCTGTGGCGCGCGCCCGGGCCACGGCCAGCGGCGCTCCGGACACCACGGCGGAGAGCACGGGGGTCTTCATCGAGACCTTGGCCTCGCTCTTCACCTTGCGCAGGGCCGAGAGCACGACTGCCACGTCACCCACGACGTCGGCGTCTCCGGTCGCACCGTCGAGCTCCGCGGTCGTGGGCCACGGTGCACGGTGCACGGTGCCCGGCTGCCACCAGCTCCAGACCTCTTCGCTCACGAACGGCAGCACGGGGGCAAACAGGCGCACGATCACCGACAGCGTCACGGCCAGCGTCGCCTTGGCCGAGTCGGCTGCCTCTACGCCGCGCGAGCCATAGGCCCGGTCCTTCACCAGCTCGAGGTAGTCGTCGCAGAACGACCAGAAGAACGTCTCGGTGACCTCGAGCGCACGCGCGTAGTTGTAGTCGTCGAACGCGGCGGTCGCGTCGTCGACCACTCGCGCGAGCGATGCGAGCAGCGCTCGGTCGAGTGGCTCGGTGACCACCGACAGGTCGGCGGGCACGGTCGCTCCCTGACCGAGCACGAACTTGCTGGCGTTGAGCAGCTTGATGGCGAGGCGTCGGCCGATCTTCATCTGGCCCACGTCGTATGCCGTGTCGGTGCCCGGTCTTCCGGAGGCTGCCCAATAGCGCAGTGCGTCGGCCCCGAACTCCTCGAGCTGGTCCATGGGCGTCACGACGTTGCCCTTGGACTTGCTCATCTTCTTGCGGTCGGGGTCCAGGATCCAGCCGCTGATCGCAGTGTGCTTCCACGGCAGCACGTCGTCCTCGAGGTGCGCGCGCACCACGGAGGAGAACAGCCAGGTGCGGATGATCTCGTGTGCCTGCGGTCGCAAGTCAAAGGGCCACAAGCGATTCCAGAGATCCTTGTCAACCTCCCAACCACCGGCGATCTGGGGTGACAGTGACGACGTCGCCCACGTGTCCATGACGTCGGGGTCACCCATGAAGCCACCAGCCTGGCCTCGCTGGCTCTCGTCATAGCCGTCCGGCGCGTCACTGCTCGGGTCGATCGGCAGCTGTGCCTCGGCTGGCACCAGAGGCGAGTCGTAGACCGGCATGGCGTGCTCGTCGAGGCGATACCAGACTGGCACGGGCACCCCGAAGAAGCGCTGGCGCGAGATCAGCCAGTCGCCGTTGAGACCCTCGACCCACGAGCGATAGCGGGCCTGCATGTACGCCGGGTGCCAGACGATCTCGGCGCCGCGCTCCACCAGCCGCTCGCGAAGGGCCGCGTCGCGGCCGCCGTTGCGGATGTACCACTGCCGGGTCGTCACGATCTCGAGCGGGCGGTCGCCCTTCTCGAAGAACTTCACCTGCTGCTTGGTCGGGCGCGGCTCACCTTCCAGGAAGCCGGATGCACCGAGCGCGGAGACCATCTTCTCCTTGGCGCTGAACGACGTGGCACCTGCGATGGCGGCGTAGGTCTCTCGCCCGGTCTTGGTCGTCAGCCACGGTGGTGTCTCCGGGAGGATCCGACCGTCCCAGCCGATGATCGGGCGCGTGGGCAGCTGCAGCTCGCGCCACCAGGTGACGTCGGTGGTGTCACCGAACGTGCAGATCATCGCGATGCCGGACCCCTTCTCGGGGTCGGCGAGGTGATGGGCGAGCACCGGGACCTCGACGTCGAAGAGCGGAGTGCGCACGGTCGTGCCGAACAGCGGCTGATAGCGCTCGTCGTCGGGGTGCGCCACGAGCGCCACGCAGGCCGGGAGCAGCTCGGGTCGCGTCGTCTCGATGAAAACCCGCGAGCCGCCGGGAGCCGGGAATCCGATGCGGTAGTAGTTGCCGTCGCGCTCGCGGTCCTCGAGCTCGGCCTGCGCCACCGCGGTGCGGAAGGTGACGTCCCAGAGCGTCGGTGCCTCGGACTGGTAGGCCTCACCGCGACCGAGGTTGCGCAGGAACGCCCGCTGCGAGGCACCCCGTGAGGTGGCGTCGATGGTCTGGTAGTTGTGCGACCAGTCCACGGAGAGACCGAGGCGGCGCCACAGCTGCTCGAAGACCTTCTCGTCCTCGACCGTGAGCCGCTCGCAGAGCTCGACGAAGTTGCGGCGGGAGACCGGCAGCTGGTTCTTCTCGTTCGGCATCGGACCGCGCTCAAACGACGGGTCGTAGGGGAGCGACGGGTCGCAGCGCACGGCGAAGTGGTTCTGCACCCGGCGCTCGGTGGGCAGGCCGTTGTCGTCCCATCCCATCGGGTAGAAGACCTCGAGCCCGCGCATCCGCTGATAGCGGGCGATGCAGTCGGTGTGCGTGTAGGAGAACACGTGACCGACGTGCAGCGACCCGCTCACCGTGGGGGGCGGGGTGTCGATGGAGTAGATCTGCTCACGGGTCTTCGTCCGGTCGAACCGGAACGTCCCCTCGGAGTCCCATACCTGCGCCCAGCGGTCCTCGATGCCGTCGATGGTCGGCTTCTCCGGGACGCGCGTGTCGTGCGCAGGGGTGCTCATGGCCTAATCCTAGGTAACACAGCAGCGTGCCTCGAACGCGTTGTGCCTCCCGTCGCCGCAGGCCAGCACCGGCGTCGCCACGTAGGATCGCACTCCGTGGACCCCGGCGACGAGCGCGACGACCTCGACGACCCCTACGCCGACGAGCACCAGGCTGTGGAGCGCACCGGCGACGAGTACGGCGAGGCGCTGTTCGACGACGCGCACGACGACATGAGCGGTCCGCTCGGCGATCTTCGGGGGCCACTCGATGAGCGCCGCGACCCCATCTACGCCGACGACGAGGACGACGGTGGGCTCGGTCCGGCCTTCGACCCCGACGAGCTCGAGGACCCCGACGCCTACATCCCCGCACCGCCGCTCGACGACGAGGCGTCCGAGACGCTGCTCCACCGCTATGTCGGCATCGAGAAGGCGCTCACCGCACGCTGGCCCGAGTCGAAGATCGAGCCCACGCTTGACCGTGTGCTCGGCGTGATGGAGCTGCTCGGCGACCCCCAGAAGGCCGTACCCGTCATCCACGTCGCAGGCACCAACGGCAAGACGTCGACGGCGCGGATGATCGAGTCGCTGC
>JANXWJ010000260.1 GCA_025351185.1 Candidatus Nanopelagicales bacterium
CCTCGAGCGCGACGTCGAGCGACTCGAGCGCCGACCTGGTGTCGTCGCGGTCGACCGGCACCATGCCGATCCCCTCGAACCAACCGCGTACGAGTGCGCCCTTGACACCAGTGCCGGTGAAGTAGTCCTTCTTGGCGAGGAAGGCGACCCGTCGGGGGACGACGAACGGGATCACCATGCTGTCGGCGAAGGAGAGGTGGTTGCTGGCGACGATGACCGGACCGTCGGCGGGGATGTTCTCGAGACCTTCGACGTGCGGGCGCCAGATCAGCTTCGCGGCAGGCGGGAGCACGGCGTGCACCACTTCGTACAGCATCGCGAGCCCCCTCCCGGCCGGGAGGGTCACCATCCCGCGTGTCTCAACCCTAGAGGCTCGGCGATGATCGACTCAGCGCGGGACCGACGCACGAACGGAGCAGGCCGATGAGCCGGACGATCCAGGTGATCGTCGAAGGCCCAGACAAGTCGCAGGTCACCACGTGGCCGCCACAGCCCCGACCGGATCAGGTCCGAGGCACGCGCACCAGAAGAGATGCGGGTCGCACGCGTGCCTGCATGCGACGGCCGGGCTCGACGACGTCGCCGTCGACCTGGCGCGGCTGCTCGGTGCTGGTCACGACCCAGGCAGAGGTGCCCGTGAGGTGGATGCGCGAGCTGTCGTGGCCGCCACGTCGCAGTGCCAGCCGCCCGGCTGTCCGAGCCCAGTCGATGGGTCGATCGAGCGGGAGTACGACCACGTGAAGGAGGCCGTCCGCCGCGTCGGACTCGGGGACGACATCGAGCCCACCGATCAGGCCGCCGACGTTCGCGATCATCACGCTGCGTGCAGTATGCCAGTGCGGGTCGCCACCATCGATAGCGACGCCCACCCGCATCTTCTTGTGCGTCAACGCTTTCGCCGTGTTGACGACGTAAGCGGACGGCCCGAGGACCTTCTTCAGCGTCTCGTCAGCATCGATGAGCACGGCGTCAAGCCCGATGCCCGCGATCACCGTGCTGATGGTGGCTCGCCCGCCCAGGCCGATCTCCACCACGTCGATGCGGCGCTCGGCGCCGCCGAACGCGATCCGAGCAGCGTCGCGCACCGACAGCGGGATGCCGAGATTGCGACAGAGCAGATTGCCGGTGCCACCCGGGATGATGCCGAGGGGCACGTCTGTGCCGACGAGCCCTTCGGCGACCGATGTCACGGTGCCGTCGCCGCCCCACGCGACCACCAGATCGGCTCCGTCGGCGACGGCCTGCCGAGCCTGGGCCGAACCGGAAGAGTCGGCCGTCGTCTCGACGATCAGCGGAGAAGGAGCACCCGCCTCGGTCGCCCAGCCGTCGAGCGCTGCGCGGGCCTCTCCGAGGTCGGTCTTGAGCGGGTGCACGACAGCCACGGGCTTCATCGCGTGGCGCGGAGCGAGGAGATTCTCGGTCACGTCGTCAGCTGCCGATCCGCCACGTCACGTTGCCCTGGCCGTCGCTCTGCCGCACCACGACGGTCACGTGGGAGCCGTCGTCGCCCGTCGCGTCGCAGTTGAAGGTCGACCCGGCCGACAGGGTGACGGAGTCAGGGCAGATCACGGTGACCGCACCGCCGGCCTCCTCGGAGAGTCGGCCCGCGATGTCTGTCTCGATCGCGGCGGTGTCGAGCGTCGAGGTGCGCGCCGCGGCGAGCAGGATCGCGATCGCGGCCACGGCGATCGCGATGATCACGCCGACGCCACCGAGCGCCAGCCAGAGCCCTCGACGCGAGCGACGCCGTTGCTCCTCGGACTGAGCCGGCCCGTCGAACAGGTCGGGATACGGCGTCGGGTCCGTGGAGCCCGGCTCCGGGCCGGACCACGGCGATGCCTCCGGCGCCAGGAACTCGGGAAAGCCGTCATGGCCCGATGACAGGGCCACCGGCGCGGCCGCCTGCGGCCCGGGTGGCACCGCCGACAGCTGCTCGACGCCGACCGGCGGTGCGGTGCGCCAGCCCGCTGTCGGCGCAGCGGTCGGGACGTGGGTTGCGCGCGCCCAGCCGGACCCGTCCCACCAGCGAAGGGGTGCGCTGCCGGACGGGTCGGGATACCACCCGGGCTCGACCGTTCCGCTCACCCGCGCTGGGTTGTTCATCGCCGGGCCGTCAGTCACGGAATCCTGCGCCATGGGGCTGTCCGAGCGAGCGAGCTCGGTGCGCGGGTCGGTCGAGTCGGGATCGACATACGGGTCAGAGCCTTCGGCAGCATGCTGTGGGGTCGGCTGCTCGGTCACGAGGACGACGCTAGCGCGCCCGCCGCTCGAGCTGCGACGTCGGTCAGACCGTGGTGAGTCGGTGCTCCGTGGCGGCTCGCTCGCAGTCGCGCACCGTGTGGAAACCCGACTCGAATCCGCAGTCATGGCAGACGGCGATCGAGGCGTTGCCGAGGTGGACGACCTCGACGCTGTGCGGGTGGCAGCACGCCGCGGAGTGCGCGTGGTCGCGACGATGCACCGCGGCGAGCATGGCTCGCACGATGGGCTCGGTCGCGTTCGTGGTCATGACTGGCTTATCGGATCGGTAGGCCATGACACTGAGATCAACGAGGGGTTGGTTCTGGGCCTCCACCGGATGAACACCCCTCCACCGTTCGGCCGGTGGCGTCATCGGGGGAGCGCGGCATCGCATGCGACGGCGATCGAGCGAGTGAGCGTCCCCGACGGCGGTGCCACGCTCCGCTAGCGTCGTCCTGCCATGACAGAACCCACGCGCCCCCTGCTGCCGCCACCCCTCTCGACCGTCCTCGACCGTGCGACGGCGGAGGCGATCGCGCTCGGGCACGGGTCGGTGACGCCATGGCACCTCGTGCGGGTTCTCGATCGCGACTTCGCCGCCCAGGCGCGGGAAGCGCTCGGTCCCGCTCTGGTCACCACGGCCGCGATGCGCCTCTCTGAGCAGCAGCGCACCTACACCACCCCGGTCCTCACGCCGGGTTCCTCCGAGGCGCTGACGCTCGCGGCGGCGTCAAGCAACCCCGTCGCGTCGCTCGCCGCGCTGCTGCGCTCGGTGACCTCCGATGCTGTCACCTCGGAACCGCCACCCGCACCGCGCTACCTCCCGCCACCGTCACCCGTGGTCTATCCCGCCGGAGGTACGTCGATGCTCACGGCCGTGCGCGAGCAATATGCCGAGGTCGCCACACCTGACCCGGCTCTCGTCGCTCGTCCGGCGGTGGTCGATGCCGTCCTGACCAGTCTCGCCTCGGGTGGCACGCCGCTCGTCGTCGGCGCCGAGGGCAGCGGTCGCTCGTCGCTCGCCGCACTTCTCGCGGCTCGCCTAGGCTCGCCCTCCTACCGCGGCCCTCTCACTGGTCGCGCCGTCGTCCGGGTACGCGCCAGCGATGCCGTGGTCACCGAGACGGGCGAGCGGGTCGAGGGGCTCTTCGTCGATGTGGGTGACCGGTCGATCGTCGTGCTCGACGACCTCGAGGTGCTCGCGGGTCTCGGCAGCGGAGCCGGTCGCGCCGACAGTGCGCTGCTCGCCGTCGTACGAGGCGTGGTCGAGCATCCGACACGTCGCGTCGTCCTCGTGCTCTCCTCGCTCTACCTCGCGGCGTTGCGCGGTGCCGAGCCAGAGCTCGTCGACGAGTGCACCGAGATCGACATCGCCCCGATGACCGAGGCCGAGGTTTTCGCTGTGGCGCAACGGCATGCGGCCGTCATCGCAGCGGGCGCCCACGCAGTCCTGGACGCCGGTGTCGTCGAGGCAGCGGTGAGCACCCCGCGACCGACCGATGTCGACACCCACCCGGCGCTCGCCGTACGTCGTCTCGATCGAGGGCTGGCCGGGGCGGTGCTGCGCGGCGATCTCGTCGTGCACGTGGCTGACGTCGTGCCACCGGTGATCCGGCTGACGTTCGACGTGGTGCGGGTGCGCGAGGGGCTCGGGCGTCGGATCGTCGGGCAGGACGACGCGCTCGATCATGTTGTGCGCCGGCTGTCCATCGCCCGTGCGGAGCTCGACGTGCGACCGAACCGTCCTGATGGCGTCTTTCTCCTGGCCGGCCCGACCGGCACCGGCAAGACGGCCCTCGCGCAAGCCCTTGCGGCAGAGGTGTTCGGGAGCGACGACGCGCTCGTGCGCCTCGACATGAGTGAATACTCCGAGTCGCAGTCGGTCGCCAAGCTCGTGGGGTCGCCTCCCGGATATGTCGGCTCGACCGAGCCGTCGTCCTGGCTGACGACGAAGATCCTCGCGCACCCCGAGTGCGTGCTCCTGCTCGACGAGATCGAGAAGGCCGACCCAGTCGTGTGGAACACCTTCCTCCAGGTGTTCGACGCCGGTCGCCTGTCCGACGGGCTCGGCCGCACCGCCGACTTCCGCCGCGTCGTCGTGGCGCTCACCACCAACATCGGCGCGCGCGTGTTCGAGGGTCGTACGAGCGCGAGCCCGGTCGATCCCGCGGCCGACGAGGCAGCGGTGCTCTCGGCCGTGAAGGAGCGGATGGCTCCCGAGCTCGTCAACCGTCTCGATGACGTCCTCGTCTTCCGCCCGCTGACGGTCGCGGCGGTGACCGAGATCGCCCGGCGCATGCTCGACGACGTGGTCGTGTCCCGGATGGCTCCGCGGGGCTATGCGCTGACCTACGACCCCGCTGTGGTCGACCTCGTCGCGCGCTCGGGCTTCGACCCGGCCTACGGCGCCCGTCCCGTGCAGCGTGCGCTCGAGAACCTCGTCGTCGTGCCCCTCGCGGCCTGTGCGCCGGGCGCGTGGCACGCCGTGGTCGAGTCCGAGGCGGTGCGCTGGATCCCGCCTGACCGTTGATGTGTAACCACGACGGGCTATAGCCCGACGTGGTTACACATCAACGGTCAGGCGGGATCCAGCGCACCGCCTCGGACTCGACCACGGCGTGCCACGCGCCCGGCGCACAGGCCGCGAGGGG
>JANXWJ010000289.1 GCA_025351185.1 Candidatus Nanopelagicales bacterium
CGCCCCGGGCCCGCGAGGACGACGGCAGCCACCGCATGCAGCAGGTGGACGTCGAGCGCTCGCAGGAGTTCCGCAAGTGCATCGAGTGCTTCCTCTGCAACAACGTGTGCCACGCGGTCCGAGACCACGAGGAGAACAAGACCTCGTTCTCCGGACCTCGATTCCTCATGCGCATCGCCGAGCTCGACATGCACCCGCTCGACACGGTCGATCGTCGCGAGGTCGCGGTGGAGGACCACGGTGTCGGCTACTGCAACATCACCAAGTGCTGCACCGAGGTCTGCCCCGAGCACATCAAGATCACTGACAACGCGATCATCCCGCTCAAGGAGCGCGTCGCCGACGGCAAGTACGACCCGCTCTTCTCCGTAGCGTCACTCTTCCGTCGTGGCAAGGACAAGCGAGACGCCGCGCCCGCGACACCGAAGGGCTGACGAACCGCTCACCCATCACTGTGCACCAGGGAGGGACGGACCACGCGGTCCGTCCCTCCCTGGTGTCGGGGCGGAAATGCTGACAGCCGCACTCCGAAGCGTCACCATGGACGTGACTTGGAGGGGGCGCCACCATGGCGATCGACCTCGGGCAGGACGTGAGTCCGCCTGCCCCTTCGCGCCTGCACGGAGGTCGGCTGCAGGTCTTGGCTCTGATCGTCGTGCTGGGGGCGGTCCTGTCGAGCATCTGGGGCACGCCGCGACAGGCGAGCGAGGCGGCCTTCGGCGCAGCGCTGTTCTCCGGCGACGTACGAGCCGTCGTCCGTGATCTCGGAGCGCCGATCGGGACCGAGGTTCACTTCGGGGTGGGTGCGTGGTTCACGTCGGCGTCGCACTCGTCGGTGTCGTCGATCCTGTGGACCTCCTCTGACGGTCGCATCTATCGCACGGAACTGGGGACGTTGACGACGCTGCCGCCACCGGCCCGCTCGACCGCGGTCGACCAGGAGTCGGACCTTGCGCCAGGCCTTGACGAGTTCGGCAACATCATCGAAGCGCCGAAGGTCGACGTCGCCCGGTCCATCGAGGCGACGGCGGATGAGTCCGGCGTCGCAGTCCCGGATCGCGGGTCGCTCGGTTGGTCGGCGCACCTCGGGGACCCACTCGGGCTGTTGCTGCTCGTGGCCTGCTTCGCCCTGGCCATGGGTCCGCAGCCCAGGCGGTTCACCAAGTGGGGCCAGTTCTGGCTCCTCGGGCTCCCCGCCGGCGCCGGACTCCTGTGGTGGATCCTGCGCGATGCGCCGTTCGACCCGAGGATGCGCGCGGCTCCTGAGCCGGCGCCCCGTCTGCACGGTGCGATCGACGGTGGCATCGAACGCCGCAGTGGTGCTCGCGGATTCGCCTGGGCTCTCCTCGGATCGCTCGTCCTGTCTGTGGTCGTCGCCGGGATCGTGCAGGCAACGATCTGGGGCGACCGGCCGGAGCCACAGCAGGGCTCGGTGACCTTCCAGGTGGTCTACGACGACGGGCAGCAGGGCACGTTGACCTTGTAGGCAGGATCACGTCCGGCCACGACTGTCTCCAGGCTTGGCCCCCACGGCGTCGAGGACCTGGCGGGCGGCTCGGCTCCCGCTGCGCAGCGCGCCCTCCATGAGGCCGCTCCACTGACCGGCCGTGTGCTCGCCAGCGACGAACAGTCGCCCGAGCGGCTCGGCGAGAACATCGCCGTCACCGGGGCGGGCGGAGAGACTCGCCGCTGAGTACGCACCCTGGGCCCAGGGATCGTCGTGCCAGGTCGTCACTACGGCGCTGGTCTCGTCGAGATCGAGGTCGTCGCGGATGTCGACGAGCCGCGCCACCCAGGGTGTGGTCCCGTCGTTGGTGCACAGGGCGCTCACCGCACCGGGGGAGCCTGCGAAGGCGTTGAGAACTGGGACGACGACACCATCGGCGCCCGTGGCGGTCCAGCACCAGAAGCGGTCAGGCACCGAGAGCACGGCGCTCGTGGCCACCGCTCCGCGCACTGGCACGTGGGCCTTCGCGGCATGCCCCATCGTCATGCGCTGCAGCGCCTCTCGCCGATCAAGGGGGAGCGGCGGCACGATCTCGAGATCGCGCAGCAGGGGGAGGGGCACTGTGAGGATCACTGCGTCGTACAGCTCCACACCAGAGACCGAGCTGATCAGCGCCCCGCCGGCGCTGTGCTCCACCTTCGTGACTGCTGTGCTCATGCGCACCTGGTCTCCGAGCAGGCCGGAGAGCCGCAACGCAAGCCCTTGGTTGCCACCGTCGACCCGGTGGCTCGGCGCCGACTCGAACGACGCGACATGGTCAACCACGCTGGCGGCGAGGTCGTTGGCGTTCCAGGCGCACGACACCTCGATGCGGGCGCGTACCGCCTCGGCGACCTCGGGTCGCACATCGAGCCGGTCGAGCAGGTCGGCGACGCTGACTCCGGGCTCGTGCTGCAGCCGGGCCAGGGCGGATGCGGTCAGCCGCATGTCCTCGATCGTCACTGCCTCCACGGACTCGCCGGTGCCGGTGGCTGGTGCGTCCACAGTCATGCCGTGCGCCCAGCGCGGCTCCCGGACGTAGTAGCTCATGCCGGTGTCAACGAGCCGCAGACCGACCCGCTCGAGCCACGAGCGCATCTCGTCGGAGCCCTCGAGCACGAACTCGGCGCCGCGTTCGATGACGGGGCCGACACCGTCCGGTCCGTCGAGCGGCTGTGACCACACGCGACCGCCGACCCGGTCGCGTGCCTCGTAGACGACCACGTCGACCCCGGAGTCGGCCAACGTCACTGCGGCCGCCAGCCCGGCGAACCCCGCACCCACCACTGCCACCCGTGTCATGGGCTCATCCGATCAGATCGCACCGCGGCCCCGCTGCCTCCATCATGGACCCGGAGGTAACGTCGACCTGTGGAACCCGATCGTGCGTCTGACCCACGCGTGCCGAAGGTGTCTGCCGTCGCTCGGGTGCGTGTCGAGCGGGCGGGCGGGGTCGGGCGACGGGATCCCAGCGATTATGTCGTGGTCGAGGAACCGTTGCACGTGCACATCGAGCACCGCGGTCTGCTGCACCTCCTCGGGTCGACGATGCGCACGCCCGGCCACGACCTCGAACTTGCGGCGGGACTTGCTGTCGGTGAGGGAGTCCTCCGCCACGCCGACGACCTGGCCGGAGTCCGGCACTGTCGCGCGGGCGACGGCGGTCCGCAGGACGGCGACGTCGCCGTCGTCGTACGCGACTCAGCGGACCTCGACCTCTCGAAGCTCGGTCGGGTGTCCACGCCGTCGAGCGCGTGCGGCCTGTGCGGACGCGACGAGATCGACGCGATCGTGGCGTCAGCCCCAGCCGTTGATCGTCAGGTGCTGATCGACGTCGAGGTGCTGGCCTCGCTCCCCGATCTGATGCTCGAGAAGCAGAGCGTCTTCCGGCGCACCGGGGGGCTCCACGCGGCCGCGCTCGCCACCGCCGACGGTGTGATCACGGTCGTGCGTGAGGATGTCGGACGCCACAACGCCGTCGACAAGGTGATCGGGCACCGGGTGATGTCGGCCACCGTCGCCGACGTGCTCGTCGTCAGCGGACGTGCCGGATTCGAGATCGTGCAGAAGGCAGCGATGGCGGGGATCCCCGTCGTTGCTGCAGTGTCGGCCCCGACCTCCCTCTCGGTCGAGGTCGCTCGGGAGTGCGGGCTGACCCTCGTCGCCTTCGTCCGCGACGGCGGCTTCACCATCTATTCCGGTCGCGATCGCGTCGTCGGTCGGGTGGAGTCCGCAGCACCCTGAGCAGCCCGCCGGGGGGCCCGGTGTTCGCGTCCACCTCCGGTACGGCGTAGTGCGACCAGTGGCTCATCCCATCTGGAGCGGCGTGCACCGGCCATCTGCGCCATGCTCGAGCCATGCGCTGGTTCATCAGGGACTACCACGACGACGACCTCGAGGCCGTGGTGCGGCTTCTCGATGCGACGAAGGTGCACCAGGGCAGTGTGTTCGGTCTTGCCGAGGTCATCGCCGCTCTGCGCGATGACCAGCCAGCGGTGGTTGCCGTGCTCAACGACGAGGTCGTCGGCGCTGTCGTGTCGACCGTGTCGGGCGATCGCGCATGGGTGGCGCGCCTAGCGATCGCTGAGGAGTGGCGCGGCAAGGGAATGGCGTCAGCCCTGCTGCTCAGCCTGGAGAGCGCGCTCGTCGAGGTCCGGGTGCGGATGCTGTCCTACGTCCTGCCTGAGGAGGAGATGCTGGCTGACGGGCTCGCGAATGCCGGATTCACACGCCGACCGGCAGTCGCCTATTTCGACAAGGTCGTGTCGGTCGATTCGGCTCAGGCCGATGTGCTCTCCGAGCTGGGCGGGCAGGTGCTTCCGGCACGCTTGTGGGATGACCTCGCGGGAATGCATCGCGAGAAAGACCTGATCGAGCGGCGGGTCGTCGCGCCTCTGGACCGTCCGGAGATCGCCGCGCGCCATGGAGTGATGCCGCCGCGTGCCGTCGTGCTCTTCGGCCCGCCAGGCACCGGAAAGACGTCGTTCGCGCGGGCGATCGCCAGCCGACTCGGGTGGCCGTTCGTCGAGGTTCTTCCCAGCGCACTGCTCGCCGATCCCGCTGGTCCCGCGGCTGCGTTGCGGGCGACGTTCGATCGGATCCGCCGCCTCGAGAGGGTGCTCGTCTTCATCGACGAGGTCGAGGAGATCGCCGCTGCCCGAGGAGACCGTCCGACGAGCCCGGCGCACGGTCTCACCAACGAGCTGCTCAAGGTCGTGCCGGCGTTCCGACAGCATGACGAGCGACTGCTCGTCTGTGCGACCAACGACCTGCGTTCTCTCGACACTGCCTTCACGCGGCCTGGTCGCTTCGACTACGTGATTCCGATCGGTACGCCGGATGCCGCCGCGCGCCAGGCGATCTGGTCCCGCTATGCCGATGCTTCCTCGGTCGACATCGACCAACTCGTCGCTGCGAGCGAGTCGTTCACTCCCGCTGAGATCGAGCATGCGGCGCGTGTGGCATCGCAGATGTCGTTCGAGCGCAGCGTGTTCGGCGGGCAGGACGGCATCGGTCCGACGAGCGCCGACTACCTCGCAGCCATCGCCGACTCACGGCCATCGGTGACTGACGACGTCCGGGCATCCTTCGAGCGCGACGTCGCCGAGCTCGCTCGCCTCTGAGGATCTGCAGGCAGGCTGAAGCAGCCCTCGCTAGAAGGGTGGCTCGTCGAGCTCGGGCGGCATGGGTCTCGGTGACGGTGTGACATCCGGGCGTGTGTCATCGCCGGGTGTCGTGGGTGGCGTCGGTGGTGTGTCGGCCGATGTCGTGTCGGCTGGTGGTTGCCCGGGTGGTGTGTCGGCCGGCGTCGTGTCGGGTGGTTGCCCGGGTTGCCCGGGTTGCTCGGGTGGGTCGGGGTTGTCGAGGAAGGGTCGGGGTGGGATGTCGATGCGTTGCCCAAACTTCGTCACCCAGGTCGCGGATCCGTCGGGTCCGAGGTTGGCGATGTCGAGGTAGCCATCCGTTTTGAGGTGGTGGTCGGTGGTGCACCAGATCCGGCAGTTCGTGGTGTCGCTCGGCCCGTCGGGAAAGGGTTTCCCGTGTTCCATCTGCAGTTTGGAGCGGTGGCGGGTGCTGCACATCGGTCCGATGCACCCGCCATCACGTGCGATGAGGTACTCGCGGAGGTCGTGGGGGAGGTAGACCTTGCGACCGTGGTCGATGAGATGACCGGTGACCGGTGCAACGACCGCGCGGCACCATGCCTTCGCGAACCGGACGTACTCCCGAGCCACCGATGCGGGCACCGGCTCGCCGTTGACCAGCGCGAGCCCGTCCACACCGCCAGCGCTGTTCGCACGTGACGCACCGTTCGCGCGTGACGCACCCCCGGCACCGGCGGCGACTAACGCGAAGCTGGCTTCGGTCATGACGACGTCGATGGTGATGTTGGCGTGGGAAGGGTCGAAGGTCACGGATCCGTCGGGGTGGGTTTCACCGGTGAGTCTGGCCAGGGCCGCGTCCGCGCGGCAGGCACCCGCGCGCGCGTCCTCATCGTCCCGCGCAGCACTCGCACCACCGCGGGCGAGCTGCAACGCTCGGCCGTCTTCGGTGATCCGGTCGTACGCGGGCTTCACCCACTCGACGGGGCCATACACAGTCAGGCTGGCCATCCCGTCATCCTCAGGCCGGAACCACACCCCACGACTCTTGCGCGCCTTGACCCGGCGACCGGCAGCATCCCGGTCGAGCTTGGCGATCGCTCTGGAGACCTGACGGCCGAACTCCCCCGGTGGGAGGCGCTTCGCCTTCGGCAGGACGAGGGCTTCGATCCGGGACAGGATCTCGGGGTCCTGAACGATGCGGCACTTCTCGACCAGGATCGAAACATGTGCGGGACTGATCTCACCGGCGAGGAGCGCGGTCTGGAACCCGGTGAACAGCTGACGCAACGCCCGAGCCCGCTCGATCTCCAACGCCGCTGACGTCGTCGAGGTCCGCCGCGCACACGCGAGCTCCTCCTCGACGTGGACGTTGTCCAGATAGACCAGCTTCGGGACGACACCCGCGAGCTCGACGACCGCGGCGAGGCGCTTTCCTGCAAGCATCGCGGTCACTGCATCGACGCGCGCGATATACGCCAGCACCGCGAGCGGCGTCGTCAGGCCGCCTGGGTCGATCGAATCAAGGGCGTGAAGGTCCCCGGTAGACACCTGCGCGGGAAGACCCAGCACGACGTCGTCATCGGTCAGGAACTCGGACTCGTAGAACTGCCACGACTCCGAGTCCATCTGATCCTCGTCGTAGGCGAGCGCGTCCGCCCGCAGCTGCGCGGCAGCCAGCGCGTCCATCTCCGAGGTGTCCTCGAACGGTGAGAGACCACCCTCACCATCGACGTAGCCCTCGAAACGGGGGACCTCGGGCTGGCATGAGCACACACAGACGTGACCGTCCGGGCGCATATCCGACGACGACTCAGATGCCGCCGACGCGTCGTCGCGAGACGCTGCGGGGTCGTCGTGAGACGGGTCAGTCATGGCACCTCCTCGTGTGATCTAAATATAAGACACCAGTACTAACGTGTCAACCGCCATATCCACCCAAATGCATGGTGCACACAGGGTTACGGCGATGTCACTTACTGTCCGGCCACCATTCTGGCAGGGGGTCTGACAGTCCGAACTCCTGCGGCCGAAGTGCACAAGTCGGCCCAGCACACTGCACACAAGCCGCCACGTGACTCCAGCATCGATGCTGTACCTCCAGCTCGGGCGCAGCGCGAGGGACTCACTACGAGGCACCTCCGCATGCCACCGCGAGCCGTGCTCGACACGACTGGGATGATGCGCCTGTGCGCATCCCTCGTCCCCTGCCGATGACGGCACCGGGTCCTGAGGGCGGCAAGATGCTGCGCTCGATGGGGGCGATCCGCCGCGACCCGTTGGCGTTCCTCGCCTCGATGCGGTCGTCGTACGGCGACGTCATGCAGTTTCCGATCCCACGCCCGGCCACGTATCTCGTGTCCGACCCAGAGGCCGTACGTCGTGTGCTCGTGACGAACGCTCGTGCCTACGGCAAGCGCACGCTGCAGTACACGACGCTCGCTCTCGTCACCGGCGAAGGTCTGCTCACCGCTGACACCGATGTCTGGCGCACCCAGCGGCCGGTGATCCAGCCGGCCTTCCATCGAGCGTCCCTCGACCTCGTCGCCGTGCATGTCAGCACGGCGGTGGACCGGCTCCTCTCGGACTGGTCGGCACGTGACGGTCAGGTCGTCGACGTCGACGCCGCGATGATGCACCTCGCTCTGGAGGTGGTGGGGTCAGCGCTCTTCGGCTCTGACCTCTCCGCCGACGCCGAGCGCCTCGCTGATGCCACGCTCGCCGCGCTCGAGGTGGTGGTCAAGAAGGCGCGCTCACCGCTGCCGATCCCCGTCGCGGTCCCGACCCCCACCAACCTCGTTCTGCGTCGCGCGGTTGGTCGGCTCGATGCGGCGGTCGACGCGATGCTCGCCGAGCGTGCCAGGCGTCCGCTGGCGGCGGGGGAGCCGCCGCGCGACATGCTCGACCTGCTGCTCACCGTGACCAGTGAGGACGGGACCCATCTGACGCGCGCCCAGGTGCGTGACCAGGTGGTGACGTTCATCGTCGCCGGCCATGAGACGGTCGCGAGTGCCCTCACGTGGGCCTGGCACCTCCTCGCTACGCACCCCGCTGCGCTGGCCCGCCTGCGAGCGGAGGTCGACGCCGTCTGCGCGGGGAAGCCGGTCACCTTCCTCGATCTTCCGCATCTTCCCTGGACTGCAGCTGTGCTCGACGAGGTCCTGCGTCTGTATCCGCCCGCATGGCTCGTGACCCGCAGATCGCTCGCGTCGGATTCGCTGGGGGGAGTGGCGATCCCGACCGACGCACTCATCGTCATGAGCCCGTGGCTCGTGCACCGCGACCCGAGCGCGTGGCCGGATCCCGACGGCTTCCATCCCGAGCGCTTTCTAGACGAGAGCGGGGGTCGGCGTCGTGATGTGGCTGCGCTGCCCGCCTACCTGCCGTTCGGCGCTGGCCCGAGGCTCTGCATCGGACGCGACATGGCGCTTCTCGAGGGCGTGCTCGTGCTCGCATCGCTCGTCGGTCGCGTCGACCTCGAGCCCGTCGGTCGGCCGCCTCAGGCGATGCCACTCGTCACGATCCGCCCCGCCGGCGGTCTGCCCATGCGCGTACGCACACGGAAGACACCCATCGGCTGACGCTCCGCCAGGTCAGTCCTCGGCGGCCCAGACGCGCACGATGTCGCGGACCGAGAGCATGCCGACGACGTCATGCCCGTCGAGGACGATGAGGTGACGGAACCCGCCGCGCAGCATCGCCTCGGCTGCCTGGGTGATCGTCCAGGTCGTGGTCGCGAACACCACCGATGTCGTTCGGTGGTCAGCAGTGACCTCGACGTCTGGATCCTCGCCTTCGCCCACCGAGGTGAGAATGTCGCGCTCGGTGATGATGCCGATGCCGGCGCCGTCACTGTCGCTCACGACAGCCGCACCGACCTTCCGCGTCGCCATCGAGGCCGCGACCTGGCGCAACGTGTGCGCGGGCCCGACCGTGAGGACGTCGCGGATCATCGCCACGTCTACCAGCGTCGTCTCGTCATGCATGGCTGACTCCTCCCGTGGCACCGACCCATTCAGGCCGATCTTGGGCCTGAATCTGGCAGCGTGTCGCGCTCAGGTCAATCACAAGCGCACAGCCGGGGAAAGCCCTGAGGCGGCGGAGGGCCACCCCCCCGTGGCGGTGTCGACATTCGTGATCGGTCGACATCGGGGAGACTGGTCCCGTGACCTGGGCCTGGACGGATCGACGCGCCCTGCTGCTCGCGTTCCTCTGGATCCCGTCGACCCTCTGGCTCGACCGCAGCGTGGGCCTCGCCGGCCAGCTCGCGCTAGGCGTCCTGACGGTCGTGCTGCTGTCCTGGTGGCTGGTCCACGAGACCCCGCTCGTGCGGGCGCAGACCCTCGTCGTGGTGGCCATCGCCGCTGTCGTCGAGCTGGTGTTCTCGGGCTGGCTCGGGGTCTACGTCTACCGCCTCGAGCATGTCCCGGCCTACGTCTTCCCCGGTCACGGTCTCGTCTACCTCGCGGCGCTGACCCTCGGTCGTCTTCCCGTCGTACGCCGCCGGGCCGGCCTCGCGATCCGCGCGACGGTCGTCGTCGCGGGCGCCTGGGCGCTGTGGGGGCTGCTGCTCTCGCCCCGCCACGACGTGCTCGGCTTCTTCTGGTATCTCTGCCTGCTCGGGTTCCTGCGCTGGGGGCGCTCGACGCTGCTCTACGTCGGGGCCTTCGTGGTCGTGAGCTATCTCGAGCTGCTCGGCACGGGGTGGGGCGTCTGGGCCTGGCAGCACTACGACACGATCATGGGCTGGGTGCCGATGGGCAACCCACCGAGCATCGCCGCCGGGGGCTACGGCTGGTTCGACCTGTACGCCGTGCTGGCGGCACCAACCCTCGTCGCCTGGTGGCAGCGCCGGCGCGGCCGCACGTCGGACGTCCCCGTCGACGCACTCGACTCCCGCCGCGCCCACGACCCGCTCGGCACGACGGCGGACGACGCCGTCGCCTGACCTCGCACGGGCGCGGTGTGGGAAGCAGCGGGGCCCTAGGGTCTCCACGGGCACCATCATCCGCAGCAGCCGCGGTCGGTGCGGGGGTCAGGCGAGGGTGTCGAGGACGGCTTGGTGAAGGAGGGCGTTGGTGGCGATGCCGCTGCCACGCGCCGGTCCCTCGACCCCGTCGAGACCGGTGAAACGACCGCCGGCCTCGGTGACGATGAGCGCGACCCCCGCCACGTCGTAGAGGTTGAGCTCGGGTTCGGCTGCGATGTCGACCGACCCTTCGGCCACCATGAGATGGCTCCAGAAATCGCCATACGCGCGAGTGCGCCACACGGAATTCATCAAGGTGTCCCACTGCGCCTGCTTGCCGAGCGCGTCCCAGGAGAAGTGGTCGGAGAACGACAGCGATGCGTCGCCCAGCGACGACACGTGCGACACCGAGATGCGCCGTGGCTCAGCCGATCCCGGCTCGATCACCCACGCCCCCCCACCGAGAGTGGCCCACCAGCGACGGCCCAAGGCGGGAGCAGACACGACACCCACGAGCAGGGTGCCGTCCGCGGCCTGCAACGCGATCACGGTGGCCCACACCGGGACGCCACGGACGAAGTTCTTGGTGCCGTCGACGGGGTCGACGACCCACCGGCGCCCGCTGGTGCCGACCTGCTCGGCGTACTCCTCGCCCAGCACGCCGTCATCGAGCCCCGAGCTCGCGACGAGGTCGCGCAGCAAGAGCTCGACCGCACGGTCGGCATCGCTGACCGGTGTCAGGTCGGGTTTGGTCTCGACGACGAGGTCTCGCGCGTTGAACCGATCCATGGTGATCGCGTCGGCGCGGTCGGCCATCGTCTGGGCCAGGGCAAGGTCGTCGGCATAGGGCTCGGTGCTCACAGCGGAGACGCTACCGGGCGCGCCGTGCGATGGAGACTCGGGCGGCGGCCGGACCGGTGGTCCTAGGGCCGCCGAAGTTCCCACGCGAGGTGGTGCCGACGACGTACGGTCTCAAGCACCTGCTCGATCGCTGCGACCTCGAGGACTCACGATGTTCGACACCATCGGCGGACTGCCGATCCATGCGCTCGTCGTGCACGCCGTCATCGTGCTGTTGCCGCTGGCCTGCCTCGGTGCGATCGCGATCGTCGTGCGGCCCGCCTGGAGCCGGAAGCACGGCGTGCTCGTGGTCGCGTGCGCCTTCATCGCCACCGGGTCGGCGGCCGTCGCGAAGGAGAGCGGTGAGAAGCTCGCCTCGCGGGTCGGCTATCCCGCGGACCACGCCGACATCGCCAAGTGGACGCCCGTGTTCGCCGGGCTGCTCCTTATCTCCGTGGCGGCCCTGTGGTGGTGGGACCGCACCCAGACCGATGGCCGTGCGACCCTCACCAAGGTCGCTGCGGTCACCACGGTGGTCTTCGCGCTGGTGGCGCTCGGCTGGGTCATCGCGGCCGGCCACTCCGGTGCCACGGCGGTGTGGGGCAAGACGATCCAGAACACCACCCCAGGCACCTTCCCGGTGCCCTAGCCGTGGCGCGCCTCCACTATGCCGCGATCTGCTCGCTCGACGGCTATGTCTCTGACGC
The DNA here is from genome assembly GCA_025351185.1 of Candidatus Nanopelagicales bacterium. Taxonomy (GTDB): domain Bacteria; phylum Actinomycetota; class Actinomycetes; order S36-B12; family CAIYMF01; genus Longivirga. The sequence continues at coordinate 11,605 of JANXWJ010000289.1, forward strand.
GACGGGCAGCTTCGACTGGGCCGCTCCCGACCACGAGGTGCACTCCTTCGTCAACGACCTCGAACGCCCTGTCGGCACCTATCTCTACGGCCGGCGACTGTACGACGTCATGCGCTTCTGGGACTCACCAGACCTCGCAGACTCCGACTCGTCGGCCATGCGTGACTTCGCCGCCATCTGGAAGGGCGCCGACAAGGTCGTCTACTCCACGACGCTCGACCACGTCAACACACCGCGAACCCGGCTCGAGCCCACGTTCGACGTTGCGGCGGTGCAGCACCTGGTGGCTCAAGCGGCGAGCGACGTCAGCATCGGCGGGCCCGGCCTGGCCGCGCAGGCGCTGCGCGGCGGAATCGTCGACGAGGTGAACCTCTTCCTCGTGCCCGCCGTCGTGGGCGGTGGCACTGCGGCGCTACCGAGCGAGGTCCGCCTCGACCTCGACCTCCTCGACGAACGGCGCTTCACGAGCGGCGTGGTCTACCTGCGCTATGCAGTCCGCCGCTGACGTCATCGACACTCACCGGCTGCGCACGACCGCGGCGCAGCCAGCGCCACCGTGTGATCGCCTGGACCACAAGCAATCACACGGTCAGGGCTGACTGCGGCGGAGCTCCATGATCGTGGTGGCGGCGGGGTCGCCGTAGGGCGTGGCGGCGTAGTCCGCGATCACGCCGACGACCGACCAGCCGCGCTCGAGGTAGAACGGCTGAGCGGGGCTGTCGGTCTCGGTGTCGAGCAGCACGAGACGCATCGCGTGCTCGTCGAAGGCGGCACGCTCCGCGGTCTCCATGAGCCGACTCGCGAGACCCTGACGACGCGCGCGGCGCGCCACCATGAGCTTGGAGACCTCGCCGCGGTGGCGGGAGTTGGCCTTCGACGCCCGACTCAGGCGCACCGTGCCGACCACGGCGCCGCCGCCGTCGCGGGCCACCCACGTCTGGGTCCACGGATCGGGCAGCGTCTCGCGCCACCATGCGCGCGCCTCCTCGCGCGGCAGCGGGAGCAGGAAGCCGACGCTCGCACCACCCTCGACCACGTCGACGAGGAGTGCACCCAGCGCGTCGAGGTCAGCGTCACTCGGCTCGCTGAGCAAGGAGATGGTGGCAGTCACGTCGGCGTCCTCACGTGTCGTCGGTCACGGTCTGTCGTGCGTCGGTCAACGACCCTCGTCGGGCAACGGCGGGCCGTCATCTCCGCCGGCGCGGCTGCGCAGCAACCGCCTGAGCGACTCCAGCCGCGCGGGACCGCCCGAGCCCGCATGACCCTCGGCGACCCAGGCGTCGAGGGCGCACTCCGGCTCGTCGTGGGTGCAGGCGCGGGGGCAGTCGTCGGTGCCGGCCTGGAGGTCGGGGAACGCGAGGATCACCCGCTGCGGGTCGACGTGGGCGAGACCGAATGACCGCACTCCCGGCGTGTCGACGACCCAGCCGCCGTGCGGCAGCTGCAGCGCGATCGCAGATGTCGATGTGTGCCGCCCGCGACCGGTCACGTCGTTGACGCGGCCGACCGACCGGTCGGCGTCCGGCACCAGCGCATTGACCAGCGTGGACTTCCCGACACCTGAGTGCCCGATCAGCACCGAGACGTGGCCACGCAGTCGCTCCTGCAGCTCTGCCACCTCGATCGGGTCGACGCCGTCCTGGCGCGTGACGACGAACGGCACGTCGAGCGCGCCGTAGGACTCCAGGAGCTCGTCGGGGGAGCGCAGGTCGCTCTTGGTGAGCACCAGGAGCGGTGAGAGGCCGGAGTCATAGGCAGCGACCAGCACTCGGTCGATCATGCGCGGCCGCGGCTCGGGATCCGCGAGGGCCGTGACGAGCACGAGCTGGTCGGCGTTGGCGACGAGCACCCGCTCGATCGGGTCGTCGTCGTCAGCGCTGCGACGCAGGGCGGTGGCGCGCGTCTCCACGCGCACCACTCGGGCGAGGGTGTCGGGCTTTCCGCTGAGGTCACCGACGATCGCGACTCGGTCACCCACCACGACGCCCTTGCGGCCGAGCTCGCGCGCCTTGACGGAGTAGACCTCGACGCCCGGCTCGTCCGGTGTACCCAGGACGACGGTGAAGCGACCGCGGTCGACTGCCACCACGAAGCCGGCGTCGGCGTCGTCGTGGCTCGGGCGCTCCTTGCTGCGCGGCCGCGACTTGCCCCGACCCGGACGGATCCGGACGTCGTCCTCGTCGAGGTCGCGGCGCTTGCTCACGCGGCGCGCGACCCCTGCTCGAGCATGGCGGTCCACATCGCGACGAAGTCGGGAAGCGTCTTGCCCGTCGTGGCGACGTCGACGATCTCGACCCCAGGAACAGCGAGCCCGAGAACTGCTGCGGCCGTTGCCATCCGGTGGTCGTCGTAGGTCTCGACCAGGGCGCCACGGAGCGGACGAGGTCGGATCACCAGACCGTCGGGAAGCTCGTCGACGTCACCACCGAGCCGGGTGATCTCGGTCGCGAGCGCCGCGAGCCGATCGGTCTCGTGCCCGCGCAGGTGCGCCACGCCGCGCAGGTGCGACGGTGTCGAGGCGAGCGCGCACATGGCAGCGAGCACCGGGGTGAGCTCACCGACGTCGCGCAGGTCTGCATCGAGGCCGAGCAGCGAGTCGCCGGCGCTCACGGTCAGACCCTGCTCGTCGAGAGTCACGTGCGCGCCCATCTGAGCGAGCAGACCGCGCAAGGCGTCGCCGGCCTGCGTCGTGTGCTGCGGCCAGCCCGGCACCCTCACGGATCCTCCCGTGACGACGGCGGCTGCGAGGAACGGAGCCGCGTTGGAGAGGTCAGGCTCGACACTTCGGTCGAGAGCGCGGATCGGGCCAGGGTGCACGCGCCAGGTGGCCGCGGTCGGGTCCGAGGCGTCGACATCGACCGTGACGCCGTGCTCGCGCAGGAGATCGACGCTCATGTCGACGTGCGGCATCGACGGGAGGGCACGGCCGCGGTGACGCACGACGAGCCCCTCGTCATAACGCGCCGACGACAGGAGAAGTCCGCTCACGAACTGGCTCGACGCGGACGCGTCGAGCGTGACCTCGCCGCCGCGTACGCCACCGGCGCCCTTGACCGTGAACGGCAGCGTGCGTCGGCCGTCGTCGTCGATCTCGACTCCGAGCGCCTCGAGCGCCTCGATCACCGCTCCCATGGGTCGCACGCGGGCGCGCGGGTCACCGTCGAAACGCACGTCGCCGCCGGCCAGAGCAGCAGCAGGGGGTACGAAGCGCATGACCGTGCCGGCGAGCCCGCAGTCGACGTGCGCGGACCCGGTCAACGCTCCGGGTGTCACGCGCATCGGACCGTCGGAGCCGAGACCGTCCACGCCGGTGCCGAGTGCAGCGACCGCACGACCCATGAGGACCGTGTCACGTGCGCGCAGCGCGCCGGTGATGACCGAGGGGCCGTCCGCGAGGGCGGCCAGCACCAACGCTCGGTTGGTGAGCGACTTCGAACCCGGCACCGTGACGACGGCCCCGATCGGGCTCGTCGCAGTCGGTGCCGGCCATGGATGGTCGTCGGATGCCACGGGATGAGCCTAGTGGAGCCAGCACTCACCGGTCCTGCGCGATCCACAGCGCCCGGACCCCGGCGAGCGGTACGGTCGCGCGACATCCGGTACGCAGGCACCGCTGGCGCGGGCAGGAGATGGTGGCATGGCGTTCGAGGTGATCGCGGTCGATGGCCCCGGCGCGGAGGACGTCCTGGTGGCGCTGAGCGGCCCGCACGAAGGGTCGGTGCTCACCGGGACCGCAGACGGCATCGTCCATCGCGTCTCGGCCGACGGGCGAACGGTCGAGAAGGTGGCGGACACCGGGGGTCGTCCGCTCGGACTGGAGTGGATGCCGGACGGGCGACTCCTGGTCTGCGACGCGCACCGTGGCTTGCTCACCGTCGACCTGCGCGACGGCGCTGTCGAGGTCCTCACCACCGAGGTCGACGGCCGTCCGATGGTCTTCTGCAACAACGCTGCAGTCGGCACCGACGGGTCCGTCTGGTTCTCCGATTCCTCGACCGTGCACCCCATCGAGAGATGGAAGAACGACATCGTCGAGATGACCCGCACCGGGCGCCTGGTCCGTCGCGGTCCCGACGGCTCCGTGTCGGTGGTGCTCGACGGCCTGGCGTTCGCCAACGGTGTGGCCCTCGCGACCGACCAGTCGTGGGTGGCCGTCGCCGAGACGGCGGCACGCACGGTCGTACGCCACTGGATCACCGGCGACCGCGCCGGCCAGCGCGACCTGTTCCTCAGCGATCTGCCGGGCTATCCTGACAATATCGCGCGCGGCAGCGACGGGCTGGTCTGGGTGACGATCGCGAGCCCTCGCGACCCGCTCGTCGAGCGACTGCAGACCGGCCCGAAGTGGTTGCGCCGCAGCATCACCCGGCTTCCCGCCGGCGTACAACCAGCCCCGAAGCGCACCATCCGGGTGCAGGCCTACGACGACTCCGGACGCCTCGTCCGAGATCTCTCCCTCGACCGCCCGGAGGACACCGCCCGCTATCACGTGGTCACCGGCGTGCGGGAGCACGACGGCAAGGTCTGGATGGGAAGCCTCGAAGAACCAGCCATCGCCGTCGTTACCTCGTGACGTGACGGCCCTGGGCTGAAGGAGCTCGCCTCCTTGCCTGGCGCGTGGAGCGATGGGGCAGGATCGGGGCATGTGCGGGAGGTATGCGGCCAGTAGCAATCCGGACGACCTCGTCGAGGAGTTCGACGTCGTGGTCCGGCCCACCGAGGCATTGGCTCCCGACTACAACGTCGCGCCCACCAAGAATGTCTACGCCGTCATGGATCGCCGCCCTCGCAACGCCGACGAGACCGCGGTCGCGGGTGGCGGGAGATCTGATGCGTCAGGGGATGACGGCGTACGCCGAGAGCTCGCGGTCGTGCGGTGGGGGCTGGTGCCGTCGTGGGCGAAGGATCCCTCGATCGGCGCCCGGATGATCAACGCGCGCATGGAGACCGTGGCCGAGAAGCCAGCGTTCCGTCGGGCCTTCGCCAAGCGCCGGTGTCTGCTGCCCGCCGACGGCTACTACGAGTGGTACACCCCCGAGAACGGCCCGAAGGGCAAGAACGGCAAGCCGGTGAAGCAGCCCTTCTACATCCATCCTGCCGATGGCGGGGTGCTGGCGATGGCCGGACTGTACGAGCTCTGGCGCGACCCGACCCGCGCTGACGACGACCCGCAGCGGTGGCTCATGACCGCGACCGTGCTCACCACCACCGCCGAGGACGCCGTCGGGATGATCCACGACCGGATGCCGCTCTTCGTCGAGCGCGAGCGATGGAGCGACTGGCTCGATCCCAGCCTCGACGGCAGCACGCGCGACCTGACCGAGCTGCTCGTGCCGGCCGCGCCCGGTCGCCTCGATGCCTACCCTGTCTCCACCGCCGTCAACGCCGTGCGCAACAACGGCCCCGAGCTTCTCGAGCCGATCGCGGCCGAGGAGCCCGACGCCGGCTCGCTGTTCTGAGACGGCGACACCTCGATGGCGGCCCGGGCAGTGCTCTCGTCACTCCACACCGTCGCCACTCCGGTCGGTGACGCGCGTCTCCACGTCGCGGGTGTCCACCGCCCGGTCGCCGTCGTCGTGCTCGGGCACGGTGCAGGACGCGGGAGCGACACGGCCGACCTGCTGGGGCTCGCGCGAGAGCTGCCACCGCGTGGCATCGCGGTCGTCCTCGTCGACCAGCCGTGGGTGCTCGCGGGTCGCCGCGTCGCGGCACCGCCCGCGACGCTGGACCTCGCCTGGATCGCGGTGCTGGCTGCGCTTGCCGAGCCCGCGCTGCGCACCGCGACGGGAGCGACGCGTCGCACCCCGGTCGTCGTCGGAGGGCGCAGCGCCGGCGCGCGGGTGGCCGCCCGCACGGCCGGCACAGTGGGTGCGGCGTCGGTGCTGCTCCTGGCCGTCCCGCTCGTGCCGCCCGCGTCCCGCAGGACGCCGGAAGCACTGGCGAAGGCACGTGCCGCGCGGCTTGCCGAGCTCGCGGCTCCCGCTGCCGCGGGTATCCCGGTCGTCGTCGCGCAGGGCGAGCGCGACCCGTTCGGGTCGGCAGCCGAGGTCGCCGATGCGACCGGCCTCGACGTGGTGGCGGTGGCTGAGGCCGACCACTCGTTCGGGGTGCGCCGAGGCGACCCGGACCCGTTGCCCGTGCTCGTCGCTGCCGCGCTGCGCGCAGTCGGGGTCGTGATGTAGGTCCGTGACTCCCGCCCTCTCCCGGGGAATGAACGGGGAGAGCCGCGGTGTTCACCTCGATGTCATCGCCCGACGACCAGGAGAGGGGCCCGGGTGCTCGTCCTCACGACCTCCGAGACTCATCTCGACCTGCCCGATCACATCGGTGGGTCCGCTGCACCGCTACGCTCGCTGGTGATGACCTCAGACACCGGTTCCGACGAAACGAGCGACGACCTGAGCGCGGTCACTCCCGTGGAGACCGCCGAGCAGTGCACCGCCCGCTTCGAGCGGGATGCCCTGCCGTTCCTCGACCAGCTCTACGCCGGCGCGCTGCGCATGACGCGCAACCCCGCTGACGCCGAGGACCTGCTGCAGGAGACGTTCGTCCGCGCCTTCTCAGCGTTCCACCAGTACCAGGACGGCACCAACCTCAAGGCGTGGCTCTACCGAATCCTCACCAACACCTTCATCAACGGCTATCGCAAGAAGCAGCGCGAGCCCCTGCAGTCCAACGCCGACGACGTCGAGGACTGGCAGATGGCGCGGGCCGAGGCCCACACCTCGACCGGGCTGCGCTCGGCCGAGGCCGAGGCACTCGACCACCTGCCGGACTCAGACGTCAAGGACGCGTTGCAGTCCATCCCTGAGGACTTCCGCATCGCGGTCTACCTCGCCGACGTCGAAGGCTTCGCCTACAAGGAGATCGCCGAGATCATGGGCACTCCGATCGGCACCGTGATGTCGAGGTTGCACCGAGGTCGACGCCAGCTGCGCGACCTGCTCGAGGACTATGCGCGCGAGCGCGGTCTCGTGCCGGCACAGCCGGCGAAGGGTGGGGAAGAGTCATGAGCTGCGGCAACCACCACGACACCTCGTGCAGCGAGGTCCTCGACGCTGTCTCGGCGTATCTCGACGGTGAGATGACCGAGCACGATGCCGGTCACATCGCTCAGCACTTCGACGAGTGCGGTCCGTGCCTCAAGGAGTTCGGGATCTATCAGGAGGTCAAGCTCCTGGTGCACCGGTGCTGCGGAAGTGACCAGATGCCCGAGGACATGCGGGCCCGGGTCGTCGGGCGGATCCGTGAGGTCACCGTGTCGCTGCGCCTCGAGGACTCCTAGCCCGAACGCTCGGCGTCAGTCTCCCCAGCGAGACCTGACATGACGAAGGCCCGCTCCCCAGCTGGGGGCGGGCCTTCGTGCGTGCGGGGCGAGAAGATCAGGCGTTGGGGCGGTTGCCGCCGTTGGCGCTGCTCTTCTTGCGGGTACGGCGCTTGCGGGCGCGCTTGCTCATGTCGTGCTCCTCAGGGTCAGCCGGTGCGTGGTGCTGCGGACCGGCACACCCCGGTCACGTTCCAGGAAGAGTCTCCCACACCCGAGGCAGTGGCCCTACCCGGGCCGCTCGGGCCTCGTGCTAGCCGGCCAGGCGCCGGTTGACCGCGGCGAGCACCGACCGCGCGACCGCGTCCTCAGCGTCGCCGCGTACCAACGCGCTGCCGCACAGGGTCTGCTCTCCCAGGCGTGGGATGGTGATGGACAAGGTGGTGAGCGCGACCTCACGGTTGCCGACATCGAGGATCTGCGAGCTCTCGATCTGGGCCGGGATGCCGAGCAGCTCGCTCAGGGCCACCAGGGTCGCCGTGGCGACGATGCGCGGGCGGTGCAGCGGCGACGACGGCCCGTCGGCCTCACCGGAGAACACCGAGCCAGCGATGGCGAGAGTGACGTTGATGTGGCTCTCACCCTCGGAGTTGCGCACGGTGATGCTCGTCAGCGCGGGGCGCGGCAGCGCCTCGTCGGCGTCCGCGGCCGCCGACGCCAGGGTCTCGCCGGCCTCGACCGCGTCCGCCGGGCTGTCGGGGATCTGCACGACGCTCACGATCCGGTGGTCGATGTCGAGGTCGAACTGCGCCATCGCGATCGACTGCACGTCGCGCACCACCTGCTTGGCAGGCTTGGCACCACCGGAGACCACGTGGACCTCGATCGGGTGGGCGTCCGGGCTGGTGCGCACGCTGGCCTCGCGGATCCCCGGTACGGCGCGCAGGGCGGCCTCGAACTCCGGGAGCAGGCGCAGGGCGGTCATGAGTCCTCCGTCGGTGCGGTCCGGACGAGGTCCGGTCGCGTGATGATCAAGCAGCAGCGGGTCATACGGGATCGTCGAGCGTGCCTTCGTCACGGGTGCCTTCGTCGGCCGACGGTTCGTCGTCGGCGTCCGTCGCACCCCTACCGCCATCGACGGGGTGGTCGGAGACGGCCTCTGTCAGGACGGTAAGCCCGGCCACGAGCAATCGGGTACGGGGCGCGCCGGACGGCGGGGTCACAGCCTCGGAGGTCGTCGTGGCTTCCGTCACGCGGTCGATCTCGAGGCCGGTCGCCACCACCGGGCGATTGTCCGGAGCCCGGACAGCCGTGGCATCGGCACGTCGGTCGGTCGACGGTGGCGTCGACGGCACCGAGGGGGCGAACCCGGGACGAAGCGGTGCGTCCGGAGTCGCGAGCTCATGAGTCACGGGAGCGCCGAGCACGGTCCGATCCAGCACGCCCGGAGCGACCGGAGAGCCCGGACCGACCGGTGTGACGATCGGGACATCTACGGGAGCGCTGCCGGGCAGTGCCGGCGAGGCCTTGCGCAAGGGCGGGCGCGAGCCCCCGCCCGGGTGGAGGTCGTCGATGTCGTCGACGGGCCTCAGGTGCGGTCCACCGGGAGCGACCGGCGGGGACGCGGGGGGGGACGGCGAGCTCGCCGACGGCGGCGACATCTGGTCGTCGGTGCCAGCCATCGGCGCGCCGGTGGGCAGCGACGCGGTGGCCTCGGCCCAGGAGTTCTGTGCCGCGCGCACGGTCTCGGCAGCGGCGCGGTCGGACTCCAGCAGCTCGGTCAGCAGGTCCGGGAGCACGGCTGCGAGATGGTCGGCGAGGCCGCGCATCGACTCGCGCTGCCACCACCGCAGGGTGCGCGCCACCGAGCCGTCGACGAGGCCGTCCGCCTCGGCGGCCGCCAGCTCCGCGTCGAAGCGGGCCGTGGCCGGGTCAGCGCGCAGGGCGAGCAGCGCGGACAGCAGGTCGGCGTACGCCGTGGAGCGACCGTTGTCGTCCAACGCCTCCGCACCCCCTCCGGCGCGAGGGTCGTGCCGCGTGAGCGGCCGACCCGGTGTGAAGGCAGAGACTATGACGGGCGTCACGCGCCGTCAGCAGCGGTATTCCGGGCTGAGCCGAATGGATGACGTGATCACCCCAGGTGATCACCCGTCCGGACTACGGACGGCACGGCGGGTGACCGTCGGTGAAGGTCGTGTCACGACGGAAGAAACCGGACACAAGGGACTTGACGTCCCAGGGTTCACGCCTGTCACAGTGAGCCCAGCACTCGGACAGGCTCCACGTGCGCACAAGGTGACGACCCGTCACTCAGAGCGTGCGCGGAGCCTACCCGTGCGTACGACAAGCACGGCCCGACAACTCAACAGCGGCAGGAACGGGATCGGCAGCCGGGGAGAGGGACTTCCTTTGGCCGCCCGGGCACACCTCGGCGTGCTCGGGGCCGGAGGTACTTCGATCTTCCTGGCGGGTGTCGGCGAGAGCTGTCACCCGCCATCCATCGCGAGCGGAGCGGAGAGAGCGCAGGCGAATCAGCGGTGCCTGTGACATTGCATCGCGAGGAGTTGATCCCACTACATGAACAAGATCGTCAAGGTCGTCGAGCGTCTGCTCTCGACCGAGCCGATGTGGGACTGGCAGCACAAGTAAATCTTGTGACTAGCCAGTTCTAGGTAGGTGGAAGTTCAAGTTTGGGCCTCTGCTGCCGATCCCGATCCTGCCGACATCTATCTCGGACCTGTGTGTGAGACGAGCGTAAGGAGGGACGACCGTGCGCGACATGTCCCTCACTGCGCGCCTGTATCTCACCGCCGTCATCGTGGTGGGCGCCGCCCTGGTCGTCTACAGCGCCCTGCAGCTGGGCCGGGAGGAATGGCTCGCGGTGATCCCGCTGGCCGTCCTCGTGGTCCTGGCGAAGTGGTTCGCCAGCGACCTGCGCCGCCACGTCAACATCAGTGTGGGCATGCCTGTTGCCATCGCCTCGGTCATCCTTCTCGGGCCGGCCGGTGCCACGATCGTCATGTCTGCCGTCGTCCTTGCCCCGACCAGTGCGAGGCTCTACAACCGGTTGTTCAACGCCGGAATGTTCGCCATCACGGCAACGATCACGGGTCACGTCTACGAGCGTTTCGGCACCGTTCTCCTCAACTCCACCGACGCCGTCGGGTTCTGGCAGGTCATCTTTCCGAGCCTGGTGGCAGCGCTGGTGCTCGAGATCGTCAACGGCCTTCTGCTCGTCACGATGATCGCGCTCTCGGAGCGGGTGTCTCCGCTGCGGGTCTGGTACGGCACTCTCGCCGAGTCGGCGCTGCCCATGTTCATCTACTCGATCTTCGGCCTGATGCTGGCGGTGGTCTGGTCCTACGCCGGACCCATCGCCGCTGTGCTGGTCCTCGCACCTCTCATGGTGGCGCGCTGGGTGTTCGCGGAGTTCTCGGCGCGTCAGGAGGCCTACGAGGCCACCATGCGCTCGCTCATCAAGTCGGTCGAGACCAAGGACCTCTACACCCGCGGCCACTCCGAGCGGGTGTCGCGGGCCTCCGTCCTCATCGGCCGGCGGGCCGGCATGCGCGAGGACCGGGTCTCGAGCCTGCGCTATGCCGGCATGCTCCACGACGTCGGCAAGCTCGGTGTCCCCACCTCGGTCCTGCAGAAGGCCGGCCGGCTCACCGAGGAGGAGTTCGAGGCGATCCAGCAGCACACGGTCCGTGGGCGGGAGATCACCAAGGACCTCGAGTTCCTCGGCGAGGCCATCGAGGGGATCCATCTGCACCACGAGCGCATCGACGGCCGCGGCTATCCGCTGGGGCTCAAGGGCTCGGAGATCCCGGAGTTCGCCCGGATCATCGCGGTCGCCGACGCGTTCGACTCGATGACGACCACGCGGTCCTACCGTGGCGCTCGCAGTGTCGACGACGCTGTGGTCGAGTTGCGTGCCTGCAAGGGTTCGCAGTTCGATCCGGTCATGGTCGAGGCACTCGTCGACGCCATCGACGCCGAGGGCTGGGACGCCTCCGACACCCTTCCCACCGACCTCCCTGTGCCGCTCGACTCGGTGCCCTCGTTCGCCAGCGACGACGACGACCCCACCGCCGCCGACCGCCTCGGTCTGCCGAGCGCTGCGCCCAACGACGCGTCCGAGCTCGCAGATGACGCCACCCTCGGCCGCAGTGGCGAGGAGCCGACATGACCAACGACCGTGAGATCCGATCGACCGGCCCGCTGCTCGTCGCGGCTGGTCTCGTCGTCATCGCCGCGATCGCGAAGGCCGCCCAGGCGGGGATCATCGACGCCGGCGCGGCGCTCGCCTTCGTGGCGTTCATCGCCCTCGGCGAGATCCTGCGCATCACGCTCCCCGGTGGTCGCCAGTCGGCTCCGCTGGCCGCCGCCGGTGCTCTCGCCTTCGCCCTGCTCCCCGCTCCGGACCGCATCAACGACCTGCCCTATTCGGTCGCGCTCGCCGTGAGTGTCGTCACCGTCGGGTCGATCGTCGGGGCCTTCCCGAGCGCCCTGGTCGGTCGTGGGATGCATCTCGACGAGCTCGCGCGCCGAGTGCTCACCACGCTGTTCGCCGCGACGATGTTCGGCCAGATCTATCCGCACGTCATGCCGACCGGAACCGAGACGGCCTGGCAGCTGGCGCTGGCGATGACCATCACGGCGGCTCTGGCTGCCGCGGTCGACGCCGTGCTCGCCGCTGCCGTACGCGGCACGCAGTCGCACGCACCCTTCCGCACGGCGGTGGTCGACGAGTTCCGGGCCCTGCTGGGAATCTCCTCAGCCATCGCCGCGACCGGGGTACTCATCGCGCTCGCGACTCCGAAGATGGGACTGTGGGCCCTGCCGGTGTTCGCCGTGCCGCTGCTGCTCACGCAGTTCGCATTCCGTCGCTATGCGGCCATCGACGCGACCTACCTGCAGACCATCCGGTCGCTGTCGAAGGTCACCGAGGTCGGCGGCTACACCGAGACGGGTCACTCTCGTCGCGTCTCCCGGCTCGCTGTCACCATCGGCCGCGAGATGGGTGTCAGCGAGCGCGACCTCACCGATCTCGAGTACGCCGCGCTCATGCACGACATCGGTCAGCTCTCGCTGCAGGAGCCCATCCCCGGTGGTGCGACGACGATGGTGTCCTACGTCGACCAGCGACGGATCGCCGAGCTCGGTGCCGAGGTGATCCGCCAGGCCGGGGTGCTCGACCGGGCGGCGCTCATCGTCGAGCGGCAAGCCGACCCGTATCGCCCGCACCGCGGGCAGCTCGACGGCACGCTTCCGCTGGAGAGCCGGATCATCAAGGCCGTCAACGCTTATGACGATCTGGTAGGTGCATCGCTCGAGAGCGATCGCAAGCTGCGCGCCATCGAGCGGCTGCAGCTTGGCATCGACCGGGAGTTCGACCCGGGTGTCGTCGACACTCTGTCGCGCATCATCGAGCGACAGACCGAATACGCCTACTGAGCCGTTCTCGGTCACGAGGCGCGGCGGCTGTGTCGGCCCGCTGAGCCCAAGCCGCGGTCAGCGCAGCGGTGGGAGCTCGAGCCGCACGTCGGGCGTCTTCTCCTCGTTGCCGCTCCCGTCGGTCTCGAAGAGTTCCACGGCCCCACTCGCCGCGTAGAAGGCCCGTGCTGCGGTGTTGTCGGTGAAGGCCCACAGCTGCAGCGGCCCGGTGTGCTGGGCCCGCGCGTGGGTGAGAAGGGCTGTCCCGAAGCCGCGGCGTCGCAGGTCCGGGTCGAGGTAGAGATGCTCGAGGTCGCCGTCGTGGACGAACGCGAATCCGATCACGCGGTGGTCGAGCTCGGCGACGTAGCCGCCGTGACCGGCGACCAGACCGCCGAAGAAGGCGAGGTCCTCGTCGGGTGTGTGGAGCACGGGGAGCCAGGGCATCGCTGCGCTGCGCGCCGCCTGGAAGACCCCGGTGATCGAGGCGACGTCGTCGGCGGCGGCTGGTCGGATCACGAGGTCGGCCACGGCGCGACGCTAGCGTGCAGCCGACCGCGGCCGTGCCAGGATGAGACGTCCCGTCCGAACCCTGTCAGGAGCACCCATGGCCACTGAGATCTGCGCCGAGATGGTGGCCAACGTGATCCAGATCGTGGTCGGGCCGGACGACGAGGTCGCAGCCGGTGCCACCCTGCTCATCCTCGAGTCGATGAAGATGGAGATCCCGGTGCTCGCCGAGCACGGCGGCACCGTGATCGAGGTACGCGTCACCGAGGGCGACGTCGTCCAGGAGGGCGACATCCTCGTCGTCCTGGCCTGACAGCGGTCTGAGCACGACCCGGCCGTCGCCACGCCGTGCTTGACGGACCGACCTACCGCCTGACTGCCGCAGCCCCGGGCTGACGCGCTGGTCACGCAGGGTGGCCTCGTTCCCCGCGTCAGGTCAGGGATGGGAGCAAGCCGGGCGACGCAGCGCCAGGGAGTCTCCCCGCAGGCTCAAGAGCGCCCCTCTCCCGGCCGATGCCATGGGGGTGACGCAGACCTTTGATCCCGTCCTCGCGCCGCCGCCTGCCTCGGGTCCGGTGGCCGTTTCGGACCTGCCCGCCCCGCCAGCCCCCACTCCGGTCGCTGCGGCACCGGCACCGGTCGTGCCAGCGCCGGTCGTGCCCCCTCCGCTCGCGCGGGCCCCGCTCCCGCCCGCTCCGGTCGCGGCTGCGCCCGCGTACACGGCACCTGCTGCCCTCGTCGGCCCGGTCTCGGTGATCCCGCTCCTGCGTGCTCTCGTCGAGAGCGGTGGCTCGGACCTGCACTGCAAGGTCGGCTCGGCTCCACGGGTGCGCGTGGATGGTGCGCTGCGCCGTCTGCAGGTACCCGATCTGCGTCCTGAGGACACCGAGCACTTCGTCCGCGAGGTGCTGCGCGGCGACCTCATCGAGGAGTTCGCACGGACCAACGAGGCGGACTTCGCCTATGGCATCGATGGTGTCGGACGCTTCCGCGTCAACGTCTTCCGGCAGCGCGGCAGCGCCGGCCTGGTCTTCCGCCGGGTCAGCATCGGGGCCATCCCGTTGAGCGACCTCGGCCTCCCGGCGGTCATCGGCCCGTTGTCGCTCGAGCCCCGTGGGCTCGTCCTCGTCACCGGCCCGACCGGCTCGGGCAAGACCACGACGCTGGCCGGCATGGTCGACAACATCAACCAGGCGCGCGACGTCCACGTGGTCACCATCGAGGACCCGATCGAGATCCTGCACCACGACAAGCGCGCGATGATCAACCAGCGCGAGGTCCGGGTCGACACCAAGGACTTCTCGACAGCGCTGCGTGCTGCGATGCGCCAGGATCCCGACGTCATCCTCGTCGGCGAGATGCGCGACCAGGAGACCGTCAAGGCGGCGATCTCCGCCGCCGAGACCGGCCACTTCGTCATGTCGACGCTGCACACGACCGATGCGCAGGAGACCATCTCGCGCATCATCGACTTCTTCCCGCCGCACGAGCAGAACCAGATCCGCCTGGCCCTGGCGGGTGCGCTGCGCGGCATCGTCTGCCAGCGGCTCGTGCCGCGCGCCGACGGCCAGGGTCGCTGCGTCTCGATGGAGGTGTGCGTCAACACCGGTCGCGTCTCCGACGCGATCGTCGACCCCGACAAGACCGCGACGATCCACCAGCTCATCGCCGAGGGTGGCTTCTACGGCATGCAGACGTTCGACCAGCACATGGTCGCGCTCTTCCGTGACGGAGTGATCACCCTCGAGGCGGCGATGGATGCGTCCACGAGTCCTCACGACCTCATGGTCGAGCTGCAGCGCCTCGGCCTCGTCGCCTGACCGTCGCCCGTAAACCGCACTGCCGCACGGACAGATCAGCGACGCCGCCCTCGGCGGCCGTTCGTGCTGCGGCGTGGTCCTAGGGTCGGGCTATGTCCTCCGTCGAGATCGTTGCCGGACTCTCCGCAGACCTGACCTACGTCGTGAGCGCCGACGACACGGCGATCGCTCACGGGAGCGGTGACGTACCCGTCCTGGCCACGCCTCGCCTGCTCGCCTGGCTGGAGTCAGCGACGGTGGCGGCCCTGGACGGCGTGCTCACGGCGGGGTCGACCAGTGTCGGCACCCGCGTCGAGCTCGAGCACAAGGGTGCGTCCCCGATCGGCGCCACTCTGACCGTGCACGCGTCGGTGTCGCACGTCGACGGCCGGCTCGTACGCTTCGAGGTCGCCGCCGAGCAGGTCCCCTCCGGGAGCACCGACAGCCTCGTCGTGGCCACCGGACGTATCACCCGAGTCGTGGTCGACCGACAGCGATTCCTCGCCCCCCTCCACCCCTAGCCCGTTGATGTGTAACCACACCGGGCTATAGCCCGTTGTGGTTACACATGAACGGGGGTTGGGTGGGGGACGGGGCGGGTGAAGGCCCAGAGGTCGACTCCGGGCATGGGCGTCCAGTCGCGGTCGGGCGCTCGGACGAAGCCCAGTCGCTCGTAGAGCCGGTGGGCCTTGGTGTTGTCGGAGATCACGCAGATGACCAGGCGTACGGCGCCCGTGGCCACGGCGTAGTCCTCGCAGGCCGCGACGAGTGCCTGCGCGACCCCGCCGCCCCAGGCCTCGGGTGCGACGCCGAGATAGCGGAACTCCACCTCGTCCTCGTGCGCCATCTCCGAGTGCGGGGTGCCGTGCGGCGTGAGGGTGACCGTGCCGACCAGGCGGGAGTCGCGGAGGGCGACGAGCACGGGATGGGCCGACGCACGGCCCGCGACGTCGCGTACGTGAGCGCCGTAGCCACGGTCGTTGTCGAGCAAGCCCCCAGCGAGGTAGGCGGCCTCGACCAGTGCGCCGGCAGCCTCGTGCTCGTCAGGGCGCACGGGACGGATCTCGAGCACGGATGGTGAGGGAACGGAGTCAGGCACGCCCGCGATCCTGCCCTGGTAGCGTCGGCGACGGTCGTCCGGGGGCATCCGGTCGACCGTGCGGGACGACGCCGAGTGCTGCCCCGGCCCGCACAGCATCGAGCAACCGCTCAGGGCAGGAGCGGGGGACCCAATTGCGGGCGCACAGCCAGTGCGTCCTCGGGGTGTAGTCGAGCGCCACTCGACCGGCCAGCTCCGCGGCCGAACCCGACAGCTCACCCCGCAGGCGTGGCCGGAGGATCTCCATGCCCGTTGCCAGGCCCGCAAGGACCCTGCCGCGCCGCGTCGCAGCCAGTGCTGCTGCCGCCGTGTGCGCCGTTCTGCTCGTCCCGCACGTCACAGGGGCCGGCGCTGCGCCGGCGGCCGACGACGTAACCGCAGTGGGGTCGACGTCCAGCGTTATGCTCGAGGCGTCCGACAGGGCCTCGCGCGACCCCGAGTCGCCCGACGCCACCTCCGACATCGTGCTGGCCGCGGCCGCCAGGCCGCTGCTCTCCCGTACGACGGCAACGACCTCGACAGCAACGGTCGCGGCCGCGTCCGTGACCACGGCGCTCGCCGCCACCGGGACGACGGCCACGGCAGCCCGTGCCGGTTCCAGCCGTCCGATGTGGGCCAGGCTGCCGGTGCTGTCGTTCGGGTCGACCGGTGCCGCAGTGACCTACGCACAGAAGAAGCTGGGCATGACAGCCACCGGCTACTTCGGTGCCAAGACCCAGCTGGTGGTCCGCCGATTCCAGTCGGGTCACGGGATCCCGGTCGTCGGCAAGGTCGGCCCGCTGACCTGGAAGGCGTTGCTGACCGGGAAGCCGACGGCGCGCGCCGCGACCCCGCAGGCCGCTCCGACTCCTGCTCCGCGCCCGGCCCCCGATCCCACGGCTCCGCGGTCCGCCGTGTCCAACGGCCGCGTCTGCCCCGCGCCTGGCGCATCGTTCGGTCAGGGGTGGGGCGCCCAGCGCTCGGGCCACCTGCACCAGGGTCAGGACCTGATGGGCACCCGCGGGTCCTCGCTCCTCGCCATCGAGGACGGTGTCGTGATCCGCGAGGGCCGCCAGTCCAACGGGGCCCTGCGCATCGTGCTCCAGGGTCGCAGCGGCGCGAAGTTCTACTACGGCCACATGATGACCGACCTCGTACACGCGGGCAGTCACGTCAAGCGCGGTCAGGTCATCGGCCTCATGGGCGACTCCGGCAGCCCGGGAGCGGTCCACCTGCACTTCGAGCTCTGGCCCAGCGGCCGCGAGTCAGCAGCGGTAAACCCCGCCCCCCTCCTCCACTCCCTCTGCTAACCCACCCCACAAAGCCCCACGCCGCCGCGCGTCCGAGGGAAGAACTTGACCTCTCAGGTCAGAAGCTGCCACTCAAGGGCACATCGTGACCGCAAGTCGTGATCTTGTACGGCGTCGAGGCTAGTCGGCGACCACGAGGCGATAGCCGAGGTCGAGCGAGTCATACGATGCGAGGTCGGCATAGCGCGCCGCCCAGGCGCCGTCGTCGAGGTCGCGAGCGAGCTGCCTGACCGCCCGGTCGACCAGCCGCTGGTCGAGCAAGGCGAAGGCACTGATCGCGGAGCGCACGCCAGGGTCGAGGTAGGCCCGCGGCCTTCTCCAGTACGCCGCGAAGAACCCATCGCGGCAATCGTGAGGCACCTCGAGAACTGTCACAGCAGTACGAGATCCGAGACCCGCAGCGATCTCCCGCACGGTGGGAAGACCTATCTCGCGCTCGAGTGCCTCGGGGAGGTAGTCGCGCGTGAACCAGAAGCTCGACCCCACGACCTCGGGATCCCACGTCACCACCAACTGGCGTGCTGCCACGCGTCGCAGCTCGGCGAGACCGGCGTCGGGATCGGTCCAGTGGTGGACGGTGAGGATCGCGAGAGCCGCATCGAAGGCACCGTTGCCGAACGGCAGCGACTCGGCGACGGCGCGCACCACGGGTGCGGCGTTCGAGGGTCGCTGAGCGAGCATCACGGTCGAAGGCTCGACCGCGATCAGGGTGCGGCCGTGGGGCTCGTAGGACCCGCCCCCGGCACCGACGTTGACGACCGTGGTCGCCGGGTCGAGCGCAGCGGTGATCGCGCGCCGCCACGTCGGCTCCTCACGTCGGTGACCGCCGTAGCCGACACCGATCCGCTCGTACGCCGTGCCCACGGCTTGCGTCATCGCCGGACGACTCCACCGTGATCCGGCACGCTCAGATCCCGGTGGTGGAGCGCGGGTAGGCGATCCGCGGATCGGTGAGGACGTTGACGAGGTAAGGGATTCCGCTGGCGAAGGCACGGTCGAGCGCCGGCCCGATCTCGGCGGGACCGGTGACGGTCTCACCGCCCCCACCGAGCGCTGTCACCACCTGGTCATAGCGCGTGCCGGGCTGCAGCTCGGCGGCGACGTCGTAGGAGTAGAGGAACTGCATCGGGTGCTTCTCCAGGCCCCAGATCCCGTTGTTGCCGACCACCATGGTCACGGGCATCTTGTGCCGCACCAAGGTGTCGACGTCCATGAGGGAGAAGCCCGCAGCACCGTCACCGAGGAGCAGCACGACCTGGCTCGATGGACGCGCGACACGTGCCGCGATCGCATAGCCGAGACCCGTGCCGAGACAGCCGTAGGGGCCGGGGTCCATCCAACCGCCGGGGCGTGACGGCTCGACGTACTTCCCGGCGTAGGACACGAAGTCTCCGCCGTCACCGATGACGACGGCATCCTCGGCCAGGCGGGGGAGGAGCTCGCCATAGATGCGCGCCGGGTGGATCGGGTCGGAGTCGCTGCCGAGGTCAGCCGCGTCCTTCGCCACGCCTGAGGCGGCGATGGCTGTGAGCTGCACCGCCCAGTCGTCGTACGACGGCTTGCGCAGCAGGTGCTCGACTCCCTCTCTCAGCGCGTCGAGTGCGAGTCCGAGATCGCCGACAATGCCTGCGCCGAGCGGGATATGGCGGGCGAGCTGTGACGGTGCGTCCACGACGTGCACGACCTTCGCCGCTGTCGTGCCGTCCTTGCCGCCGAAGGCGCCGTAGCCGAGGCGGAAGTCGAGCGGTGTTCCCACGACGACCACGACGTCGGCGCCAGTGAACGCCACGCCACGGGCACGCGTCACCAGCAACGGGTGTCCCGCAGGGAGCACGCCGCGCCCCATGCCGTTGGCGATCGTCGGGATCCCGATCGTCTCGACCAGGCGCCGCGCAGCATCTTCGGCACCGCCGGTCCACACATCAGCTCCGAGCACGAGCACCGGATGCACAGCGTCGGCGAGCAGGCGCGCGGCCTCGTCGACGTCGTCGGGATCAGGTGCGACTGCGATCGCTCGTGCCGCAACGGGAGCGGGCACGTCGGCGTAGGAGAACAGCACGTCCATGGGTACGTCGAGGAACACGGGTCCACGGTGCGGTGCCAAGGCGGTGCCGAACGCGTTCGACACCGCGCTGCCGACCTCCGCGGTCTGGTGCACGGTGGCCGCGAGCTTGGTGACCGGGCCGAGCAGCGGAGGCTGGTCGAGCTCCTGCAGAGCTCCTGTGCCCCAACGGTTGTCGGGCGAGCGCCCACCGATCACGACCAGGGGTGACCCATTGAAGTGTGCCGTCGTGATGCCGCTGACAGCGTTGGTGACACCGGGTCCTGCCGTGACGACCGCGAGTCCCGGCGTGCGCGTGAGCTTCGCCGTGCCCTCCGCCGCGAAGACCGCTGTCTGCTCGTGCCGTACGTCGACGAGATGCAGCTGCGGCGTGCCTGCTTCGAGTCCTGCCTTGCCGCCCACGGCAGCGTCGTAGAGCGGGAACACGTGCGCCCCCGACAGCGTGAACATCGTCTCGACGCCGTGCGCGAGCGCCGCCGCCACCGCGTGTGTGCCGCCATGTCCGTTGAGAGTCCCGAGGTCATCGCTCATGCTGGAAACCTACCTTCCGGTAACAATTGCCGTGACCCGGACGCGGTCGCCCGCCGTCGGCGGCGTTCGCCGACACGTGGGACGAGAGCGCGACTCGGGCCGCAGGCCTGGTGGCACGGCCGCTCCGCACTTCGGCGGTCTCCGGTGCGCATTGCTTTCGGACTGCTCAGATCTACTGTGGCGTGATGAGGCTGAGGACGGCGGCGTGACCGCCGCGCACCCGGAACGATCCGTCGCGGGCGCGTCCTCCACGCCCGAGCGCCATGTCGATCAGGGTTCGAGTCGTGCGGCAGTCGTGTCGCTGCGCGAGATCACCGATGACGACCGAGCCGCCATCGAGGCGCTCGTGGTCACCGAGGTGCAGAGCGACTACGTCGCCAGTGTCAGCGAGTCCCGGCTCGAGGTCGTCGACCATCCCGACGCCAAGCCGTGGTGTCGCGCGACCTATGCCGGCGACGACCCTGTCGGCTTCGTCATGATCAGCAACGGCATCGCCGTCGACGACACGAGATACGTCGGCCCGTACTACCTCTGGCGCCTCTTGGTCGACCACCGCTTCCAGGGGCGGGGCCTTGGCACCGCTGCGCTCGACCTCGTCGTCGACCATGTCCGGACCGCCCCGACGCCCGCACGTTTCTGGTCTCGCACGTCATCGGGTCGGCGTCGCCCGCCACGTTGTACGAGCAGTACGGATTCAAAGTCACCGGAGTTGTTCACGAGGGCGAGCCCATTCTCGAGCGCGACCTCTACCCGACCTGACCGCCCGCACCTCCGAACGGTGGGGCTCAGCGAAGGTGCCGGAACGGAAGGCGACGTGATGCGGCGTCAGCGCAGAAGTGCCAGCCACGGGTGGCCGGGGTGAATCATCGCGATCGCGTCGCCGAGCCACTCACTCTCGGCAGCCGACACCAGAGGGAGGTACCCGCTCAGGTCGGCCCGAGCTCGTCCACGGCAGCCAGCTCTTGAGCACCCTGCTCGGGTGTCCAGGGAAGCCAGCTCTTGAGCACCCTGCTCGGGTGTCCAGGGAAGCCAGCTCTTGAGCACCCTGCTCGGGTGTCCAAGGAAGCCACGGCGACTCGTCGAGTGCCGGAGTGGCGCCGTCTAGCTCTTGCGCTGCCACCCGCCCAGAATGCCCCACCAGACGTACGTCCACCACGGTGCCGGGTGCGGTGGGCGGCAACCTGGGGGAGCGACTGCGGCAGGTCCGAGTCGTCCGCCGCGGCACGTCCGCCGGCCGGCTTCGACCGTCGCGGACCCCGTGGATCGAACCAAACGGCTGAGCGTGGTAGCCTGTCTGAGGTTGCTACAGCAGTTCCTCGAACGTTCTTCGGACGCCCGCGGATCGACTCCGCCTGGCTCCCTCGTATTCTCCCTGAGTTTCAGGCAATTGAGGGCACCTGGGCGGCAACTTGCGGGATGCGACATACGCTTCCCGTCCCGTGCTACGAAAGAGGAACAGTCATGGTCAACGGAACAGTGAAGTGGTTCAACGGCGAGAAGGGCTTCGGCTTCATCGCCCCCGAGGACGGAAGCGCCGACGTGTTCGTGCACTTCTCCGCGATCGCTTCGTCGGGCTACCGCTCGCTCGAGGAGAACCAGAAGGTCACGTTCGACGTCACGCAGGGCCAGAAGGGCCCGCAGGCAGAGAACGTCACGCCTCTCTAGATCCCACAGGATCTCGATGGCCAACGGCCATCACGGAACGTGGACCGCTCCCCCGGGGGTGGTCCACGTTCTTGTTTTCGGACAGCACCGCGGTACGTACGACGACGTGACTACGGACGGTCCTCGTGATGAGCCGGGACGACGAGCTGGTGGTATCGATCGGTGGGACGACGAGGTCAGGCTGCTGCGCGGCGGAGGGCGTCGAGACTCATCTCGACGTCGAGGTCGTCGGTGCTCCAGTTGCTCACCGAGACGCGCAGCACCTCCACACCGCGCCAGCGCGAACCGGACATCCATGCGACACCGTCCGCGAGCAGGCGCGCGGTGACCGCGCGCGTGCGATCGTCGTTCTCGAACACCACACAGACCTGCGTGTAGTCCACGTCGTTGACCACGCGGGCTCCCGGGATGGTCGCGACGCCGTCGGCGATCTGGCGTGCTCGCAGCGCGAGGTTGTCGACGAGCTCCGCGACGCCGGATCGCCCGAGTGCGCGCAGAGCGGCCCATACCGGCACGCCACGCGCGCGTCGGGAGAACTCAGGCACCGTCTCGAACGGATCGCTGTGCGTCTCGTCTGCGATGAGATAGCTGGTCGACGTCCCGAGCGCGGAACGAAGCGCTGCCGGGTGCCGCACGATCGCGATGCCGCAGTCGTAGGGGGTGTTCAGCGTCTTGTGCGCGTCGGTGGCCCAGGAGTCGGCGTCGGCGCAGCCGGCCATCAGGTGGCGCAGCGTCGGCGACGCCGCAGCCCACAGCCCGAAGGCGCCGTCGACGTGCACCCAGGCGCCAGCCGCGTGCGCGAGCGCGATGCACTCGGTGAACGGGTCGAACGCCCCGGAATGCAGGTTGCCTGCCGCCAGGCACACGATGGTCGGGCCGTCGTTGCTCGCGAGCGCAGCGGCCAAGGCGTCGGGTCTGATCCGCCCCTGATCGTCGACGGCAACCAGCGTCGGAGCACCGAGTCCGAGGTAGCGCAGTGCGAGATCGACCGTGGCGTGGCGGTCCTCGCTCGCCAGGACTGTGACGCGCGGGGCGCCGGACAGGCCGAGCAGGTCGAGGTCCCAGCCCACTCGGGTGAGGACCTGCTGGCGCGCGGCCGCGAGACCGGTGAAGTTCGCCATCTGCGCTCCCGTCACGAAGCCGACCTCCGCGCCGGCAGGCAGCCCGAGCAGGTCGAGGATCCACGTCGCCGCCACCTCCTCCACCGCCACGACACCCGGGGTCGCGAAGCGCAGCGCGGAGTTCTGGTCCCACGCGCTGACCAGCCAGTCCGCCGCCAGCGCCGAGGGCATCGTCCCCCCGATCACCCAGCCGAAGAAGCGGCCCGATCCCATCGACATCAGCCCCGGCACGACCGCGTCGGCGAGCTCGTCGACGACGACGCCCGGATCCATGCGCCCCTGCTGGAGGTGGGAGGGCATTCGTGCGAGGACGGCATCGATGTCGTCCGTCGGCCGCACAGGGCGGTCCGGCTCGGCAGCGAGCCACGACCGTGCGTGCGTGATCGCGCGTTCGAGCGGGGCGTCGAAATCATCCGGACGGAAGCTCATGCGCCATCTTCTCTCATCCCCGCGAGTTGCGTCGAATCAGCGAGAGACCACGCCGCGAGACCTCAGGCAGCCTCGATGCACTACGGGGCAACTCAGGACAGACCCTAGGTCCGGTCCGCTACCGCATCGACAACCGGCAGTCGAGGCCTTACCGCCGCCGAAGGGTCCGTTGAGCCACACGATCACACGCCGATCCCAGGCTGTGCGGGTCGATACCGCCAACGGAACCGACCCGATCGAGGTTCTGCGCGTTCACGATCGTCACGACCGCACAGCTCAGGGCCGAGACCCCTGAGGCTATTGCTGAAACGACCCACAGGACGAGATGGGGCTGAGTCCGCCTGGGCTGGTCCGGCCTCAGGCCTGCTGAAGACGGAGCCCCGGCGGCGTGGGAGGACTGTGAACGAAGTGCTGGCTGGGATACCGGTCCGGCCCGTCCTGCGTGCTCATTCGCTTGCTCCTTCGGATGTCGATGAAGCGAGTCGGCACGCCACGTGAGGGATCGACTGGCGCACCTTGCCGTCAACTCTCACGACGAGGATGCCGCGTGGAACTCGATCCACCCTGGCAACCGTCCACGCCGAGGCAGAATGCCGGGTCGTCGTCAGGAAGCGATGCAGATCGGCATGTCGGCGCACCGCTGTTAGCAAGAACGCGCTCAACACGACGCGATTCTGCTGTCACCGCGTGACTTCACGGGTGAGCGCGAACATCCAGATGTTGCATCGGGCCGTGGGTTGGCTGCGACGGTTGTCACGTGGTGGTGATGACGAGCTCGATGACGTCGTGCTCGTGGATGAAGCCGAGGCGTTCGTAGATGGCATTGCTCGTGGGGTTCGATGCGTCGGTGTAGAGCATGACGGTGCTGGCGCGAAGGAGCAGGTGTTCGGTCACTGCGGCGGTCACGGCACTGCCGTGGCCGTGGCCGCGTAGCGACCGCGGTGTGTAGACCGGGCCGATGCGGGCGACGTCTCCGCTCGGTGTCGAGATGATCGGCGCGTGTCCGGCCATCGACACCGGCTCGCCGTCGACCTCCCAGAGCCACAGCCGGCCACGACTCGTTCGCTCTGCCGCCCGGTTGTCGACCACCAGGATCCCGGCGTCGAGCATGAACTGGTCGAGCCACGTGACCACGAGGTCGCTGTCGGCCTCGCCGGTGAGCCGGGCCGCGCCAGGGACGGTGCGCGGTGCGAGATAGTCGTGCAGCACCAGGATCCGCTCGCGCATCCCGACGGAGGCGCCACCGCCGATCCCCTCGGCCGCGGCGCGACAGGTTTCCTCGTCACCGACGACGCCGGGCACTGAGAACCCGAGGTCGGCAGAGGCTCGTCCGATCGCGCGCGCGGCGTCGGTCGGCATCGGGCTCACGACGAGCTTGTGCGGCACGGTCCAGGTGGCTGCGCCGACGACGGTCCCGTCGTCCTCAGCCACGAACCACGACTCTCGCTCATAGCGCCGACCGTTGATGACGCCTTGCGCGATCGACCCGATCACGTTGGTGCGCACCGGGTCTGCGGCGCGGAGATCCGTCGTCGCCGCGAGGAACTCGACAGGCGAGTCGAGCAGTCGTACTTCCATCGTCTGCCTCCTCGGTGTCGGGAGACGATCGTGCCTCGCGGACAGGTCGCGAGTCGACCCGATTGGGCGCGGCCGACCGCCGACGGCTGCGGTGACGGTGTGACGGTCGCTGGCCAGTAGCGTTGTGGCATGGCCAGGTTCGACGATGTCGCGCGGGAGCGCACCGACCTGTCCGAGGCCGATGTCGACCACCTCCGCGCACTGGTCGCCGACTGGACCCTCCTGTCGGACCTTGCCTTCGCCGACCTCGTCCTGTGGCTCCCGACCTGGCACGGTGGTGGCTTCGTCGCGGCCGACCAGGTGCGTCCGACGACCGGGCCGACCGTGCTCTTCGACGACATCGTCGGGCAGTACGCCGCTCGCGGTCGCCGACCACTTCTCGACCGTACGATCACCGCCCGCAAGGTGATCGCCGAACGCGGGGTCTCCGGCCCGGCACCTGTCGAGGCGATCCCCGTCCTTTGGGCCGGGCGCCTGCTCGGGGTCATCGAACGGCACTCCGGGCTGTCCGGTCGCGATGTCGGAGCACTCGAGCAGCACTATCTCGAGGCAGCCGATGAGCTCGCGGCGATGGTGGTCGACGGCACGTTCCCACCCTCACAACCGTTGGCGCGCACGGGATCTCCGCCGCGTGTCGGTGACGGCCTCGTGCGCCTCGACCCTGAGGGCCTGGTCGTCTTCGCCAGCCCTAACGCACGGTCTGCCTATCACCGGCTCGGTCTCGCGACCGACCTCGTCGGGGTCAACCTGGCGCGTACGAGCGCAAAGCTCGCGCGCCGCCCGGGACCGGTCGACGAGGCGCTGGCCGTGGTCGCGGCCGGCCGTGCGGCAGGTGGGGCCGAGGTCGAGAACGCCGGCGCGGTCGTGACCTTGCGCGGTGTGCCGCTGCGGCGATCGGGCGCGCACACCGGCGCTCTCGTGCTCGTTCGCGACGCGACGGAGATCCGCCGC
This sequence comes from Candidatus Nanopelagicales bacterium, assembly GCA_025351185.1. GTDB lineage: Bacteria > Actinomycetota > Actinomycetes > S36-B12 > CAIYMF01 > Longivirga. The sequence continues at coordinate 37,339 of JANXWJ010000289.1, forward strand.
CGTGACCGCGCGCTCCTGAGCAAGGACGCGACGATCCGCGAGATCCACCACCGGGTGAAGAACAACCTCCAGACCGTCGCCGCGCTGCTGCGGCTGCAGGCACGCCGGATCGACTCGCCCGAGGCGCGCGAGGCACTCGACGAAGCCGTCCGCCGGGTCGGCGCCATCGCCGTGGTGCACGAGTCCCTCGCGCACTCGCCGGGGGAGAAGGTCGACGCCGACGAGATCGCCGACCGCCTCGTCGCGCTGGTGCGCGACATGTCGCTCGCCTCGCGGTCGGTGTCCGTGACGCGTACCGGCACGTTCGGCATCCTCTCGGCCGACGTCGTCACACCGCTGTCGATGGCGCTCGGGGAGCTGCTGCAGAACGCCGTCGAGCACGGCGGCGGCGCCGACGTACGCCTCCTCCCGCGACGCGCGGACAAGCGGCTGATCGTCGACGTCGTCGACGAGGGGCCGGGCATCCCCGCCGACGTCGACCCGTTCGCGACGTCACGCCTTGGCCTGCAGATCGTGCGCACGCTCGTCACCGAGGAGCTCGGCGGAGAGCTCGACCTGCGCTCCGGCCCCGACGGGCGTGGCACCTGCGCGCACATCTGGATCCCCCTGCCCGGCTGACCTCGTACGCGACGCTGCCCGGTGCGGCATCCGGACCAGCCGCGAGCCGGCTGGGATGGCGAGAGGGGTGGACATGGTGAGGGGCCGGTGCCTGGTGGCCCGGCCCTTCGGTGGTGCGGGTGGTACTGCGATCTCGGGTGGTGCTGCGATCTCGGTGGTGCGGGGTGCCGTGGTGCGGGGTGTCAGAGGCCGGCGCGTGCGGCGCGGGCGCGCGCGTTGCGGCGCTTGAGCGCACGGCGCTCGTCCTCGGAGAGGCCACCCCAGACTCCGGCGTCCTGACCGCTCTCGAGAGCCCAGGCCAGGCACGTGTCGACGACCGAGCAGCGACGGCACACGGCCTTCGCCTCCTCGATCTGCATCAGTGCGGGGCCGGTGTTCCCGATGGGGAAGAACAGCTCGGGGTCCTCGTCACGGCAGGCTGCCTCGTGGCGCCAGTCCATGCGTACGTCCTCCCGGTGTCCCGGCGGCGGGGGTTGCCGCCGGTGTCGTCCTGGTCGGGCCGATCGAGCGTCTTGTGAACGCTGTCACGAGCCCTTCCCCGCGTTCGTGCCGTCGGCAGGAGGCCGACGACATGGCACACGAGGATGCCGGGGCACCCGGTGGGGCCAACCGACAGGTTCGACCTTCACATACCTCGGGGGAGGTGTCCAGACTTTTCGCTGAGAGCAGGCTATGAGTCGCCGGTGGCATTGCTCACACAGCGTGGCGGAACTACGCCGGACGGCAGAGCGGCACGCTCAGATGAGCACGCTCAGAGCACGGGGAGAGGAACGGAACGTGACGGCTGACACGCTCCCGACAGCTTCGCCGTCGATCTGCAGCGAGGTGGGCCGGACTGCCTCGACGTCCATCTGCGACTGGTCGTGGAGGGTGAGCAGGCCGCCGAACGGATAGCGGCGCTGCCGCCGGGTGATCATCTGACGTACGTGCCCCAGGGTGTGCAGCACCGCGAGACTCCGCGGTGCGAACAGGTCGAGCCCGGTGTCGAACGACGCGCGGGGGCACGGATCGATCGGCAGCGGCCCGAGGAAGGTCCAGGGCGAGGAGTTCTGCACGATCGCCAGGAAGACGCCCTCGACGTCGGGCACGCCCGGCCGGCTGACGACCAGCGCCGGCTCACGCCGCTCGGTCGTGACCAGGATCTGCCGCACGGCGGTCTGGAAATAGCGCGACGGCGTCGCCTCCTTGCCGTCGGCGCGCTGCTTCTCCATCTGCTCGATGATCTCGGCGTCGACCCCCAGGCCGGCGTTGCAGAGGAACCATCGGGTGCGACCGTCGTAGGCCGCGGTCCCCAGGCCGATGGTGCGCGACCGCTTGTGCTCGATCGATTCGATGAGGGCACCCGTCGCCTCGATGGGGTCGGCGGGGAGCCCGATGCTGCGCGCAAAGACGTTGGCGCTGCCCCCGGGGACCGTGCCGAGCATGGGTACGTCGTGACCGGGTCCGTCGGCGAGGAGGCCGTTGACGACCTCGTTGACCGTGCCGTCGCCACCGAGGGTGAGCACGACGTCGAGTCCGTCGCGTCGGGCCCGTCGGGCGAGGTCGGTCGCGTGGGTGCGGTGAGTGGTGTCGGCCACGTCGAGGTCGAGCGACGCCGAGAGGGCGTGCGCGATCACCTCTCGGGTGCGCGCACTCGTCGTCGTCGCTCGGGGGTTGACCACCAGAAGACCCCGCACACCCGCACCTTACGTCCTGTTTACCCAGACGGGCTCTAGCCGTCGGTCCTCCTGGCCGCTGCGAGCGGGTCGCGTGCGGATCGACCGAGGTCTGACAAGGTTGCAGACGTGAGCGATGAGCAGAGCGGCGACCCGGGTCGCGACGAGGCGGCACCCGCGCCGAGCGCAGTCGTGCCCGCTGCCGGTGATGCCCGGCCGGTCGCGCTGACGGCGACCGTCGGCCTCGTACTCGTCGAAGGCCTCGCCGTGATCGCCTACACCGTGGGCATCGCGATCGCCGCGGTGCAGGAGCCAGGCTCGGTCGCTGCGGCGCCGGTCGAGATCGTCATCTATCTCATCTTCGCGGCAGCGATGCTCGCCTGCGGCCGGGCGCTGTGGCAGCGCCGCCGTGCCGCTCGTACTCCCTGTGGCGTGATCCAGCTGTTCGGCCTCGTCGTCGGCTGGACCCTGACCCAGGGCGACGGCGACCTGACCCATCGCATCGGCTACGCCGTGCTGGCCGGATCAGTGATCGGCATCGCGCTGGCGATCAGCCCCGCCCTCGGCGACGCCCTCGAGGACTGACGACGTACGACCGCCCCACGCTGGTCAGGCGTCGTCGGCCATGCCGGCACGGAGGGAGGCGAGGGACTTCGCCAGCAGGCGCGACACGTGCATCTGCGAGATGCCGACCTCCTCGGCGATCTGGCTCTGCGTCATGCCGTGGAAGAACCGCAGCGCCAGGATCCGGCGTTCGCGGGACGGGAGCGCGGCGAGCAGCGGTTTGAGCGACTCGCGCCACTCGACACCTTCGAGGTCGGGGTCCTCGCCGCCGAGCCGGTCGGCGAGGTGCGGGCCGTCGTCGCCGTCGCCGTCACCACCGAGCTGAGCATCGAGGCTCTGCGCGCTGTAGGCCTGCGCGCCCTCGAGCCCCTCGATCACATCGTCCTCGCTGAGGCCGAGATGCAGGGCCAGCTCGGCGACAGTCGGCGCCCTCCCCGACTTCTGTGAGAGCTCCGCGGTCGCGCGGCCGAGCGAGATGCGCAGCTCCTGCAGGCGTCGAGGGACTCGGATGGCCCATCCCTTGTCGCGGAAATGCCGCTTGATCTCCCCGACGATCGTGGGAGTCGCGTAGGTGGACAGCTCGAGACCGCGCTCCGGCTCGAAGCGGTCGACCGCCTTGATGAGGCCGATGGTGCCGACCTGCACGAGGTCCTCGAGCGGCTCGCCCCGGTCGCGGAACCGACGCGCGAGGTAGTGCACGAGCGGCAGGTGCAGCGTGACGAGCTCGTCGCGCGCGCGACGGTGCGCGGGATCGTCGGGCTCGGTCGACGCGAGCACGGTGACGAGCTCCCGCTCCCGGGCGCGCTGAGCCGGCCCCCAGCGCGACGACGAACGTTGCTCAGGGACGAGCTCGGTCAGCTCCTCGACAGTGACGTCCGGATCGATGCCAGCCGTGTCAGCCACCACGTCGCGAGGGCCGTCGGCCTGTGCCGGGATCCCCGACACCTCGCCGCCGACCTCGTTGTCGGGACCGCTCATGCCTCGACCGCGGCACTCGTCGAACGTGACGTGCGCAGCAGGACAGTCACTGCCGTCGCGTCGACCGTCGCGGTGACGTCGTCGACGAGCGCGGTGAGGACTGCCCAGGCAAAGCTGTCGCTCGCGGGCAGGGTGCCGCCGTCGGAGGTCGCAGCGACCGTGATGTCGAGGCGTCCGTCCTCGTACGGCACGAACACGCACTCGATGTCGGTGCCCGGGACGGCCTGACCGATGAGCAGCCCGACAACCTCGTCGACGGCGAGACGGACGTCCTCAAGCCGGTCGACGTCGAAGTCGAGGCGCGCGCAGCACGCGGTCGCGGTGGTGCGCGCGAGCACCACCCAGGCGCTGGACGCGGGGATGCGCAGTCGGATCGGTGAGCTCACGAGGCGAGGCTAACGCGAGTCACCCGTGGAGAGTCACGCCCCGGGCGAGGTGACCGCCGTCGTGTCACCGCGGCCGTGCCCCGACGCGAGCGCGACGAGGGCGTCACCGGTCACCCGGTGCACCGTCCACTCGTCCATCCCCACCGCGCCGATCGAGCGATAGAAGCCGAGCGCCGACTCGTTCCAGTCGAGCACCCACCATTCGAGACGTCGATAGCCGCGGTCCTGGCAGACCTGCGCAAGCGTCTGCAGCAGCGCCTTGCCATAGCCAGTGCCGCGCAGCTCGGGTCGTACGTAGAGGTCCTCGAGGTAGACGCCGTGCGTGCCGGTCCAGGTCGAGGTGTTGAGGAACCACAGGGCGAACGCGCCCAGCGACGTGCCGCGCGCGGCGTCCGGGTGCTCGACCACGTGGGCGTACGCGGCGGGCGCACCGCTCGGTGTCGTCGCAGCCGTGCCCGGTGCGCCCGGAGTGCCACCGAACAGCAGCGCCGTCAGCTGCTCGACAGTTGTCTCGACCTCGTGCGCCGAGCGCTCGTAGTCGGCGAGCTCTCGGATCATCGCGAGGATCTCGGGCACGTCGTCAGGCGTCGCCAGGCGGATCCGCCCGCTCGTCCGCTCGCTGGTCATGACCCCCATCCCAACGCACGCCCATCGGGTCGTTGCCGCCGGGTCGGTCTCGGATCGGTGTCGTTGTCGTCCGAGGCTCGCCTCGCGACCCCTGTGCTCTCTACCGTGGGTCGCACATCGAGGGGGCAGGATGGCCGCACCGATCGAGCGTGATCGGCTCTCGCGCGTTCGGGCCGTCGTCGCGCTGATCTGCTTCGTCGGCACCGTCGTGAGCGGGTGCTCATCGAGGCCGGCCGGCGATGTCCCAGGCTCGCCGAGCTCTGCGACGCTGACACTGCCGGCTTCAACCTCCGATCTCACACCAGCTCACGAGACGAAGGTGGCCGACCGGATCGACGGCACGACCTCCTTCGGCTGTATCCCGGTGACCTCGCGTCCCGCCACCATTCCGACGCCCTCAGACCCACCGTCAGCAAGCGTCACGTCGACGCGCTGAGGTGGTGCGCCGCCGACGTCAATGGCTCAACGCCGGTGCATCAGAGGCACGAACCGCATGAAATACGGCATCCTCGGCCGAAGGCGCACCAGTCGGTGCCCGAAGCAGGAGGAACGCTGTGGTGAGTGTGCTCTCGGACGACCCGACCTCATGGACGGTCGACGTGCTGTCGTCGGCGTATCGGAACGGTGCGGTGTCACCGGTCGAGATCACGCAGGCGACCCTTGACCGGGTTCGCGCGATCGATCCGATCGTCAATGCCTTCGTGTGGGTCGATGACGAGGATGCCCTGGCGCAGGCTCGAGCAAGCGAGTCGCGGTGGCGCCAAGGAGCGTCGTTCGGCGCGCTGGACGGTGTGCCCACGACGGTCAAGGACCTGCTGCCCTGGCGCGGTCGACCCACGCGCAAGGGCACGCGCCACACGGACCCCGACGACCTCGCCGTCGAAGAGGCGCCCACCGTCATGCGGTTGCGTGAGGCCGGTGCCGTGGTGCTCGGCGCAACGACCACGCCGGAGTTCGGGTGGAAGGGCGGCGGGGACTCGCCGCTGACCGGAATCACGCGAAACCCCTGGGGCACAGGGCGTACGACTGGTGGGTCGTCTGCCGGCGCGGGCGCCGCCGCTGCGACGGGGATGGGCGTGCTGCACATCGGCACCGATGGTGGTGGCTCGGTGCGCATGCCATCGGCGTTCTGCGGGGTGGTCGGTCTCAAGCCCACGCACACGATCGTGCCGATCCACCCGGCCGCAGTGTCCGGGCTGCTCAGTCACGTCGGGCCGATGACGAGGACCGTCCGCGACGCGGCGCATCTCATGTCGGCGATCACCCGCCCCGACCATCGAGATGTCTATCCGTCGCTGGCTGATCACCGGTCCTGGCTCGACGGGATCGACGACGGCGTCACCGGTCTGCGGATCGCCTACACGCCGGTCTGGCCACGCGCCGCGGTCGACCCGCAGATCGCCGACGCCGTGGCACGTGCGGTCGAGGTCCTCGCCGGCCTCGGAGCTGTCGTCGAGGAGGTGGCCGCACCAGGTGGCGATGTGCGCGACGCGTTCCTCGCGTTGTGGGACGGCGCCCTCGGACGCGTGCTGCGCGGCATGACCGACGAGCAGCTCGCGATGAGCGACCCAGGGCTTGTCGCGACGATGCGCCGGCGCGAGGTGATGAGCGCCGACACGTTCCTCGACGCGGACGCCGTACGCGGCGAGCTCACTCGTCACTTCTCCGCGCTGCTCAGCTCCTACGACGTCATCGTGTCGCCGACCGTGCCCGTGCTCGCCTTCCCGGTCGGCCAGGACGTGGCCGACCCGTACACCCAGGAGCACTGGATCGACTGGACGCCGTTCACCTACCCGGTCAACATGACGCGTCACCCGGCGGCTGCCGTGCCCGTCGGCCTGTCGCGCGAAGGCCTGCCGATGTCGATGCAGATCATCGGCCGGCACTTCGAGGACCGTCTCGTGCTCCGGGTCGCGCGAGCCTACGAAGCGCTGTGTCCGGCAGCGATGCCGACGCTCACGGCTCAGTGATCGCCAGGCGCAGCGGGAGGGGACCGCACAGCTCAGCGCGCGGTCCCCTCCCGCTGGTTCCGTCCAGATCCGCTCTCGGCTAGCGCTGCTGCACGGAGAGCGCGAGGTTGCCGACGGATGCCTCGAGGAGCGCGCCGACGACGGGCGAGGCCACACCGCGCTCGACGGCGTCAGCGAGGACCGAGGACAACCCGAGGTAGTAGCCCGTGAGGTAGACCGGGTTGGGGTCGGGGTCCGGTCCGATCGGTCCGACGCCCGGGGGCAGCTTGGGGTGATGCGGATAGGTCGGGCACCAGTCGCCCTCCCAGTCCTCCCCAGCCAGCTCGAGGCCGAAGACCTGGCCGAGCCACGCTGCCTGCAGCACCGCTGTGGCCGCGGTCCGGCCGACGGCCACCCCTGACTGCACGTGTGACGGCCGGTAGACCGGGCCACCGAAGTGCGGGTCGTCATAGACCTCGGGGTGAAGTCGGGCGATGACGGCGATCAGTCGTGAGTCGAACTTCATGGCGTCCTCCTGGAGGGTCTGCGAGCCGGTACGAGGCGACGTCCCGGCCTGTGCATCCCAGAGCCTGAGGTGCCATGACTTGATACACGAGAACGCGAATCAGCGACGAGCGCGGCACCGATCCACCCGTTCGGCCCCCTCGCAGCGTGTGCGAACGCGGCGTGATCGGCGGCCCCAAACGAGAAACGCACCCGGTCCGTCCGGACGCCGGAGCGGCGTTCCAGGGACCGGGTGCGGACTCGACGGGCAGGAGGGAACTTCCTCTGCAGGTCAGTGACCTCGAGGGCAGGTCAGGCTTTCTTGGTCTCCCAGAAGATCTCGGCGATCTCGTCGATCTTGGCGAGCAGGTTGTCGGCCACGGCGACATCGAGCGAGCCCTTGGTGCCGCCGGCCCCGGCGAGCTTGGTGGCCTCGTTGAAGAGGCTGTTCAGCTGCGGGTACTTCTCGAAGTGGGGCGCCTTGAAGTAGTCGGTCCACAGCACCCAGAGGTGGTGCTTGACGAGGTCGGAGCGCTCCTCCTTGATGGCGACGGCGCGACCCTGGAAGACCGGGTCGGCGCTCGCGTGGTATTTCTCGATGCAGGCCTTGACCGACTGGGCCTCGATCTTGGCCTGCGCGGGGTCATAGACGCCGCAGGGCAGGTCGCAGTGGGCGTGGACGGTGACGGACGGGGCGAACAGGCGGCGCGTCATGAGTGACCTCTCGTCGGGTTCGGTGGCGGGTCTGGCAACCGTGCCTAGGTGCGTGCAGAGCCTGTCAGCGAGACTACCCCTGACCCTGACCACCGGCACCAGAGAGGCGGGAGGAGATGCCCGCACGACCTGACGGCTCGCTCGTCCCGGTCCCGCGCATCCCGCTGCACCTGGCCCGCGTCGAGGGCGGCTCGATGGCGCCGACCTTGGCCGACGGAGATCGGCTGCTGTGCCGCCGGGTCGAAGGGGCAGACGTACGTCCTGGGCAGGTGATCGTCGTCGAGCGGCCAGACCGGCGAGGGCTGCTCGTGGTCAAGCGTGCGCTGCACCGCGACCGCGGTGGCTGGTGGGTCGAGGGCGACAACGGCGAGCACAGTCACGACTCGTGGGTCTTCGGTCCCGTTGCCGACGGGCTCGTCCGGTCGCGGGTCCTGCTCCGGGTCTGGCCGCGGCCCCGAGCACTGTGAGCGAGGCCACGCGAGCCTCGCCCGACGCGTCGTGGGGGAGCCGCTGTGGGATGCTGCGAACGCACGGGTGACCCCCGTGTCGCAGCCAGAACCGGTATCAGCGGCACCGATGCGTCCGGTCCCGACCGCTCCTTGTTCGGACCATTCTCACGCTGAGGAACACCGTGTCACAGACACCGGATCCCGTGGACGACGCGAGCCGCTATGCGGTCTACGACGCCGATCCCGCCTTCCCGCTGCACCGCCTCGGCAAGATCGAGGTCCGACCGACCGTCCGCGTACGTGACAACGCAGGTCTGTCCCTCGCGTACACCCCCGGCGTCGGTCGGGTGTCGCAGGCGATCGCGGACGACCCGTCGCTCGGCTGGCGCTACACCTGGCGCGGCAACTCGATCCTCATCGTCACCGACGGCACCGCGGTGCTCGGTCTCGGCGACATCGGACCCCTCGCTGCTCTCCCTGTCATGGAGGGCAAAGCATTGCTGTTCAAGGAGTTCGGCGGGATCGACTGTGTGCCGATCTGCCTCGGCACCACCGACGTCGACGAGATCATCGACACCGTTGTCCGGATCGCGCCAGCCTACGGCGCGATCAACCTCGAGGACATCAGCGCGCCGCGCTGCTTCGAGATCGAGCGCCGGCTCCAGGAGCGGCTCGACATCCCGGTGTTCCACGACGACCAGCACGGCACGGCGGTGGTGGCGACCGCGGCCCTCACCAACGCCGCCAAAGTGACCGGCCGGTCGTTGTCGGACCTGCGCGTCGTGGTCTCGGGTGCCGGTGCGGCAGGCGTCGCGATCACCAACATGCTGCTCGCCGCCGGGGTCGGCGACATCGTCGTGTGCGACCGGGCCGGAGTGCTCTCGACCGGTCGTGGCACCTACACCGACGTCAAGGCTGACATCGCCGAACGCACCAACACCTCGCTGCTCTCAGGCACGCTCTTCGACGCGCTCGGAGGCGCCGACGTGTTCATCGGCGTCTCGGGCGGAACGGTTCCCGTCGAGGTCGTGAGCACGATGGCGCCGAAGTCGATCGTGTTCGCGATGGCCAACCCGGTGCCCGAGATCCACCCGGACGTCGCGAAGGCGGCGGGAGCCGCCGTGATCGCCACCGGCCGCAGCGACTTCCCGAACCAGATCAACAACGTGCTCGCCTTCCCGGGGATCTTCCGTGGTGCACTCGACTCAGGGGCCACCTGCATCACCGAGGGCATGAAGCTCGCCGCGGCGAACGCGATCGCGGGCCTGGTCACTGACGACCTCGCGATGGACAAGATCGTGCCCGACCCCTTCGACCCGCGTCTCACCGCGACGGTGTCCGCCGCCGTCGCCGCGGCTGCGGTCGCCGACGGCGTCATCCGCACCGGCTGAGCACGCCGCCGATCGCCGCGGGGGCCGAACCCGGGCGGTCGGGACGTGTCGCCGGTAAGGTCGAGGACGTGTTCGCAGTCTCCGTGACGTCCCTCAACCCTGACGCACCGCTGACCGGGCTGACGCTCGGCGAGGTGCCCGACACTGTCGTGCCGGAAGGCTGGGTGCGGGTCCACGTGCGGGCCGCCAGCCTCAACCACCACGACCTGTGGAGCCTGCGTGGTGTCGGCCTGCTCGCCGACCGGCTGCCGATGATCCTCGGCTGCGACGCCGCCGGGCTGCTCGATGACGGCTCGCCCGTGGTTGTTCACGGCGTGATCGGTGATCCTGAGGCAGGCGGGGGAGACGAGACGCTCGACCCCAAGCGGACGTTGCTCTCCGAGCTCCACCCCGGCACCTTCGCGCAGACGGTCGCGGTGCCGACGCGCAACGTCGTCGCGAAGCCGGACGACCTCACGATGGAGGAGAGCGCGTGTCTCCCCACCGCGTGGCTCACGGCCTATCGGATGCTCGCGACCAAGTCGGGGCTCCGCGTCGGTGACACCGTGCTGGTGCAGGGCGCGGGTGGCGGTGTCGCGACCGCCGCGATCCAGCTGGCCGACGCCATGGGCTATCGCGTCTGGGCGACCTCACGCGACGAGGCGAAGCGCGCTCGCGCTCTCGAACTCGGGGCGCACGCTGCGTACGAGACAGGTGCCCGTCTGCCCGAACGGGTGGATGCCGTGATCGAGACGGTGGGCGAGGCGACGTGGTCGCACTCGCTGCGCTCGTTGCGTCCGGGGGGCACGGTCGTCGTCTCCGGCGCCACGAGCGGATCGGCCCCGAACGCCGACCTGTCGCGCGTGTTCTTCCTTCAGCTCAACGTGCACGGCTCGACCATGGGCACGCGCGACGAGCTCGAAGCCTTGCTCTCACTGCTCGTCGACACCGGGCTGCGCCCGACCATCGACTCGACCTACGCGCTGCCCGATGCCCGAGACGCCTTCGAGCGTCTCGAGTCCGGCGAGGTCGTGGGCAAGCTCGTGCTCACCGTCGCCTAGGGCTTCGACCTACGCCACGAGACCACTGACACCGCCCTGCCTACGCCTCATCGGCGCATGCGGCGTCAGGCGATCTGGAGGACTCGGGCCTTCTCTGCCAGCGGGTGGCTGGCCAGCAGCGGTCCGATGTCGGCGAGCATCGCGTCGTAGGACGGGCCGTAGAGGTAGACCGCCGTAGTGTCGTGACCTTCCCAGAACGACTGCAGCGCACCGGTTCCCGTGATCGCCTCGTGCAGCTGGTCGAAGAACTCGTTGACGTCGTGAGCGTCGTAGACGCTGGCGGGGAGGTCCGTGCCGTTGAGGTAGACCGCGAGGCCTTCGGCCGTGCCGAACGGTCGGTAGGCGCCGTCGACGATGGTGGCTGACGAGCCTCGCGGCGCACCCTGCTCCACGAGGAACCCGACGACACCGTCGAGGATCGCGTCGCTGTCGCCCACGACCTCGGCGTCGATCCCGCACGAGAGGGGTTCGCCTTCGGGACTGCGCAGCGTGCCTCCTCCGGTCACCCGACTCCCCGGAAAGCGCGCCTCGAGCCAGTAGGCCAGCGGGTCCTCATAGCGGTCGCCGCGCTGCACCGAGGGAAGGCGCGCGTTGATCCGCACCTGCAGCAGGCCATGGTGGTTGCTGCCCTTCGTCGCTGACCCGTCGGTGCCGCTCGCGGTCGTCACGTCAACATCCCCTTCACTTCGCCCCGTACCCGACCATCGTGGCAGATAGCAAGCACACCATTGCCTAGCGTGGTCGAAGCGTCCATTCGAAGGAGATCGGTCGCCGCGGTGAGTCAGTGCGCGTCGGCCCAGGACTCGACGACGGAGGTGTCGGCGACCAGTCGCACGCCACTGCCCGCACACCACCAGGAGGCCGTCGACTGCAACGACGACTCGACGATCTCGACCACTCGTCCGGAGTTGTCGGCCGCCGTCTCGATCAGCAGCTCGTCGTGCAGGCACAGCACGATGCGGGCGTCGCTGCCGGCGATCCCGGCACGCACGGTCGCGGCCCAGGCCTTGAACAGCTCCGCAGCCGCGCCCTGGACCACCGCGTTGCGCGCGAAGCGTCCGTAGGAGTGCGCCACGGTCGACTCGGAGCCGGCCTGATCGAGGACGTCGCGGAGCGATGAGAGCCGCAGCAACCGACCGCCGTAGGTCCGCAGGTCCTCCCCGCGCCGACCGTGGTCCTCCGCGGCGCGCAGGAACGCCATCGCTGTCGCGTAGGTGCGGTCCATGTCCTTGAGCGCCGCACCGGCGGGACCGCTCGTCTGGCCGTACATCGCTGCGAGCACAGCGACCTTGGCCGTGGGCCGGTCGCTGCCCAGAGCGCGCGCCACGGGGGCATACATGTCGTCCTCGCGTGCCGCCGCCGCGAGCGACGCGTCACCGGCCACAGCAGCGAGCACCCGAGGCTCGATCTGGCCGAGGTCAGCACGCACGAGCACGCGCCCCGGTCGCGGACGTACCGCGGGGCGCAGCTCGGCCGGCAGGTTGTGCAGCCCCGCCGATGCGGTCATCCGCCCGGCGCCCTCGCTCGCACCCCAGACTCCGCGCAGCCGGTCGTCGGTGCCCATGTCGCGGTCGATCCAGGTCCAGCCGTAGGTGGTCGCGATCCGCTCGGCCTTGCGCCAGGCGAGCAGCGCGGTCACACCTGGCGATGACCCCGCATAGGGCTCGAGGCGCCACGAGCGAGTGTCGGGGACATCGATGCCCACCCGGGCGAGCAGGTCGCGCACCGACGCCGGGTTGCGCAGATCGATGGGGTCGCCGGGGAACTGCGACCAGACCCGCTCGTCGCGGGCTCGACGCGCGAGGACCTCGTCCGTCTCGGTGGCCGGTCGAGCACCGATGGTGCTCTCGAGCAGGCCGTCGAGCACCACCCGGTCGATGGGAAGTCCGTCGTGACCGAGCTCCACAGCGAGGAGTGCGGCCATCGACTCCGAGAGGGCTGTGAGGTAGGGGAGCGGTGAGTTTCCTTGCGCTGCACGGTGATCCGGGAGGGATCGTACGCCAGCGTCCTGGATCTCGCGCGTCTGCAGGGCCAGCTGCACCCAGCGCTGGGCGCTCTGCGCGTCATGTGCCCAGGCACCGCGCAGCCACTCGCGGCTGAGCTGTCCGTCGCTGCGGACCGCGTCGTCCTCCTCGCCGGGGAGATCGAGCAGCGTCAGCTCGCCCTCGCTCATCGGCGGCTCGGGCAGGCCGCGCGCAGCAGCCCAGACGGCGCCGGCGTCGTCGCGCGACAGACCGTGCAGCAGTCGCCCGACGGCGCCGAGGTCCCAGCACGCACGCGGGCGCACGCCTCCCGCGACGAGCTCTGCCCCCGTCTCCCGGGCGGACCACCAGACCCAGCGCGGTCCGAGCTCCTCGAGGTCGCGCACCGCGCTCACCGGATCCGGTGTGGCGAGGAAGGTCTGACCTCCGGCCCACGCAAGAGCGAGGCCGCGCCTCGGCACGATCACGAGCGCGACCGGTTCGCCGGCGCGAAGGCCGGCGAGTGCGCCGGCAGCGTCGGTGGGTGTCACGTGCACATCATGGACGGCTCCGCCGACTGCACCGGTCAGTCCTCGTCGGGGTCCTCGTCGTCGAGGCGGGCGAGCCAGACGGCGAGGCGCTCGATGGGAGTCTCGAAATCCGGGTTGAGGTCGACGAAGGTGCGTAGCCGCTCGGCGAGCCAGGCGACCGAGACCTCCTCGTCGCCACGTCGCTTCTCGAGCTCCTCGATCCCACGATCGGTGAAGTACACGGCGGCGTCCTAACCGAAAGCGGCAGCGACGAGCGAGGCCTGCTCACGTTCGTGCACCTTGTGGGTGCCGACCGCGGGCGACGACGACGCAGGGCGTGAGACCCGGCCGAGGAGGCGACCATCGAGATGCTCGTGCAGATTGAGCGCGACGTAGGGCCACGCACCCTGGTTAGCCGGCTCCTCCTGGGCGAAGACGATGTGCGCGTCGCTGGGGTAGCGGGCCAGCGCCGCCCTGAGCTCGTCGACCGGGAGCGGAGCGAGCCGCTCGAGACGCACGATCGCGACATCGGTGCGACCGTTGCGCTCGCGCTCGGCGAGGAGGTCATAGATGACCTTGCCGGAGGCGATGACGATCCGGGTCACTCCGGCCGGGTCGACGGTCTCGTCGGTGATGACCGGACGGAACGTGCCGGACGTGAAGTCCGACTCGGCCGAGCCCGCCGCCTTGAGCCGCAGCATCGACTTGGGCGTGAACACCACCAGAGGCTTGTGGTGCGGCGCGATCGACTGCCAGCGCAGCAGGTGGAAGTAGGACGCCGGCGTGGAGGGCATCGCGACGGTCATGTTGTCCTGCGCGCACATCTGCAGATAGCGCTCGATCCGTGCGGATGAGTGATCCGGCCCCTGACCCTCGTGGCCGTGCGGCAGGAGCAGTACGACGCCAGAGTTCTGGCCCCACTTCTGCTCACCGCTGGTGATGAACTCGTCGATGATCGTCTGGGCGCCGTCGGCGAAGTCACCGAACTGCGCCTCCCAGAGCACGAGCGCCTCCGGGCGGGCCACCGAGTAGCCGTACTCGAAGCCCATCGCGGCGTACTCCGAGAGCAGCGAGTCATAGATGAAGAAGAAGTTGAGGTTGGCCTTGTCAGCGAGACCGGCGAGCGGTGTGTGCTCCTTGCCGGTGATGCGGTCGACGATGACAGCGTGACGCTGACCGAACGTGCCACGCCGCGAGTCCTGCCCGGCGAGGCGTACGGTGCGGCCGTCCATGAGCAGCGAGCCGAGCGCAAGGGTCTCGCCCATCGCCCAGTCGATCGTTGCGTCGGTGACCATCTGCGCGCGACGCTGCAGCTGCGGCAGCAGGCGCGGGTGCACCGTGAAGCCCTCGGGCATGACGACCTGCGTGTCGACGATGGTCTTCACGGTCTCGGGCGTGATGGCCGTCTCGACGACAGCCGGGAACGCTGCGGGCTCCGGGTGGTGCTTCTCGGTGGGGTGCGCCATCGCGTCGCGCGTCTCGGTGAAGACGCGCTCGAGCTGCTCCTGGTAGTCGCGCAGCGCCGCCTCGGCCTCCTCGAGGCTGATGTCGCCGCGACCGATGAGCGCCTCGGTGTAGATCTTGCGCGTCGAGCGCTTGGCGTCGATGAGGTTGTACATCAGCGGCTGGGTCAGCGACGGGTCGTCGGCCTCGTTGTGGCCGCGGCGTCGGTAGCAGACCATGTCGATGACGACGTCCTTGTCGAACGCCTGGCGGAACTCGAACGCCAGACGGCCCACGCGGACGACGGCCTCGGGGTCGTCACCGTTGACGTGGAAGATCGGCGCCTGCACCATGCGCGCGACGTCGGTCGCATAGACCGACGAGCGTGACGACTCGGGCGCGGTGGTGAAGCCGACCTGGTTGTTGACGACGATGTGCACGGTGCCGCCGGTGCGATAGCCACGCAGCTGCGAGAGGTTGAGGGTCTCGGTGACGACGCCCTGACCCGCAAATGCTGCGTCGCCGTGCAACAGGATCGGCAGCACCGAGAAGACGCGGCCACGAGGCAGCACGTCCTGCTTGGCGCGCACGATGCCCTCGAGCACCGGGTTGACCGCCTCGAGGTGCGAGGGGTTTGCCGCTAGGTAGACCGGGATCTCGGTGCCCGACTCGGTGCGGAACGTGCCGTGGGTGCCGAGGTGGTATTTCACGTCGCCGGAGCCCTGCACCGAGCCCTCGACCTCGAAGTCGCCCTCGAACTCGCGGAAGATCTGGCCGTAGGACTTGCCGGCGATGTTGGCCAGCACGTTGAGCCGCCCGCGGTGCGGCATGCCGATGCACGCCTCGTCGAGGCCGGCCTCGGCGGCCGCCGTGAGCACTGCGTCCATGAGTGGGATGGTCGACTCGGCGCCCTCGAGCGAGAAGCGCTTTTGGCCGACGTACTTCGTCTGAAGGAAGGTCTCGAAGGCCTCGGCGGCGTTGAGACGACGCAGGATGCGCAGCTGCTCGGTGCGCGCGGGCTTGTCATAGCGACGCTCGACGCGCGACTGGATCCAGGCGCGCTGCTCCGGGTCCTGCATGTGCATGTACTCGATGCCGATGGTGCGGCAGTAGGCGTCACGCAGGACGCCCAGGATGTCGCGGAGCTTCTTGAACGGACGTCCGCCGAATCCACCGGTCGCGAACTCACGGTCGAGGTCCCACAGCGTCAGGCCGTGGCTCGAGACGTCGAGGTCGGAGTGGCCGCGCTGCTTGTACTCGAGCGGGTCGGTGTCGGCCATGAGGTGGCCGCGCACCCGGAACGCATGGATGAGCTCGTGCACCCGGGAGGTCTTGTCGAGGTCGTCGTCGTGCGCCGTCGCGATGTCGGCGGCCCAGCGGATGGGCTCGTAGGGGATCTTCAGCGCGGCGAAGACGCCGTCGTAGAACCCGTGCTCGCCGAGGAGCAGCTGGTGCACGAGACGCAGGAACTCACCGGACTGTGCGCCCTGGATGATCCGGTGGTCATACGTCGAGGTGAGGGTCGTGATCTTGCTGATCGCGTGGCGGTCGATCGTCTCCTGCGCCGCGCCCTGCCACTCGGCTGGATAGTCGAACGCGCCGACGCCGATGATCGCGCCCTGACCCGACATGAGGCGCGGCACGGAGTGCACGGTGCCGATGCCGCCCGGGTTGGTGAGGCTGACGGTCGTGCCGAGGAAGTCGACGACCTCGAGCTTGCCGGCGCGCGCCTTGCGCACCACCTCCTCGTAGGCCGACCAGAACGCGGCGAAGTCCATCGACTCCGTTCCCTTGATGCAGGGAACGAGGAGCTGGCGGGTGCCGTCCGGCTTCGCGAGGTCGATCGCGATGCCGAGGTTGATCGCCTCGTTCTTCATGATCGCGGGCTTGCCGTCGACCTCGACGAAGCCGTAGTTCATCTCGGGCATCGCCTTGATCGCCTGCACGAGCGCCCAGCCGATGAGGTGGGTGAACGACACCTTGCCGCCACGTCCGCGGGCGAGGTGGTTGTTGACGACGACGCGGTTGTCGATCATCAGCTTGACCGGGACGGCGCGTACGCTCGTCGCCGTCGGCACCGTGAGGCTCGACTCCATGTTGGCGACGACGCGGGCCGCCGACCCGCGCAGCGGCGTGGGCTCGATCGCCACGACCGGCGTGGCCGCGACCGCGACGGGCGGTGCGATCGTGGGAGGCGCGACCGGGGCGGCTGTCGCCACGACGGGCTCGGGTGCCAGCAGGTGCGGTGACGCGTGGGCCGCGATCACCGCGTCGGAGGCGAGCTCGGCGGCCTCTGCCTCAGCCTTCGCAGCGGCGCGTACGGCGGCCGAGGCGGCGACGAGGTCGGCGCCCGCGTGCTCGGTCGGGACGTAGTCGTTGAAGAAGTCCCACCAGGCCGCGTCGACGCTCGACGGGTCGGTGAGGTAGTTCTGGTAGATCTCGTCGACGAGCCACTCGTTGGGCCCGAATGCCGCGAGCTTCTGCTCGGGCGACTTGTGGTCCGACGGGCCCGACACCGACATCGACGATCCTTCGCTGGCACGCATGAAGAGCCCGGCGGACGCGCCGGGACCTTCTCTGGAGCCTACGCCCGGGTGCGCCCGGGTGCGCCCGGCGTTCCTGGCAGCCGACGTGGTGGCGCCCACAGCTGCCCGGCCGCTCGGCGGCCCGCGGAGGCCCCTCGAGACCTGTGTCAGAGGCCTAGGCTCCGGCTGATGACGAGCTGCTGGATGCCGGTGGCACCCTCCACGACCCGCAGCATCCGCAGGTGGCGCAGGACCCGCTCGACCGGTCCGTCGCGGAGCAGCCCCATGCCGCCGAACGCCTGCACGGCACGGTCGGCGACGGAGTAGCACTTCTCGGTCGCGTACATCTTGGTGATCGACGCGTCGAGCATCGGCGCCTCGCCCTCGTCGACCGCCCAGGCGAGGTGGTAGACCAGCCAGCGCACCGCCTCGAGGTCGGCCGCGCTCTCGGCGAGCGGGAACGAGACACCCTGGAACTTCCCGATCGGCTTCCCGAACGCAGTGCGCGTCTGAGCGTGCGCGACTGCCTGACGCAGCGCGTACTCCGCGAGCCCGAGGGACTGGGCGCCGATGAAGGCGCGCCCGGAGTTGAGGAACGACATCGCGGCCGCGAACCCCAGCCCGACCTCTCCGATCACGTGGTCGGCGGGCACGTGGACGTCGTCGAGGATGATCTCGGCGGGATGTGTGTCGGCCATCGTCCACTGGACCTTGCCGCGGGTGAGCTGGTCGCCTGGCACGACGAACGCGGTGATGCCACCGGCCGCGCGCTTGTCGGCATCCGTCACGGCGAAGACGATCGCGACGTCGGCGCGGTCGCCGTTGGTGATGTAGTGCTTGTGCCCATTGATGACCCAGCTGCCGTCGTCCTGCTCCGTCGCTCGCGTGCGGATGGCTTGGGCGTCGGATCCTGCCTCGGGCTCGGTGAGGGCGAAGCACATCGTCGACTTGCCGCCCACGATCGGCTCGACATAGCGCGGCCAGAGGTGGGTCGGCATCCCGAGCAGCAGCGGCGTCGGACCGCTCGGGTTGGGCGGTGCGACGGCCGCCATCGCCAGCCGCATCCCGGAGGCAGCGGCGTCCTCCACGAGGAGTGCCGTGCCGAGGGTCGAGAGGTCCTGACCACCGACCGACTCGGGCATGTACGCCGCGTAGAACCCGGCGTCGACCGAGCGCGCGACGACCTCGCGCGCGCCTGCGTAGAGCAGGTCGCGATCGGGGGCATAGCTCCACATCTCCGGCTGCAGCCGCTCCTCGACCGGGCGCACCTCGCGGTCGAGGAAACCGTGTTCGAACCAATGGCCGCCGCCTACGCCTGCTTG
>JANXWJ010000017.1 GCA_025351185.1 Candidatus Nanopelagicales bacterium
AACCGCGCCGACGCCGTGAATGACGTCGTACGTCGGTTCGGTCCAGAGGCTTCCCGCACTGTTGCCGTGCTCCAGCTGCTCTGTGGCGGCTCCTTCGAGAGCTCCAAGGACGGGGTCACGCAGTCGTGCACGCGCTACATCCGCGAGAACGTCATGGTCCGCGCGGCAGCGGGGCACATGCACCTGCTCGGGAAGTCGATCCACATCGAGGTCAACGCCGGCACTCCGCGCGCGGACGCTGCTCGACATCCCCGTGTGGGACTTCGACAACCAGTCCGCGCAGCCACTGTCCAAGCCCTTGTCGCTGCGCACCGGCGACACCGTGACCGTCAGCTGCACCCATGACGTGTCGTTGCGCGACAAGCACCCGGCTCTGGCAGGGACACCGCCGCGCTATGTCGTCTGGGGTGAGGGCACGACCGACGAGATGCGCCTCCGCATCCTCATCGTGAGCAGCCGACCCACCCCAGGATCACAGCCCGCCGACCTCGGCTGAGGTCCGCCAGGTGGTGGGTCGGCCTGCGTCGCCCCGGCATCACCCCTACGGTGCTCCCATGACTACCGGCGTCGCGGGGGATACCCGTCAGCAGCGCTGGGCGCCGATGCTGTTCATCGGTCTCGGCACCGCGCTCATCATCATGGACGCGACGATCGTCAACGTCTCGCTGCCCTCCATCATCCGAGAGCTGCAGATCAACTCGATCGACGCCGAGTGGGTCAACGCGATCTACTCGCTCGTCTTCGCGGCGCTGCTCATCATCGCGGGACGGGTGGGAGACCGGGTCGGACGCCGGCTGATGTTCGTGTCGGGGGCGGTGGTCTTCGGCATCGCGAGCATCGTGGCCGCGCGCACCGGAGACGGAACCGCGCTCATCGCTGCACGGGCGCTGCAGGGAGTCGGCGGCGCGATGATGTCGCCCACGTCGCTCTCGCTCGTGAACTCGATCTACACCGGCCGCTCGCGCAACATCGCGTTCGCGATCTACGGCTCGATCATCGGCGGGATGGCGGCCATCGGACCGCTCCTCGGTGGCTGGCTCACCGAGCACCACTCGTGGCGCTGGGCGTTCTACATCAACGTGCCGATCGTCGTCATCATCGTCATCGGCTCGCTGCTCGTGGTGCCCGAGAGCAAGGACGACCACTTCGACCCCGGGTTCGACGTCGGGGGGGCGATCCTGTCGGCCCTCGGCATCGGCCTTCTCGTGTTCGCCCTCATCGAGGGCCGCAACTACGGCTGGGTAACCACCACGAGCGACGCGACGCTGTTCGGGACGACCTGGTCGAGCGGCGGGATCTCTCCAGTGCTCATCGCTCTCGTCATCTCCGCGACCGCTCTCGTCTCGCTCTATCTCCTCGAGCAACGCCGCGCGGCCGCATCGAGATCTGTACTGATCGACCTGACTCTGTTCCGGATCCCCACCTTCAGCTTCGGCAGCATCGCGGGGCTCATCGTGAGCCTCGGTGAGTTCGGGATCCTGTTCTCCCTGCCGCTGTTCCTGCAGAGCGTTCTCGGCTACACCGCCTTCGGTGCCGGCGCGATGCTGGCCTCGCTCGCGATCGGTGCGTTCTTCGCGGGACCGACCGCGGCACAGCTCGCCGCCGCTCGATCGCCGCGCTTCGTCGCGCGCCTGGGCATGGCGCTCGAGATCGTCGGAATCGTGGGACTGGGGCTCACCCTCTCGACGACCATGAGCGGCTGGGTGATCTCGTTCTGGCTCATCGTCTACGGCGTCGGCGTGGGCTACGCCAGTGCCCAGCTCACCAGCCTGATCCTGGCAGACGTACCCCGTCGCAAGAGCGGGCAGGCGAGCGGGACGCAGAGCACCGCGCGACAGATCGGCTCCGCGCTCGGCACCGCCGTCCTCGGCACGGTGCTGTTCGTGTCGCTCGCCCATAACACCGAGAAGAACCTGCAGGCGGTTCCGGGTCTCACCGACGTGCAACGCACGGAGATCAGCACGGCGGTCGAGCAGTCCGCCGGCACGATAATCCCGTCGCTCGGTGCCAAGCCCGGCGGAGAGGCCGTCGCCTCCGCCGCCGGCGAAGCGTTCGCCACCTCGATCCGCTGGACCGCCCTGACCGCAGCAGTCTTCGTCGGGCTCGGCCTGCTCGCCACCCTCAAGCTCCCCCCGGACGGACGCCGCGAAGATGACCTGACCGAGCTCCTCGACCCCGAGACCACCACCCCCTGACGCAGCGCCCCCTGACGCAGCTCTCCCCGACGCAGCTCGCCCCCAGCAACCACCGAGCCAGCCACCACCTCGCGTGATCTTGGTCCAGTGGTCGTTTCCGGGGTGCGGTAGCGATCACCCGACCAAGATCACGCGATGGGGGAGGTTGTCGAGTGGTTGCGGTTGTCGGATGGTTGCGCAACGATGAGGGCATGACGCGACCGGTGAGCGCACTGCGGCGGCTCGACCCTGTGGCTGCTGCCCGGCAGGTGACCGACTCTGGCGACGAGTCGTGGACCCTGGAGTTCCTGCGTGCGCTCGAGGCGCGGGTGCGCACGTCACCGCTCGAGCGCCTCATGGCGACCTGGGACCTGTCCGCGGCAGCGACCGGACGGGTGTTCGGCGTCTCTCGACAGGCCGTGGCCAAGTGGCGGGGGAGCGGTGTGCCTGACGAGCGAGCGGTGGCGCTCGCCGACCTGGTCGCGGCCACCGACGTGCTCGAGCGCTATGTGCGTCGCGACCGGATCTCCGCGGTCGTCCGCCGTCGTTCCGTGCTGCTCGGTGACCTGTCGCTGCTCGAGATGGCGGAGTCCGGACGCTATGACGACGTACGCAGGGGAGTGGCCCAGATGGTCGACCTGCGGCGGCTCGTGCCGTGAGCCCGACGACCCCGGCGGTTGCGGCCCGCCGGCCGCACCCCACCACCCTGCCGGACGCGCATCGCTGGTGGCGGGTCGCCGACCTGGCTTGGGACGACCCGCTGGACCCGACCTGGGCCGACCGCGTCGGGGGGCGTTGGAACACGCCTGGGGACGGCCCGACCCTCTATCTCAACCTCGACGTCGAGACCGCGAGGGCGCAGATCTCGCGGCTCCTCGAAGGGTCGCCGATCGACCCGGAGGACCTGCGCGACGACGCGCCCTACATCCTCGTCCCGGTCGCGCTCCCCTCGCGCCAGCGGGTCGCCGACGCGACGACCGACACCGGCCTGGTGGCGCTCGGGCTGCCGCGTACCTATCCGCTGACCGCACGGGGGCACGGTGTGCGCTGGGCACCGTGCCGCACCGCAGCGCGCACGTCGAGGTCCGCTGGGCTGCGGGGGGTCCTGTCGCGTTGCGCGGCGACGTCCGACGGGCACGGGCGAGAGCTGGCGTGGTTTCCCGCCCGTGGCGCGCGGGCGCGTACCGATGGTGTGGTCCTGGCCTTCGCCCAGTGGCGTCACGGCACGCCGCAGGGGTCTAGCGTGGACCTGGACTCGTGAACAAGGACGTGCGCAGCGCGCGCTCCACGGACATGCGGCACCAGGCACGCGACCACACGGGGCGACGACAGGAGCACTAGATCCATGTCCAGCGGTACCGGAACACCTGATGACCCCTGGCTGCTGAGCACGCCGAGCGGTGGGTCGTCCTACAGCCTCTGGATCGACCCCAGCACGGACCCGCCGCTGCTCACCTGCCTGGTCGGCAAGACGACGCTCACCTATCTGGGCACCGCTCTCGACGACCTGCACGCGATGCTCGTCGAGAGCGCCGACTGGGTGCCCCTGGGCGCAGCTGATGAGCAGAAGCCGGCCATGGACGGCACCGTCGAGGCATGGGCCCGCTCGGCATCGAATCCGATCGGCGGCTGGTACGGCCAGAAGAAGGGCATGCGCGGTCGCTTCGGCGTCTACCTGCCGCCGGCCCTGGTCCACCAGGGCCGCGCCGAGATCGCCATCGAGAACCGCAAGGCCCGCATCCGAGCCCTGTGACCATCCGCGTCACCCCGCGAGAGCCGGCCGGTACGCCGCGGCTCCGAGGAGGTCCACCTTCCCACTACATGACATAATGTAGGTTATCGGCGATGTTCGACAGTCATACGTCGGGGCGGCACGGACCACGTCCCAGGGACTGCAGACCGGCGAGGTCGCCCAGCCCGTAGACCAGGGTCGACCCGGCTCTGGGGAACATCAGCTGGCGCTTGTCGTTGACGTGCGCGAGCCCGACGAGGTGCCCGAGCTCGTGCAGCACGATCGCCTCGGCCTGGGCCGGCCCGCCCGGGCGGGCCACCAGCGTGCGGAAGTACGCTGCATCGAGGTTGACCCGGCCGCTCACCCACACGGTGTCGCCGCTCGGTGTGAACGCCCCCAGCGGCCCGGCCTCGCCGGCGATGTCGACACCGAAGTCCGGCACCTCGTCCGCGGTCGCCCACGAGACGACGACCGGCGCCCATCGCTGGCCGAAGACGTCGGGCTGGTAGGGCTGAGGATCCTCGACGGGCCCCTGGTCGGTTGCCCCGTCGAAGACGAATCGCAACCCCGTGGCCTTGGCCAGCGCGGTGAAGGAGGCATTGAGGATCGCGGTCGCGCCCTTCGGTGCGTTCGCCGCGCGGACGACGTAGTGGACGGGTCGGCACGGCGACCAGGTGACCGGTGTCGTCTGGTCGCTCTGGTGCGCCAAGAACCGGAAACCCGAGGTCGCCGACTCGACCGCGCCACCGACCGGCAGGCCTGCCGAGCGCTCACCCTCCTCCATCCCCACCGGAGGACGGTCGAATGCCGGCGGGATGCTGGGGCTCGCGGATTCGGCGACGACACCCGGGTCGAGGGGGACCCCGGAGCGCGACAGTCCCCACCAGACTCCCCCGCTCACCAGCGCCGCCACCAGCACCACGGCGACGGCGGAGCTGCGCGTGGCCCGCGACCGGCGCGTGCGCGGCGGGCCGAGCGGCGACGGGCCGGTGGGCGCACGGAAGGGCGCAGCTTCGATCGGTCGCCCGGCTGCCTGATCCATGACCCACTGGGGCACGCGGCCCGTGGGCGAGCGCGGCAGGTCGTCCGGCGGCGGCCCAGTCACTGACGTCTCCCCCGTGCGACATGACCGCCCGACGGCGGTCGCCCGAGGCTACCCAAGCGGCCTGGCTGGGCTGCACCCGGTCACCACACCTCCCAGCCCCGCACGCAGACCCGGGTTGCCGGCCTCGACGGACCGTCGGTCAGCCTGCGTGAACTGCGTGACCTGCGGAACGCAGTGCCTCGATCGCCTTCTCCAGCGCCGCGGCGTGCACGAGGACGTAGTCGGTGTCATACGTCGAGACCACGAAGACACTCACATCGACGTCGGCGAGCGGGGCGGTGAGGGCGGCCATCACGCCCACCATCGAGAAGTCCAACGGACCCGCGACCTCCAGCGCGCGCCAGTCTGGCTCGACGCGTACGTGATCACCGGTAGGTGCCTCATCCTCGCTGCAGACGACCGACACCTCGGAGCCGGTCCGCGTCACCGAGTAGAACGACGTGCCCGAGACCGGCACGGGCCAGGGCGCGTCGACGGGCAGACGGCACACGGACAGACGCTCGGACAGCACGCGGAGATCCATGCCGACATCGTGCCGCAGATGTCCTGCCACGGCCTGGGTAGGGCACAGTCCGTGGCGAGTCGCTCCCGCGGGGGCCGCTCCCCCGGCATGATGCGCGGCATGAGCACCAGCGACGCCGGAGTCCGCGTCTACGACGATCCCGTGACCCGAGGTCGTGAGCAGAAGGCCTGGTACTGGTATGAGTGGGCGCAGTCGGCGTTCGTGACGACCGTGTCAGTCGTCCTCGTGACGCCGTATCTCACGAGCGTCGCGGAGAACGCCGCCGGCTGCCCGGACGTCACGGACGCCAACCCGTGCCGCACCAGCCTCGACGTGCTCGGCATCCCCGTGTCGCCGGGCTCCGCAGTGTTCTACGTCGTCACGATCGCCACGGTGCTGTCGTTCCTCGCGATGCCCGTGGTCGGTGCACTCGCGGACCGATCGAGCTCGAAAAAGACGTGGCTCGCGGCGTACGCCATCGTCGGTGCCCTCGCCGCCGCCTGTCTGTTCTTCGTCACGGGTGGCAACTGGGTGCTCGGTGCGGCTCTGCTCATCGTGGGCAACGTCGCGCTCATCGCGAGCCTGACGGTCTATGCGGCCATCCTCATCGACGTCGCTGAGCCCGACGAGCGCGACCACGTCTCGACGCGCGGCTGGGCCTTCGGCTACGTAGGTGGGCTCGTGCTGCTCGTCATCAGCCTGGCGCTGGTGCAGCTGCTGCCGTTCGGCCTCACCACCGGAGAGGCGGTGCGGATCTGCTTCGTCCTCGCCGGGCTCTGGTGGGCGGCGTTCACGATCGTCCCCTACCGCGGCCTGCGCGACCGGCCGGTCACCGAGACCTGGTCCGCCGTGACGGTGGGCGGCAGCTTCTCCCAGCTGCGCGACACGTTCCGCCACGTGCGCGACTACCCGCAGACCTTGCGCTTCCTCATCGCGTTCCTCTTCTTCAACGACGGCGTCCAGACCGTCATCGCGGTCGCCGCGGTCTACGGTGCGGAAGAGCTCGGCATGAAGACGACCTACGTCATCCTGGCCGTGATCCTGGTGCAGATCACCGGCATCATCGGCGCTCTGGTCATGGGACGCCTGGCGGCGAACCGAGGGGCCTACCGGGTCATCCGCGGCGCGCTGGTCGTGTGGGTGGTGATCGTCGGCATCGGCTTCGTCATCCCTGCCGGTTCGCTGCCGCTGTTCCTGCTGCTCGCCGCGTGCATCGGGCTCGTCGTGGCAGGCACCCAGGCGCTGTCGCGCTCGCTCTACTCCCAGCTCATCCCGCTCGGTCGTGAAGGTGAGTACTTCAGCCTCTACCAGGCCTGCGAGCGCGGTACCTCCTGGCTCGGGACCCTGGTGTTCGGCCTCGTGCACCAGTTCACCGGGTCCTACCGCTGGGCGATCATGGCTCTCGTGCTCTTCTTCGTCGTCGGAGGTGTGCTGCTGCGTCGCGTCGACATTGCGCAGGGCATCCGCGACGCCGGCAACGAGGCACCGGCTGTCGTCTGACTCGCCCTCTCCCCCACGATCGGGTGGCAGAGCCCGAGCGACCGGGCGCGGATCGCGGGGGCTGAGCGCCGCGAGAGCCGGCCCTGAGCGCCGTTGCGCCGCAGGGGTGATCTGCGTCATGCCAGACCGGGTCGCCGACCGATGCCCCCGCACAGACGAACGTGGTCAGACCCCCTCCGAGCCCCCCGTTTATCGGACGGGTTTCCGGAGGTGGATCCGTGGGAACACCCAGTGCGTCCCGACCGTTACAGGACACAAGACCGGTCATTCCCCCACCGGCGAGCGACAAGGCAGGCACATTATGAGCGACGGAGCCCTCCGCGGCACCCGACTCGGCGCGACCAGCTACGAGAACGACGATCACGTCGAGCTCGCACCGCGCCAGGTCGTCATCTACGACTGCCCTCAGGGGCACCACACCTCGATGCCCTTCTCGATCGAGGCCGAGCTCCCCTATCTCTGGGAGTGCCGCACCTGCGGTGCCGAGGCCATCATCCGCAACGGTGAGAAGCCTGAGGCAAAGCCGGTCAAGCACGTCCGCACGCACTGGGACATGCTGCTCGAGCGTCGCACGATCGAGGACCTCGAGGTCCTGCTCGCAGAGCGCCTCGAGCTGCTCCGCGGCGGACGCACCCCGGCGAAGAAGTCCGCCTGACCCCGCGATGCGCCCCCTCGTGGGCGCCCGCTCGGCCAGCACACCAGATCAGCAACCCGCGCAAGGACTGCACGACAGCTCTCTCCCCCTCACGATGAGCCCGAGGCCCACCAGGACCTCGGGCTCATCGAGTTGTGGCCGGGCGGGGCTCCGGGCCACTGCGGCGTACGACTAGGGGGTCTGGGGGCCTTCGTCCGGGCGCACGACCTCACCGGTCACGATCTCGCCCCGGATCGGTCGGTCGGCCGGATCGGCCACCGCATCGTCGCGCAGTACCGAGCCCTGCACCGTGCTCGTCGACGACCGGGCGTCGAACACCACGCCGGCCGCCTCGGCCCGGCGACGTAGGGAGCGGGAGACACCGGTGCGCACCCGGCGCCGCACCGGCGGCACGAGCAGCAGGAGACCCAGAGTGCTCGTGATGAGCCCCGGGACGGCGACGAGCAGGCCCGCGACGAACACAGTGCCGGCGTCGCCGACCTCGCGACCGGTTGCGCTCAGCTGCTCCTGGGTCGCCGCCGGCATGACCGTCGTGCCGTCGACCTGCACCGGTCGCAGCGACCGGGCGGCGGCAAAGCCGGCACGACGCATCATCGCGACGCCAGCGATGACCAGCAACGCCACGACGAGGATGACAGCGCCCCATCCGATCAGCGATGCGAGCCACGAGGCGGTCAGCCACTCGAGCACAGGATAGATGACGACGACGAGGATCACCCACGGATTCACCGCGTCACCAGCCCGACCCGGACGTCGACCGTCTTCGCGGCTGCGCCCCCGGGGAGGGCGCGCCCTTCGATCCTGCGAGCAGTCGACGGGCCTTCCGCGCCTTGTCCTGGGCGCCCCACACCGTCACGCGCCAGAGCGCCTCCGCGACGATGCGCTGGTCCATCTTCGAGACGCCGAGCTCGCGCTCCACGAACTCGATCGGCACCTCGGTCACCCGCAGGCCCGCCTGCACGGCACGGCGGGCGAGGTCGACCTGGAAGCAGTAGCCCTTGCTCTCGACCCCGGTGAGGTCCAGGGTGCGCAACGTCGTGGCGCGGAATGCTCGATAGCCCCCGGTCGCATCCTTGAGCGGCACGCTGAGCATCACCCGGGTGTAGATGTTGCCGCCGCGGGACAGCACCTCTCGCGATCGTGGCCAGTTCACGACCGAGCCGCCCTTGACATAGCGCGAGCCGAGGACGACATCTGCCGAACGCAGCGCATCGAGCAGGAGCGGCAGCTGCTCGGGCTGGTGCGAGCCGTCGGCGTCCATCTCGATGACAACGTCATAGCCAGCCTCGAGCGCCCAGTCGAAGCCCGCGAGGTAGGCCGCGCCGAGGCCGTCCTTGCCGAGCCGGTGCAGCACGTGCACCAGGTCGTCGGAGGCCGCGATCGAGTCCGCGATCGCCCCGGTGCCATCAGGGCTGTTGTCATCTGCCACCAGCACGTGCGCCTCGGGCACCGCCGCGCGGAGGCGTCCGACGATGAGCTCGAGGTTCTCCCGCTCGTTGTAGGTCGGGATGATCACCACGATGCGACCGAGGTCGGCGAACGTCGACTCGTTCACAGGGCAACCTCCTCGGCGCTGGGGCGGTCTGCCGAGCCTACGGCTCCGCGGCCACGGCGACCCAATCCCCCGCGACGACGCTGGCCCACGGCAACGACCAGCAGGATGACGGCGAGCGCGGAAGCGATCAGCTCCGGAGCGGCACCCACCCGGTCGGAGACGGTGAGCGTGTCACGCAGGGGCACCTGCTCGACGAGATAGCCGGGCACGTGCTCGGGGATGGACGCGACCACACTTCCGTCGGGGCGCACGATCGAGCTGATGCCGCTGGTCGCGGCGACCAGCACCGATCGCCCGTGCTCCACGGCGCGCAGCCGCGACATCGCCATCTGCTGCTCGGGCTGACCGGTGCCGCCGTAGGTCGCGTTGTTGGTCTGCACCGAGAGGATCCGGGCGCCCTGTCCGGCCAGCGCGCCATCGACGCCGTCGCCGCGTACGGCAGCGCGACCGAGATCGTTGTAGGCCACCTCGAAACAGATGAGGTCGCCGAGTCGTGCCGGGCCGAGCTGCACGACGCCGGTCGATGTGCCGGCTGCGAAGTCGCGGGGCACGCGGTCGAACCGGCTGATCAGTTTCGACAGCAGCTCACGCGCCGGGATCCACTCACCGAACGGCACCGGGTGCTGCTTGACGTAGTAGTCGCTCGGACCGGGATCACCTGTGGCCGTCGGCAACCAGACGATTCCGGTGTTCCAGATGTGAGTCGGGTCGGTCGGCGTGCTGATGACCGCACCGACGAGTACGGGCACTCCGATCGCGTCAGTCGCCTGCTGGATCTGGCCGCGAGCCCAGTCATCGACGAGCGGGTCGATGTCGGTGGAGTTCTCCGGCCAGATGACCAGGTCGGGTTGCGGGGCGACCCCTGCAGCCACGTCGGCAGCGAGCCGCACGGTCTCCCGGACATGGTTGGTGAGGACGGCGGCACGTTCGCCGAAGGCATCCATGCCCGCGGCCGGGACGTTGCCCTGCACGACCGCAGCAACGACGTACGCGGGCTCCCCCGCCGCACCCTGCTCCCCATCGACAGGCCGCGGCACGAGACCTCCGAGCGTGCACACCAGGGCCACACCCACGAGCGAGGCGACGGCCGCGCGTGGGCGTCGACGCGCCGTCCACGCGAAGGCGAGCAGCGATCCGACGAGCGCGATCGCGAAGGTGACTCCCGGTGCGCCGGCGAGCGCGGCATAGGGGGTCAGGGTGCTCGACGTCTGCCCGAACGCCAGGTCGCCCCAGGGGAAGCCACCGAGCGGCACCCGACCGCGGACCGCCTCGGACAGCACCCAGAGCAGAGGTACGGCGAGCGGCCACACCCGCAGCCGCGAGGTCGCCGCGACGCCCGCACCCACGAGACCCACGAACAGCGCGAAGGTGGCGGCGAGCAGGAGCCAGGCGTCATCGCCGATGACCCGCATCCAGGTGAGGTGCCAGGACAGGAAGACGAGGCCCGACAGATAGCCAAGCCAGAGTCCCCGGCGAGCGCTGACGCCGTGCCACGAGAGCGTCATCACCGCGAGCGCCGGCGGAGCCATCCACACCAGGTCGTAGGGCGGGAAGGACAGCGTCAGGAGCAGCCCGCCGACCACGGATCCGACGCCCCGAGCGAGCAGCTGGCGACGGCTGCTCCAGGCCGGGTCGGCTGCCGGGAGCGGATGCTCGGCACCGAGCCAGATGGGGGGCGGACCCTCGCCCACGGCCAACTCGAGCGAGGGGGGCTCGAGCGGCTCAGGCATGCCGACAGGCTACGGGAGCAGCGGCCGATGTCCCGGCATGGGCGAGGGTCACGAGGGTCCGACGAGCCGACCACGGTCGGTGGTTCCGGCGTCCGCCCAGGGCGAAGCCACGATTCGGCATCGGTCCCGGGCGGACTACGCGAAGCGGGAAGGGTCGCCCGCGCCGACGCGCATGATCTCGGGCTCGACACCGGAGAGGTCGACCACCGTCGTGGGCTCGAGGCCGCAGTCGCCGGAGTCGACGACGGCGTCGATGAGATGGTCGAGCCGCTCCTTGATCTCCCAGCCCTGCGTCATCGGGTCCTCCTCGCCCGGCATGAGCAGCGTGCTCGAGACGAGCGGCTCACCGAGCTCTGCGAGGAGTGCCTGTGCCACGACATGCTTGGGGATGCGTACTCCGACGGTCAGCTTCTTGGGGTGCTGCAGCTTGCGCGGCACCTCTTTGGTCGCTGGGAGGATGAACGTGTAGCTGCCCGGTGTGCACGCCTTGACCGTGCGGAACATCGCGTTGCTCACCGTGACGTACTGCCCGAGCTGGGAGAAGTCGGCACACACCAGGGTGAAGTGGTGGTGCTCGTCGAGCTGGCGCACCTCGCGGATGCGGTCGAGCGCCTGCACGTTGCCGAGCTGCGCACCGAGGGCGAAGCAGGAGTCGGTCGGGTAGGCGATGAGACCCCCCTCGCGCACGACATCGGCGATCTGCGCGATCAGTCGCGGCTGCGGATTCTCCGGGTGCACATCGAAATACCTGGCCATGCCCAGACCCTAGCCGCGTGCCTGCCACGCGGGGCGACTTCGTCGAAGCGCCACCCTCCTCTCGGGTGACCGGCACTGCCGACGAGTCACGGTGCTCGGGTCGGTCCCTCCGCGCATCGCTCAGCCGGTCGCCCCGGGAGTCCCCAACCACTCGCGCGCTGCGGCCACGAGCACCGCAGCGCCGATGGACAGGGTGGGCTCGGGAACCGGCGCGTAGAGCGGAGAGTGGTTGGACGGGATCGTGCGCGCCTTCTCCGCGATCGCGTCCATGCCGTCGAGCCCGGCGAACTGCGCCGGGTCGGCACCGCCGAGAAGCCAGAACACACAGGGCACCCCCGCTGCGGTGGCGAGGCTGCCGACATCTTCGCTCCCCGTGACGAGACCAGGATCCACGATCGTGACCCCCACCCCGGCGAGAGCGGGGCGCGTGCGCTCCACTGCTGCAGCGTCGTTGACCACGGCCGGGAACGACGACAGGTGGTCCACCTCGGGCTCACGCGGAGCACCGGCGGCAACGGCCTCGCCGTGGGCGATGCGTGTGATGGCCGCGAGTACGCGCTCCTGCACGCCCGCGTCGAACGTGCGGATGTTGAGGAGCAGCTCAGCCGAGTCCGGGATGACGTTGATCACCGTGCCCGCAGCGAGCTTGCCGACCGTCACCACCGCGACCTCGCTGCCGCCGACCTCGCGAGAGACGATCGTCTGGAGCCGCATGACCGTCGCGGCGGCCATGACGACGGGATCGACCGAGGCCTCCGGTCGCGATCCGTGCGCACCGCGCCCGTGCAGGACGATGCGTACGCCGTCCGACGTCGCGAACGCCGCGCCCGCGCGCAGCCCGATCACGCCGGCCGGCAGCGGGGCGACGTGCTGCCCCAGCACGATGGTCGGGGTGCCGAAGCGCTCGTAGAGGCCGTCCGCCAGCATCGCCTTCGCGCCGGCGCCCTGCTCCTCGGCGGGCTGGAACACCGCCATCAGGGTGCCCGACCAGGTGGCGCGGTCCGTTGCGAGAAGGTCGCACGCCGCGAGGAGGCAGGTGACGTGCATGTCGTGACCGCACGCATGCATGACTGCCACGTCATGGCCGTCATCGTCGACCCCGCGCTGAGCGCTGGCGTAGGCGAGGCCGGTCTTCTCCTCGACGGGCAGACCATCCATGTCGGCGCGCAGCAGCACGACAGGGCCGTCGCCGTTGCGCAGCAGGCCCACGACACCGGTGCCGCCGACCCCGGCGGTGACGTCATAGCCCATGGCCGTCAGTCGTTCCGCGACGATGCCCGCTGTGCGGGTCTCCTGGAAGCTGAGCTCCGGGTTGCGGTGCAGGTCCTGATAGACCTCCACCCACTCCTCGATCGCCGTCACGTCGACTCCCCTCACCCGCGACACGGTGCCGCACAGAGGACAGCATGTCGGCCCCGGACATGGCCGCAGAAGACCCTGCCCCGAACCTCCTCTGCGTGAGGCCGGCGCGCCGGAGCGAGTGCTCGAGATCAGCCGGGTACGACGACCGTGCCGGTCGCGGTAGTCACCACGAGGGGCTCTGCCAGCACCTCAGCGGCGGACGCCGAGACCGAGGGCGTGGCGCGGCAGACGACGCGGGCCTCGAACTCGATGCCTCGGGACCGACGACCCACCCGGGTCACCGTGACCGTCGCCTCGAGGATGTCGCCACCCATGACCGGCGCGCGGAAGGCGACATCGTCGTAGCCGGCGAACAGACCTTCGTCACCGTCGGTGCGGATGCACAGCTCGGTCGCGACGTCGCCGAACATGCCGAGCACGTAGGCGCCATCGACGAGGTTGCCGCCGTAGTGCGCGTGCGAGTAGGGCACATACCGGCGGTGCGTCACGCTCACGCCGAGGCGGGGATCTGCTGCGGAGCCGGTCATGACGCCTTCTTCCGTGAGGTCGCGGGCCGTGAGGACGTGGAACGCGCAGTGCTGGAGCGCGTGGTGCTCGTCGGCGTGGCCGGGGGGACGAGTGCCGACACGAGGTAGGACGCCACCTCGCCGGGGGTCGTACCTCGGCCGAAGATCCGGTCGACACCGAGCTGCGCGGTGGCGAGCTCGTCGAATCGAGGGCCGCCCACGACGAGGAGGGGACGCCGGTCCGCGGGGAACGCCTCGCGGAACGCCGCGCTCATCTCCCGGGTGTTGTGCAGGTGCGCGTCGCGCTGCGTCACGACCTGTGACACGAGCACCGCGTCGGCGCGGTGCACCCGCGCCTGCTCGACGAGGTCGGGCACGGAGACCTGGGCACCGAGGTTCACGACCGTGATCTCGGTGTAGTACTCCAATCCCTTCTCACCGGCGAAGCCCTTGATGTTGAGGATCGCGTCGATGCCCACGGTGTGCGCGTCGGTGCCGATGCAGGCGCCGACGACGACGAGCGGACGGTGGAGGGTCTTCTTGATCAGGCTGTTGACCTCTTTGGGTGGCAGCAGGGGGTAGTCGCGCTCGACGATCACGACGTCGCGAGTGTCGACCAGGTGGTGCACCGGGCCGTACACCACGAAGAACGTGAAGTCGGGGCCCATCGCCTTCGCATGCACGACCATCGCCGGGTCCATGCCCATCTTCGAGGCGAACAGCTGCGCGGCTCCCTCGGCCCGCTTGTCGTGCGGGAGCGGGAGGGTGAACGACAGCTGCACCATGCCGTCACCGGTGGCGTCACCGTAGGGACGCACGATGTGGCTGGCGGCCTTGCCGCCGCGCGGTCCGGTGACGGCGGGCGTGGACGTGACTCGTGCGGCGCTCATCGGGTCGCCCCCTCCTCGAGCAGGTCGGTCGCCGGGTTGAGATAGCCCGACGACTTCTTCACGACACCGTCGAGCCCGCGCCCTGCGTCGGCAGGACGCTTCATGAGGCCGAACGTCCCGTCGGCGATCGCGTTGAGCAGGGTGTCATCCACGATGCGGTCGAGCAGGTCGACTGCCTCACCGAGCACCTGACGCGCCCGGTTGGCGATATAGCCGTCTCGCGCCGGTCGGAAGTCCTCCCGCAGGTTGCCCGCGGCGTTGAAGACGTAGCGGACGTTCTGCAGCGCCAGGTCGCGGTCCGACAGCCAGGGCGTGACCACCGCCTCGGTCATCATGCCGACGAGCAGGATCCCCTGGCCGGTCAGTGCGCCTGCGAGGTTGAAGAACCCGTCGAGCAGATAGCCGCGGAAGACGTCACCTGTCATGTGCTTCGTCGGAGGCATCCATTTCAGCGGTGCATCCGGGAACAGCGCGCGCGCGAGCATCGCGTGGGCGAGCTCCATCCGGAACGAGTCAGGGATGTCAGGGTTGATCTCGAAGGCGTGGCCGAGTCCGAGCTGCCAGTTCTCCAGGCCCGCTTCCTTCGCGAAGTACTCGTTGAGCAGCTGGCTCACGGTGACGGTATGCGCGGCCTCGACGGCGTCGGCGGTGGTGAGGTAGTTGTCCTCGCCGGTGTTGATGATGATGCCGGCGCGCGCGTGGATCTGACGGCTGAACCTCTGGTCGACGAATGTGCGCACCGGGTTGATGTCGCGGAACAGGATTCCGTACATCGAGTCGTTGAGCATCATGTCGAGCCGCTCAAGGCCTGCGAGAGAGGCGATCTCGGGCATGCAGAGTCCGGAGGCGTAGTTGGTGAGCCGGACATAGCGCCCGAGCTCCTTGCTCGTCTCGTCGAGCGCTGCGCGCATCAGGCGGAAGTTCGCCTGGGTGGCGTAGGTGCCGGCGTAGCCCTCGCGGGTCGGGCCTTCGGGGACGTAGTCGAGCAACGACTGCCCGGTCGACCTGATCACCGCGATCACGTCGGCACCCTCGCGCGCGGCTGCTTGCGCCTGGGGCATGTCCTCGTAGATGTCACCGGTGGCGACGATGAGATAGATCCACGGCGCGGGCGGCTGACCGTACTTCGCGATGAGCTTGTCGCGCTGCCTGCGACTGGTGTCGATGCGACGGATGCCCGCGGCCACCTGCGCGCGCGACGCCTTGGCGGCCTTCGTGGCGTCCTTGCCTTCGGGAACGCGGAAGGTGACCGATCCTGCCGCCGCCTTCTGCGCGACGGTCAGCAGGTCGTCTCCGGTGCGGAGCATCGCGTCCCACACGGGCAACGAGACACCATGCTCCAGACCAGCGTCCTCGCGCACGACGTCGACCAGGCGGTTGACCCACGGGATGCCCTCGACGTCGGCACCCTCGAGACCAGCCAGGCGGAGCACGGCGCGCTCCACCGACACGGTGGTGTGCCGCTTGGCCATCGACACGACGGGCGCGCCGGCCTTGCGGGCCAGCGAACGCGCCGTGCGGATCGTCGCGGGATCCAGATCGAGCATCGGTTCGGTCGTGGAGCGGCTCACGCCGCCACCTCCTCGAGAACGCCGGAGTCGTGCACGGTCGTCCCGCGCACCGTGGTGCGCAGGCAGGTCGGGGTCGTGCCGGTCGTGAGGTCGGGCCATCCGCTGCTGTCGCAGTCTGCCGCCCAGACGGCGTATGTCGCAGGCGCACCCACCACGAGGTTGCCGGACACGTGGTCACCCACCGCGGCATGCGCGGCCCGGGTGTGTGCGTCGAACGCCGCAGTGATGTCGAGGGCGTGCGCCGCCGTGCGATGGTGCACCGCCCCACGGACACCCGCCCACGGGTCGAGCGGTGTGACCGGCGAATCGCTTCCCAGCACGAGCGGAACGCCAGCGGCGAGGAGCGCAGCGAAGGGGTTGAGCGCCACACCACGGTCGGAGCCCAGGCGGTCGACGTACATCGCATGCTCGCCGCCCCATGCGGTGTCGAAGGCCGGCTGCACCGAAGCGATGACACCGAGGTCAGCGAGCACCGCGACCTGGTCGGCATCCACCATCTCGGCGTGCTCGAGCCGGTGGTGCAGCGCGCGCACCCGGTCGACCCCGACCGTGCCCGCAGCGCCCCGAAGCCCTTGCACGACGGCGTCCATCGCGGCATCGCCGATCACGTGGAACCCTGCCTGCACTCCGGCTTCGGAGCAGCGCAGGAGATGGTCTGCGATCGCGTCGGCGTGGAGATAGAGCGCTCCGTGGGTGTCGGAGTCGGAATAGGGAGAACGCAGGCATGCGGTGCGCGACCCGACGGCGCCGTCGACGAAGAGGTCGCCTCCGGCACCGTGGGCGCCGAGCTCACTCAGAGTGTCGATCCCCCCGGACGCGGCGACCTGCCCCCAGTAGACGACGACCTCGGGTACGCCGCTCTCGGCCGCGACCGCAAGCAAGGAGCGGACGTCGTCGATACCGCCGATCTGGGGACCGTTCATCTCGTGAACTGCGGCGATGCCCAGCGACGCTGCGGTGCGCAGCATGTGCCGCTGCGCGTCGGCGCGCTGCCCGCCGGTGAGGAAGCCGAGTGCTGCTTCTCGGACCGAGTGGTGCGCCTCGCGGCGCAACCAGCCCGCG
>JANXWJ010000027.1 GCA_025351185.1 Candidatus Nanopelagicales bacterium
CAGGCAGAGAGCCTGGGCGACGACGAGCACAGCAGTTCCTGAGGCGACCGCGATGGACCCGATCAGCAGCGTGCGTACACCGCGGGCGTAACGCAGCAGCCGGGGGTCGAGCGGACGTGACACCTCGACAGGTTAGACCGATACCTCGTGCGGCAGGTCCAGCGAGCCGTGCGACGGATCGGCGATCTGGTCCGGGTGCAGCCGCTTGCGGAAGACCCAGTAGCTCCAGGCCTGGTAGCACAGCACGAGCGGAGTGAGGAACACCGCGACCCAGGTCATGACCGTGAGGGTGTACTGCGTGCTGGACGCGTTGGTGATCGTCAGCGAGGCCGCCGGCTGGATCGAGCTCGGCATCACGTAGGGGTAGAGCGCGCAGAACAGGAAGATGACCACGCTGCCCTGGGTGATGGCCGAGAACAGGAAGGCGAAGCCCTCACGACCGAGGCGGTTGGCGGCCAGGGCTGCGACCCAGGACAGGACCGCGATGGCCAGCGGCAACCAGCTGATTGCGTTCTGGCTGTAGGACAGCTGGGTCCACAGACCGAACGCCACCGCGAGCACCGCGGCCACGAGACCGGACTGGCTGGCGATCTTGTTCGAGCGGGTCCGGATGTCACCGTCTGTCTTGAGCGCCAGGAACACCGCGCCATGGGTGACGAAGAGGAACAGCGTGGTCAGGCCACCGAGCAGCGTGTAGGGGCTCAGCAGGTCCCAGAACGTCCCGATGTACTGGCTGTTGCCGTTGGCATCGAGCTCGAGCGGCGTGCCCTTGGCGATGTTGGCGAAGGCCACACCCCACAGCAAGGCCGGCAGGAACGAGCTCACCGTGATCGCAGTGTCCCAGTTGCGACGCCACACCAACGAGCTGCGCTTGCTCCGGTACTCGAAGCCGACGCCGCGCACGATGAGTGCGCACAGGATGATCAGCAGCGCGATGTAGAAGCCGCTGAACAGCGTGGCGTACCACTCGGGGAAGGCAGCGAAGGTGGCACCACCTGCGACGAGCAGCCACACCTCGTTGCCGTCCCAGACCGGGCCGAGCGTGGTCAGGACGGTGCGACGCTCAGCCTCGTTCTTGGCCACGACGGGCAGCAGCACGCCGACGCCGAAGTCGAAGCCTTCGAGGACGAAGTAGCCGATCCAGAGAACGGCGATGAGCACGAACCAGATGATCTGGAGTGTCTCCCAGGACATGTCAGGTCTCCGAGTCCGTCAGTACGAGAAGGTGAGGGGACGACCGCTGTCGGCATCGCCGAGTTCGGCGAGCTCCACGGTCTCGGGCGGGCCGATCTTGACGGCCCGGATGATCAGTCCGAACTCGATCACCGCGAGCACGCCATAGAGCAGCGTGAACGTGACGATGGAGATCAGCGCCTGCGTGGTGGTGAGTGTCGGCGAGACACCGTCGGAGGTCTTCATCAACCCGAAGACGATCCAGGGCTGACGCCCCATCTCGGTGAAGATCCATCCTGCGGAGATGCCGATGAGCGGGAAGAGGAACGCGACCGCTGCGGCGAGCTTGACCACGGGTGCCTTGGGTGTGCGCCCCTTGCGCGTGATCCAGGCGGCGAACAGCGCGAACAGGATCCCGAGGAACCCGAGGCCGATCATCGCGCGGAACGCCCAGAAGACGAGCGGGACGTACGGCGCGTAGTTGCCCGGGCCGAACTTCTGCTCGTACTGCGCCTGCAGGTCGTTGATGCCCTGCACCGTGCTGTCGGGGCCGGTCCAGTTTCCGGTGGCGAGGAACGACGTGAGGCCGGGGATGTCGATCGCCCAGTAGGCCTCGCTGCCATCGAGGCTGCCGACCGTGACGAGGCTGAACGGCACGTTCTCCGCGGTCTCGTAGACCGCCTCGGCCGCCGCCATCTTCATCGGCTGCTGCGCCACCATGATCTTGGCCTGCACGTCGCCGGTGTACATGACGGCCATGCCGGCGATGATCGTCGCGATCACGCCGAGCTTGAGCGTCTTGCGCATCGCGTCGGCCGACTGGTCGCGCATCATCAGCCAGAGGCTGACGCCGACGACCATGACGCCGGAGACGAGGAACGCCGACGCAATGACGTGGAAGAACGTCGTATAGGTCGTGTTCTGGAAGAGGACCTTGCCGAAGTCGACGAGCTCGGCACGCTTGGTCACCGGGTTGAAGATGTAGCCGACCGGGTGCTGCATGAAGGAGTTCGCGGCGAGGATGAAGTAGGCCGACAGCATCGTGCCCGCAGCGACGCACCAGATCGTGGCGAGGTGCAGCCCGCGCGGCAGGCGGTCCCAGCCGAAGATCCACAGACCGAGGAACGTCGACTCGAGGAAGAACGACGCGAGGCCCTCCACCGCGAGCGGCGCACCGAAGATGTCGCCGACGAAGCGGGAGTAGTCGCTCCACGCCATGCCGAACTGGAACTCCTGCACGATGCCCGTGACGACGCCGATGGCGAAGTTGATGAGCAGAAGCTTGCCGAAGAACTTGGTGGCCTTGAGCCACTTCTCGTCACCGGTGCGATACCAGGCCGTCTGCATGATCGCGACGAGCGTGGCAGAACCGATGGTGAGCGGGACGAACAGGAAGTGATAGACGGTCGTGATGCCGAACTGCCACCGCGCCAGATCGAGCGCATTCATCAGGCAGACCCCTTCGAGAGCGGACGTGTAGCGAGCGTCGTGCCGAGAACACGCGGTCGTTCGTTGGACACTTTGCTCCTTTCTGAGGGGTGCTCGCGGACAGATCG
Organism: Candidatus Nanopelagicales bacterium; assembly: GCA_025351185.1. Lineage (GTDB taxonomy): Bacteria > Actinomycetota > Actinomycetes > S36-B12 > CAIYMF01 > Longivirga. The sequence continues at coordinate 2,730 of JANXWJ010000027.1, forward strand.
CTGTGAACTGTGTCGCGCAGCCAAGCCTGCCCTCACCCCCGCGCAGCACCGCTACGCACTCTGACCAGGCGCGGTCGATCAGGCTTGCCTCACTCGTCACCCCCGGTGCAGGGCAGGCAGATACACCCACCGCCGCCCGATAGACACCCTGCCCACCCCCGACCGGGGAGTCCACGCGACCAGCGGATTCCCGACAGGGCGGTCACCCGCGGTTGGAGCACCGACACCGGACCGGAGAGGATGCCCGAGTGATCACCGCCGACGCCGACGTCTCCGCGCGCCCGGCACCGGGGTCCGGATCGCCGGCGGCCGTCTGGTCGGCGATGACGATCGTCTACCTCGTGTGGGGTTCGACCTACCTCGCGATCGCCCTCGTCATCGACACGATGCCGCCGCTCGTGGCGCTCGGCACCCGCTTCCTCGCGGCAGCCGCCGTGCTGGCGGTGTTCGTCGTCGCACGCCGTGGCCGGTCGGTCCTGGCCGTCACGCGGGCCGAGCTCGCGAGCTCGGTCCTCATCGGCGTGCTGCTGCTCGGCGTCGGCATGGGCGTGCTGGCCTTCGCGGAGAAGTACGTGCCGACCGGCGTCGCCGCACTCATCGTCGCTGTCGTCCCGTTGTGGATCGTGCTGCTCCGAGCCGCCACCGGCGACCGTCCGCCGTGGGTCACCTGGGTGGGCGTCACGGTGGGGATGATCGGCATCGCGCTGCTCGTGCTCCCGGGCAGCCACGACGATGCCGGCTCCGCGACGGGCGGCCAGCGGATGCTCTGGTCGGTGCTGATGCTCGGCAGCACGTTCTGCTGGGCGCTGGGGACCTTCCTGCAGCCGCGGATCCCGACGCCGCGCGACCCGCTCACCCTGACGACCTACGAGATGCTCACCGGCGGCGTGGTGCTCACAGTTGTCGGGCTAGCGCGCGGGGAGCGCCTGTCCGACATGGCCGCAGCCTCAGCGTCGTCGTGGTGGGGCTGGCTCTACCTCGTGACCTTCGGGTCGCTGCTCGCGTTCACAGCCTTCGTGTGGGTCGCCGGGCACGCACCCGTGTCGCTCGTCGCGACCTACGCCTTCGTCAACCCCGTGGTCGCCGTGCTGCTCGGCTGGTGGTTCCGCGGCGAGTCGCTCACCCTCGGTCTGCTCGTCGGTGCCGCGGTCGTCGTGGTCGGTGTCGCTCTGGTGGTGAGCGCCGAGTGGCTCGCGCGACGCGGCGGGGCCGAGGGCACGCTCCTCACCGGACCGTCGCAGGCGGAGCACTGATGATGCGGGACCACGCGTGAGCACGGACGTGCTGCGCATCGTGTTCGGGACTGCCATGGTGGTCCTGGCGTCGCTCTATGCGCTCCCGCAGTGGCTGCGGGTCCGGCGTACCGGATCGGTCGAGGGCGTGTCGCTCGCTGCGACGAGCAACGCCTTCATCTCGTGCACCGCATGGGTGATCTATGCCGTCGTCCTCGGTGACGTGTGGGTGCTGCTCACCTGCATCGCCGCCCTTCCATCGCTCGGCGCGACGACCTGGATCCTCGCGAGGAACCACGCGTCACGCGACGGCATGGCGACCACCTGGGTGTGGACGGCGATACTCGTCATCGCCGGTGCGGCCGCGCACTGGACGACGACACCGATCGACCTGCTGCTCGGAGCAGCGATCCTCTGGTACGTCGCACCAGCCGGCATCATGGCCTGGACGAACGCCGACGTCTCCGGGATCTCGGCCGGTGCCTGGCTCGTCCTGTTGTCCGACGCCGTGCTGTGGCTGCTGTACTCCCTGCTCGCCGGGATCGTGACCGGCATCCTCTACGCCGTCTTCGCCGGCGGCGGTGCGCTCGTGGTCCTGGCACGGCTCGCGTGGAGGTGGGGTCCGAGCTGCGGTGTCTGCGCACCCCTCGCCGCCTGCACCTGCACCCCGGTCACCGCAACCTGATGCAGCGACCGCGTCGTCGCCCGTCGATGAACATCTGCAGCATTTCGAGGGGGCGCCAACCACCTGCTGACAGCGGGCCGCGAATCAAGCGTGCTCGGCGCGGGATCACTTGCCTTGAGCCGAGCCACACAGCGGCGCTGGCGCGAGCGGGCTTGCCGACAACGTAGGGATCCACGCCAGCCAACATGGGGCAGCGGTCCGATCCCCTCTGCACGCCGCTCTGACTGACTTCACGTGTCAGGCCGACCATCGGCCCGACGCACGGAGCCACCTCGGACGACGGAGGACGACCCATGAGGACAACGAGAGTCATCATCGCTGCAGCACTGGCGATGAGCGCCCTGCTGACCGGCGCCCAGAGCGCCTCCGCGCACGGTGACGACGCACGCGCATCCGAGCACGAGAGCGGGATCAGCGACGTGCGCGAGGCCACCGCACGCTTCCACAACATCTCCGTGGCCATCGCTGCCGGGTGGAGCATCGACCTGCACGACGTCAACGGCATCGACTGCATCGACAACCCGGCGGGGGGCATGGGCGTGCACTTCGTCAACGGGTCGCTGGTCGGCGACGGTGCGATCGATGCCCAGACGCCGGAGGCCCTCATCTACCAGCCGGGCGCGAACGGGTCCATGCGCCTGGTCGCAGTGGAGTACGTCGTGATCGCGGCCGACTGGAACGCCCACCACCGGCACGCGCCGCGCCTGTTCGGCCAGACCTTCGAGCTCGTGCCCGCGGGCAACCGCTACGGTCTGCCGGACTTCTACGAGCTGCACGCGTGGATCTGGAAGCACAACCCTGCCGGCATGTTCGCCGACTGGAACCCGAACGTCACTTGCCCCTGACGAGTCCTCGGCCTGGCCCGTCCGTCGGCGACGGGCCAGGCCGCTGTCCGGGGCGCTGGTGCACCCGTGCTGCTACGTCGGCGGGAACCGTTGGCGCTCGCACGGCGTCTGAGCTCCATGACGCGCAAGCGGCTGGTAGCCGCGCTCGGTGTCCCGCTGATGCTGCTGCTCGGTGGCTGCGGCCAGCTCCACGTGCCCTCGGCTCCGGAGACGCGAGGAGCCCCTGCCCTCACCGCAACCGCTATCACCACGGCTGCCACTGCCGCTGCGGTCCCGCAGACCTCAGCGCCACCCGACGGCGTGTGTCACGCTGTTGCGCTTGAGATCGCTGCCGGTGTGACGGGTTCGAGAACGCCTGACGCAGCGATCACGGCCTTCATCAAGTCCGGCACAGCGACGTTCGCTCTGCCCGCGACCGGCTGGAGCGGCCCAGACTCCGTGGATCGATACACCAGCGGCGCCGCATCCGTCGTCGTCATGCACCTTCCGGGAGCTGGGTACGTGGTCACCGAAGCCACCGCCTGCTGACGTCACGCTGCACGATGCTGTCGCCCGCGGTCAACGCGGCTGCGTTTCTGCCGTCGCCCACGTGCGCACTTCTCTCCCGTTCGTAGAAGGAACAAAGCCGGCGTGCGAAGGGTCCGAGCCACACGCGGCTCGGCTTCCGCGAAGCCTGAGCATCCGACTAGTGCCAGAGGTCGTGATGTCCTCGCCTGCAGGGACTTACGGTGGGTTCATGTACCTGGAGAATCTCGTCGTCGATGCCGTCGAGCCGCAGCTGCTGGGCCGGTTCTGGGAGACGGTCCTTGGCGCGGAGCAGCTGGCCGACGTCCCCTCAAGTCGAACGGCCTGTTCGGGGTGCTGGCTCCCAGGCGACAGGGTGGACCCGTCCTCACTTTCGGGGGCCTTGCTCTGTGCACAGATGCTCCGATCACCATCACCGGCGCGACCACCGTGGAGAGCATCGATGGTCGGATTTGACTCCACGGCGCTAGAACTTGCACCCGACTGCGATCCGCAGCTCGCGACACAGCCCGAGCTCGCGATCCAAGTGCGGCGAGGACCCAGCCCCACGGCTGCCTTGGTGCGGGACAAGCGAACCCAGCTGCTCCGCGACGTAAGTCCCTGGTGGTGCTGATGACTCAGGTGAGGGCGGGGTCGAGCGCCAGGGTCGGGCCGGTGGCTGCGCGGACGTCGTCGACAGTCACACCGAGTGCCGTCTCGCGCAGCACGAGACCGCCGGGGGTGATGTCGATGACGGCGAGGTCGGTGATGATGCGGTCGACCACGCCCTTGCCGGTGAGCGGCAGCGTGCAGGTCTCGACGATCTTGTGCGTGCCGTCCTTGGCGACGTGCTCCATCATCACGATGACGCGCTTGGCACCGTGCACGAGATCCATCGCGCCGCCCATGCCCTTCACCATCTTTCCCGGGATCATCCAGTTGGCGATGTCACCGGTCGCGCTGACCTGCATCGCGCCGAGGATCGCCGCGTCGATGTGACCGCCGCGGATCATCCCGAAGGACTGCGCGGAGTCGAAGAACGCCGCGCCCGGGAGCAGGGTGACGGTCTCCTTGCCGGCGTTGATGAGGTCGGCGTCGACAGCTGCCTCGACCGGGTAGGGGCCGGTGCCGAGGATGCCGTTCTCCGACTGCAGCACGACCGTGACGTCGGCGGGCAGGTGGTTGGGCACCAGCGTAGGCAGACCGATGCCGAGGTTCACGTACTCACCGTCGCGCAGCTCGAGGGCGACACGGGCGGCGAGCTCGTCGCGGGACCGCGCCATGATCAGGACTCCTTCGAGACGGTACGGCGCTCGATGCGCTTGTCGGCGGCCTGGTCCGGAGTGAGCGCGACGACGCGCTGCACGAAGACACCGGGAGTGTGGATCGTCTGCGGGTCGATCTCCCCCGGCTCGACGAGCTGCTCGACCTCGGCGATCGTGATCCGACCGGCGGTCGCCACGAGCGGGTTGAAGTTGCGCGTGCTCTTGTCGAATACCAGGTTGCCGTGGCGGTCACCGACGCTGGCACGCACGAGCGCGAAGTCGGTGACGATGCCGCGCTCGAGGACATAGTCGCGGCCGTCGAACTCCCGCGTCTCCTTGGGTGGTGACGCCACGGCGATGCCGCCGGAACCGTCGTAACGCCAGGGCATCCCGCCGTCAGCGACCTGCGTGCCGACGCCCGCGGGAGTGAAGAAGGCCGGGATCCCCGCACCACCGGCGCGGAGCCGCTCGGCGAGGGTGCCCTGCGGGATGAGCTCGACCTCGAGCTCGCCGTGGAGGAACTGCCGCTCGAACTCCTTGTTCTCCCCGACGTAGGACGACGTCATCCGCACGATGCGCTTCTCGTTGAGCAGCAGGCCCAGACCCCAGTCGTCGACGCCGCAGTTGTTGCTCGACACCGACAGACCCCCGACACCCGTCGCGAGCAGGGCCTCGATCAGCACGCTCGGGATCCCGCAGAGCCCGAACCCACCGACCGCGAGCGACGACCCCTCGGCGATATCGGCGACGGCTTCAGCAGCTGACCCGACGACCTTGTCCAGACCCATCGTCATGCCCGTCCTTCGTGCCGGGCGCGAGGTCGGGCCCGGGTGGAGAGGAGAACGGTCGTGAGGACCGTCCGACGCCCGTGGGGGGCGCAGCGCAGAGCCTACGAGGCGGCGAGATATACAGGCGCCTTGAGCAAGGAAGTCCGGCGACGAGCCGCGGTCAGGAGGTGGGGGCGAAGCGCGCCGCGACCGAGAGGAAACGCTCGTTGGCCTCCGTCTCGCCGATCGTGATGCGCACACCCTCGCGGCCATAGGGGCGGACCGCGAGACTGACCGCCTCGAGCGCGGAGACGAACTCGTCGTGGCGGTCGCCGAGCCGCAGCCACACGAAGTTGGCCTGGCTCGCCGGGAGGGCCCAGCCCTGCGCTGCCATCCTCGCCTCGACCCGGTCGCGCTCCGCGACGAGAGCGTCGACCCGCTCGAGGAGCGCACTCTCCGCACGCAACGACGCGATCGCCGCGGCCTGCGCGACGGTCGAGACACCGAAAGGCACTGCGGTCTGACGAAGACCCTTCGCGACCGGCGGGTGCGCGATGGCGAACCCGACCCGGAGCCCGGCGAGACCGTAAGCCTTGGAGAACGTACGCAGGACAGCGACGTTGGGTCGGTCGCGGTAGGTGTCGAGACCGCGCACGGCGGCACCGTCGCGGACGAACTCGACGTAGGCCTCGTCCACGACGACGAGCACGTCGTCAGGCACCCGATCGAGGAAGCGGTCGAGGTCGGCCTGCGTGACGACGGTGCCGGTGGGGTTGTTGGGCGTGCACACGAAGATCAGCCGGGTGCGCTCGGTGATGGCGTCGGCCATCGCATCGAGGTCGTGGCTCTCGTCGTCGCGCAATGGCACCTGGACCGGGGCCGCGCCGGAGATGGTGGTCATGATCGGGTAGGCCTCGAACGACCGCCACGCGAAGAGCACCTCATCGCCCGGGCCCGCCGTGATCTGCACGACCTGCTGCAGCAGACCGACCGATCCGGTGCCCAGCGCGATGTGCTCGATAGGCACGTCGTGCCGCTCCGCGAGCGCGGCGACGAGAGCGGTCGCGGCGGGGTCGGGATAGCGGTTGGTGGTGCTCGCGGCCGCGGTGATCTCCTCGATCACACCGGGCAGCGGCGGATACGGGTTCTCGTTGCTCGACAGCTTGTAGGGCGTGAGGTCGGCCCGACCCGTGGGCTGCTTACCGGCGACGTAGGCCGGCAGCCGGTCGAGAGTGTCGCGCAGGCGCGGGGAGGTGCCGGACATGGCGACGACCCTACCCACGACGCGCGGCACCGCCCGCCGGGCGACCGGGGTCGTTAGCGTGACGCTCGTGGAGCACGAGTGAGCCGCATCGGCGCCGAGCGCACGGGGGGCATCAGCCTGCGCCTGCGCATGGCACTGATGGCTCTGGCAGGTGTCGTCGCGCTCGTCGTCGTCGGGCTCCTCGTGCACGCTGCCTGGGTCGATGTGGACACTGCGACGAAGGCCGTGCAGAACGCCGCGCCGGCCGGCCGCGACACCGCGATCGACGGGCTGGCCGGGGTCGCGCGCCGGCTGGCCGTCGCGCTCGCCGTCGCCGGCTCGGTGATCGTCGCGCTGCTGCTGTCGGCCTACGTCCTGGTGCGCGCGTGGGTCCTCACCCCGCTCGACGACTTGCGTCATCAGCTGCGCGACGTCGGTCGCGCGGGGCACCGCGACCGTGTCATCGTGTCGAGCGGACCGCCCGAGCTGCGGGCCGCGGGCCGCGACGCCGAGGCCATGCGACGAGCGCTCGTGACCGAGGCTGACTCCGCCCGCGCGGCCGAGGGCAGCCTCGCGCTCGAGGGGCCGGTCGTCTCCGCGATCCGCCGCGAGCTCGACACCGACCCCGACCCGGTCGCCGCGCGGCTCGAGATCCACGGCCGCCTGCATCCGGCCGAGGGCGTGCTCGCCGGCGACTGGTGGGGGGTCGTCGCCCTCGACGGCGAGCGCACCGGGCTCGTCCTGGTCGACGTCTCGGGCCACGGCGCCCTGGCCGGGATCGTGTCGATGCGCCTGCGCTGGGTGATGTCGGTGGCACTGCGGTCCGGCTTCGACGTCGGCACCGCCCTCGAGCGGGCCGCGACCTCCTTTGACGGCGCGGTCGACGGCCGCTTCGCGACCGCCCTCGTCGTCGTGCTCGACCCACTCGCCGAGACCCTGTCGTGGGCCAACGCAGGGCACCCGGCCGGCTGGCTCCTGCCGGATGGACGTACGTCGGACCGGGTGCCCCTGGCACCGACCGGGCCGCTCGTCTCGGGGCTCGGCGGGTCGTGGGAGACGCGGCGAGCACCGCTGCTCGTCGGCGACGTGCTGCTGGCCTGGTCCGACGGCCTCGTCGAGGCACGCGACCCCGGCCGCGAGGTGGGCGACGACGAGCTCGCCCGACGGGTCGAGGAGTCCGGGACCCGAACGCCTCGAGAGCTCGTCAGCCGGCTCCTCGCCGACCTCCGGGAACAGGCGCCGGAGTGGTCCCGCGACGACGTCACCCTCGTCGCCGTCCGTCGTACGTCGTAGTCGGCCGGCCCCCGCCGCGCGCAGTCATCACCCCGCTGCGTGCTGCGCCACCCACCACACGGACGGTCCGGGGGGCCGAACGGACCATCGGGACTGGGACAGAGGTCCCCGTGGCCCCCGTCACGTACGTCCAATCAGGTATCCGTCTTCAGTTTTCTCAAGCGGGGGCCGAGGACTGAAGGGGGAATCACGGGGACGTCGTCCCACGAGCTCTGGTCACGATGCGCGGAAGGGGGTGCCTGTGAGTCCACAGGCCGGGTGGTACGCCGACCCGACAGACCCTGCCGCCGTGCGGTGGTGGGACGGCGGTCAGTGGACGATCGAGACGCGACCTGCCCCGCGTGAGATGGCGATGGCAGGGTCCGCCCCGGCCGTCGTCGCCGCGACTCCGACCATCGTTGCGTCCGTCACGCCCTCCCTCGCCCCAATCGCCACGCCGGCGCCCGCGCCCGTCGTGCTCGCGCCGGTCGTGCTCGCGCCGGTCGTGACGCCGAGCCTCGTCACCGTCGAGGTCAGCGCGCCCGTCCCCAGCCTCGTGCCGACCGACCACCGCGGCCCCGGCACCACGGCGGCGACGCCGCCGCCCCCGCTGGTGACGACGTACGAGCCCGAGGTCATCCCCGTCGACCGCTCGCGCCCCGGCGGCGGCACCGCCCCTGCCCCTCGTCCGGTGGCAACCTCCAACCTCGCCTCGACCTGGGTCGACGACTCGCTCCCGACGACGCCGCACACCGGGGTCCAGCCGGGCGGATTCATCGCCGGCGGTGGCACGTCCGGCTTCGGTGCCACGGGGCCTTCGGGCAACATGCGCGGGGGTTTCTCCGCGAGCCCCACGATGGACTTCTCTGCCGTCGGTCACGCCGGCACCCCGCACGAGACCCGCCACTGGGGTCGCACGATCGTAGTGCTGGTGCTGGGCCTCGCCGTCGTCGCGGCGTTCTGCGTCGTCGCCGTGCCGCGCTATCTCGCAGCGCGCGCCCAGGGGCTCGCGGCCGAGCAGCCCGACGTCCTGAGCCACGCCGCTCCCGCGACCCTCGCCGGCCAGAAGCGCGTCGCGAAGGCTGACGCCGGCTTCACCGGTGCCGCACGAGACTTCAAGTCACAGGGCGCCACGTGGGCCTGGGGCGGCAGCTATGGCTCCCGCACGGCCACGACGTCCTACCTCGCCAGCGACATCCCGGTCGACTCACGCGACGAGGCCGTCAAGACCCTCACCAACCACGAGGCCGCCAACGAGCTGCTCGCCTCGATGAGCCAGCGCCTGCTGCCCGGCGGCACCGTGGTGCTCGGCACGGCGACGGAATACGCCTCGCCCGTCGGCGGCAAGACCTGGTGCATGCAGGTCACGGCCAGCGGCACCGCGAACGGCTACTGCGTCTGGACCAACGGCAAGGAATGGCTCGCCGTGCTCACCAACCCGGGCCTCGAGACCAGCGCCGGCAAGAGCACCCTCAGCGCCCTCGCCCAGCTAGCCAAGATCACCACCAAGCCCACCAAGTAGCCCCCGCGCCCGACACGGGCGAACGGCTCAGCGATCACGCCCTGTGGGACGAGCGTTGTGCGGCCGCTGGCAACTGGAGCACCAACTCGTGGAGCCATCGCGCGCTACGGGTCCGAGCCCGGCCAGGTCCCCCATCGCTGACCTGGGTGTTGTGGGTGTTTCCCACCGCGTGAAGCCCCCACAACACCCAGGTCAGCGGTGGGGTGGCCGTGGCGGTCGTGGTGCGGTTAGCCTTTGCTGTTCGCGGACACTGCTCCGCCCACCTTGGTCGTCTCGTGTCGGCTGGGCACCGCCCCAGGTCACGAGCTCCGACCGGTACGACGGAGAGCAGCCATGTCACACGACCCGATCCACGAGAGCCCCGCGACCACCACCACGTCGGATGACATCTCGCCCGCCTCGGCTGGTGCGCCGTTCACGTTGGGACGTATCGCACCGATGGTGTTCGACACCGACATCGAAGGGTCGGTCGCGTTCTATCGCGACGTGTTCGGCTTCGAGAAGGATTTCGAGAATGGCGACCCGGTGGGTTTCGTCATCCTCGTCAAGGACGCCGCCGAGCTGCACCTCTCGCTCGTGCCCGGGCACAAGGGCAGCACCGCCAACGTCGCGCACCTCATGGTCGACGACGCCGATGCGCTCTACGCCCGGCTCGAGCAGCACGGAGTGCGCATCGTGAAGGCGATCCGCGATGCCGACTACGGCATGCGCACGTTCGTCTTCGCCGACCCCGACGGCAACCGCATCGACGTCGGCGAAGACCTCGAGCGCACCGCACACCCCACTGCTCAGACTGATCGTGTGGCTGTTTCTCGCCTGCAGTGACGACCACACGATCAGTCTGAGCGCGGGGGTCAGAGCACGCGGTCGGGGACGGACTCGACGGCGCTGCGCAGGTCGATGAGGGCTCGGGCGTGCGCCTCGAGCTCGACGTCCTCGGCCGAGACCGGCACCCAGGTGCGTACGGCGGCGGCGCTGCCGTCTGGCTGCAGCGACACGAAGACGATGAGGCAGTGCGTCGTGAGCTCGAGGGTCGCGGTCGCGGGATCACCGGAGCGTACGTGGACGCTGATGTGCATGCTCGTCGTGCCGGTGTGCACGAGTCGCGCCTCGACCTCGACGAGGTGCCCGATGTGCAGCGGGCGGTAGAAGCGCACGCCGCCGGCGTAGACAGCCACGTTGCGGGCGTCGCCGGTCCACTGCGTCGCGAGCACGTGCGCCGCCTCGTCGATCCACCGCATGACGATGCCGCCGTGCACCTTGCCGCCCCAGTTGACGTCGGTGGGCGCAGCGAGGAACCGCAGCACGACGCTCGGCGCAGTGCCTGCGTCGGTGTAGTGCTGCGCGGCCATCGAAGCCTCGATGTCGGCGCGCAGAGAGATCCGGCGTACGGCGAGGGCCTCGGCGCGACGGCCGTCGTCGCTGTCGGGCACCCACTTCGGCACCTCGACCGAGCGCCCTGACTCATCGACCGCGACGAAGATGACGAGGCACTTCGTCGTCTCGACGAGGTCGGCACCCGTCGGCGGACCGGAGCGCACGACGGTCTCGATGTGCATGCTGCTGCGCCCGGTGTAGACGAGCCGCACGGTGACCTCGACGAGGTGACCCGTCGCGACCGGTCGGGTGAAGCGGATGTGCCCGACGTACGCCGTCACGCAGTAGCGACCGGACCAGCTCGCCGCCAGTGCGTACGCCGCCTTGTCGATCCACTCGAGCACGCGACCGCCATCGACGCTGCCGGAGTAGCCCGCATCGGTGGGCGCCGCGAGGAAGCGCAGCGTCAGCTCATGGTCGCGAGCCACGACAGCCTCCTCGTCGATGTGCACCCACGTGCGACCGCAGTCTTGCGGCTCGGCTGCGAGCGAGTCCACATCCAGCGAGCACGAACGGCTCCGACGCGGGAGCCGCCCTGCGTCCGTCCTAAGCCTGGGCCATGTCGACAAAGCGGCTGTAGTGACCCTGGAACGCCACGGTGAAGTTGCCGGTCGGGCCGTTGCGGTGCTTGGCGAGGATGAAGTCGGCCTCGCCCGCTCGCGGCGACTCGCGCTCGTAGGCGTCCTCACGGTGCAGCAGGATGACCATGTCGGCATCTTGTTCGATAGAACCCGACTCGCGCAGGTCGCTCATCTGGGGACGCTTGTCGGTGCGCTGCTCGGCGCCACGGTTGAGCTGGCTGATCGCGACGACGGGGACGTCGAGCTCCTTCGCCAGGAGCTTGAGCGAGCGCGAGAACTCCGAGACCTCCTGCTGGCGGCTCTCGACCTTCTTGCCCGAGCTCATCAGCTGGAGGTAGTCGATGACGACGAGGCGGAGATCGTGGCGCTGCTTGAGGCGCCGGCACTTCGCGCGGATCTCCATCATCGTCATGTTGGGGCTGTCGTCGATGAACAGCGGTGCCTCAGACACCGCGCTCATCTTGCGCGCGAGCTTCTGCCAGTCGGCGTCGGACATCGTGCCGCTGCGCAGGTGGTTGAGCGCGATCTGCGCCTCGGCCGAGAGCAGCCGCATCGCGATCTCGTTGCGGCTCATCTCCAGGCTGAAGATGGCGCTGGTGAGCCCGTGCTTGATCGAGGCCGACCGGGCGAGGTCGAGCCCGAGCGTGGACTTGCCGATCGCAGGCCGAGCCGCGACCACGATCATCTGGCCGCCGTGCATGCCGTTGGTGACGCTGTCGAGATCGGCGAAGCCGGTGGGCACGCCGGCCAGCACGCCGCCGCGCGACGCGATCGCGTCGATCTCCTCGAGGGTGCCGGGCATGATCTCGGAGAGAGGCAGGTAGTCCTCGCTCGTGCGCCGGTCGGTCACGTCATAGACCGCGGCCTGGGCCCGGTCGACGATCATGTCGACGTCGCCCTCCCCGGCATAGCCCATCTGCACGATGCGGGTGCCGGCCTCGACGAGGCGGCGCAGCACGGCGCGCTCCTGGACGATCTGGGCGTAGTAGCCGGCGTTGGCCGCCGTGGGCACCGACGCCACGAGCGTGTGGAGATACGGCGCACCCCCCACGCGACCGAGCTCGCCGATCTTGGCCAGCTCGCCCGACACGGTGATCGCGTCGGCCGGCTCACCGCGGCCGTAGAGATCAAGGACCGAGGCGAAGATGAGGGCGTGCGCGGGGCGGTAGAAGTCGCCCTCGCGCAGGGTCTCCACGACGTCGGCGATGGCGTCCTTGCTCAGCAGCATCGCGCCGATCACGGACTGCTCGGCAGCGATGTCCTGGGGCGGGGTGCGGTCGGGGGCACCACGGTCGTCGCGGGGGTTGAGCTCGACGACACTCACAGGTGGGACCCTCCTCGACATGCGTTCCGACGCTCCGCCTGGCGGGGCTCGAGCAGCTCCGCACCCTAGGTCTACGCCCCAGGTCCGACACTGCACGCGCGAACGTAGGGGGGTCTGCGCCCGGACTCAACGTGGCCTGTGGACAGACCTGGGGATGACGTGGGGAAACCGCCGAGAAGTCGGGTGACAAGACTGTGGACAACCCGGGGATAACCTTCTCGATCTTGGTCCCGCAAGCCTCTGACCTGCACTGACGCTCTCCCCAGCCTGGGGAGGGAAGAAACATCTCGCGGGTGTCCGCCTGGTGAACACATCTGGTCGCAGGCACATCGGCCGACCGCGTGCAACCCCCGTGACAGCGGTTACACAGCGGGCCTCGCTGCGACGCGGACCTCGTCGTGATCGCGAGCACCGGGCGCTGGTCGGCACGGGTGGGCGACCGACGAGAATGCCCGGGTGGACGACACCGGCACCGACGCTCCTGGGCCGGCCAAGGACCCACCGCCAGCCGCGACCGCAGCCGCGCCGGACCGGCTCACGGCGGCGCCGGACGGGTCGCTGCGCGAGATCCTGCGCCTGGCCGTGCCCGCCCTCGGGGCGCTCGTCGCCCAGCCGCTCTACTTCCTCGTCGACGCCGCGATCGTGGGCACCCTGGGCACCGCGCAGCTCGCCGGCCTCGGCGCCGGCGCGACCATCGGCAGCCTCGCGGTCGGCCTGTGCGTCTTCCTCGCCTACGCCACGACGAGCTCGGTCGCGCGCCGCCTCGGCGAGGGCCGGTGGGACGCCGCAGTCAGCGAAGGCGTCGAGGGCATGGGCCTCGGGCTCCTGCTCGGGGTGGTCATCGGAGTCCTGATCGCGGCGTTCGCGCAGCCGTTGGTGCAGTTGTTCGGTGCCTCCGACGTCGTCTCGCCGTACGCCGTCACCTACCTGCGCGTCGTGGCGCTCGGCTTCCCCGCGGCGCTCGTCGCGATGGCGGGGATCGGCGTGCTGCGCGGGCTGCAGGACACCCGCACGACCCTGCTCGTCACGTTGCTCGCCGTCACGGTCAACGCCGTCATCGCGATCACGCTCGTGCTCGAGCTCGCCTGGGGGATCGCCGGGTCGGCGGTCGCGACCGTGGTGGCCGAGTGGGTGCAGGCGATCGCCTACACGCTCGTCGTCGTGCGCGTCGCGCGACGTCACGGGGTGCCGCTGCGCCCGTCGGGCATCGGCGTGCTGGCCGCCATTCGCACCGGGACGCCGCTGTTCTGGCGCACGGTGGCGCTTCGCGCCGTCTACCTCGTCGCCGCTGCCGTCGCGGCGCGGATGAGCGACGCCGACCTCGCGGCGTATCACGTGAGCTTCCAGGTGTGGATCGTGCTGGCGCTCGCGGCCGACGCGCTCGCGATCGCCGGAATGTCGCTGCTCGGTCGCTACCTCGGCGCCGACGACCCGGCAGGTGCGCGTCGGGTGACCGCGCGACTCGTACGCCTCGGTGCCGGGCTCGGCGTGGTGCTGGGAGTCGTTCTGCTGCTTGCGGTTCCGTGGTTGCCGCGGGTCTTCTCCGGTGACCCGGTCGTGCGCGACCTCATCGCCGCGTCGCTGCTCATCGGTGCGCTGCAGCAGCCGCTGACCACTCCGGTGTTCGTGCTCGACGGGGTGCTCATCGGCGCCGGTGACGGTCGCTGGCTGGCGATCGCGGGCACGGTCATGCTCGTGGCCTTCCTCCCGGCCGCGTGGTGGGTGCTGCGTCTCGACCTCGGTGTGGTCGGGCTCTGGTGGGCGCTCACCTGGTTCATGGTCGTGCGTGCCGCGCTGCTCGGGTGGCGGGCGCGCGGCGACACCTGGCTGCGCCCGAGCCACCCGGCAGAATCGGGTGCATGAGGATGAGCCCATGAGCACCCTGCGCGTGACGGTCGTGTGCAGCGGCAACATCTGCCGCTCGCCGATGTGCGAGGTGATGCTCCGCGACGCCGTCGAGCGCGCCGGGCTCGGTCACGCGGTCACGGTCGACTCCGCCGGCATCGGCGGCTGGCACGTCGGTGACGGCGCCGACCGGCGCGCGCTCGCCGTGCTCCGCGGTCACGGCTACGACGGCTCGGCGCACCGAGTACGCCAGATCACCGGCGACTGGTTCGACGACCCGGACACCGCGCCCGACCTGCTCCTCGCGATGGACCGAGGACACTACGACGACCTGCGGCGCCTCGCTCCCGACGCCGACGTACGCCTGCTGCGCTCCTTCGACCCCGCGCTCGAGGGGGTCGCGCCCGACGTCGCCGACCTCGACGTACCCGATCCCTACTACGGCGAGCTGAGCGACTACGAGACCGTCTTCGACATGGTCGAGGCCGCAACCCCCGCCCTCATCACCCACCTCCAGTCCCAGCTCTGACCCCGATCCAGGGGTGTACGTGGCTGTGGGCCGCCTCCCCGTGCGGGGTGGCGGCCCACAGGCCGTGCTGGTGCGCCTCAGGGGCGCTGACGGGTCAGGAGCTGACGACGTCGACAGACATCGAGGCGAGAGCCTCGGGGTGCACGCGCACCTCGATCTTGTGCGAGCCCGTGGTCTTGATCGGGCTCACGATGGTCACCTTGCGCTTGTCGACGGCCGGCCCGCCGGCGGCCGTGATGGCCTCGACGACGTCGGTGACGGTGACAGCGCCGAAGAGACGGCCGGTCTCGCCGCTGCGTGCAGCGAGCGTGACCTTGAGACCCTCGAGCGAGTTCTTGATCGCGGTGGCCGACTCGACGTCGCGCACCTCACGCACCTCGCGGGCACGCTTGATCTGGGCGACCTGCTTCTCTCCGCCCTTGGTCCACGCGGTCGCGAGACCACGGGGGAGCAGGTAGTTGCGGCCGTATCCGTCCTTGACCTCGACCACATCGCCGGGGGCGCCGAGACCGTTCACGTCCTGAGTCAGGATGAGCTTCATGGTTAAGTCGCCTCCTTCGTCAGCGGGCGGTTGAGGTGTAGGGCAGCAGCGCCATCTCGCGCGAGTTCTTGACCGCAGTCGCGACATCACGCTGGTGCTGGGTGCAGTTGCCGCTCACGCGACGGGCCCGGATCTTGCCGCGGTCGGAGATGTACTTCCGCAGCAGGCCGGTGTCCTTGTAGTCGACGCTCGCGATCTTCTCCTTGCAGAAGACGCAGACCTTCTTCTTCGGCTTGCGAAGAGCAGGCTTAGCCATCGTGGTGCTCCTTAGGTGGGAGCCCGGCGTTGACCGCCGGGATGGGGTCGGGCATGGATCGAACGATCACGGTGTGATCGCAGGGAGCTGCAGAAGGTCCTAGAACGGGGGCTCGTCATACGACGCGCCGCCACCGCCGCCCCACGCGCCGCCACCACCGGCCGCGGGTGCACCGCCGCCGGACTGGCTGGCCCACGGGTCGGAGTCGGGTGCGCCGCCACCGCCGGAGGGAGTCCCACCGAAGCCACCACCGTCGCCACCGAACCCGCCGCCGCCGGCGCGGGCCACCTTGGTGACCTTCGCCGTCGCGGTGCGCAGCGCGGGGCCGACGTCGTCGACCTCGAGCTCCATCACCGTGCGCTTCTCACCCTCGCGGGTGTCGTAGGAGCGCTGCTTGAGACGACCGGTGACGATCACGCGGGTGCCCCGTGTGAGCGACTCGGCGACGTTCTCGGCATATTGCCGCCACACGCTGCAACGCATGAAGACGGGCTCGCCGTCCTTCCACTCGTTGGTGGTCTTGTCCAGGAAGCGCGAGTTGGACGCGACCGTGAAGCTCGCGACCGCTGCGCCGCTGGGCGTGAACCGCAGCTCGGGATCGTTGGTGATGTTCCCGACGATGGTGACGTTGATGTCGCCCTGGGCCATGGGTGCTTACCGCCTCGAGTGAAAGGTGTGTGGGTACGACGTGGTGTGCCGGACCTTACGTGTGCGCACTGACTCCGGCTAGGGAGTCAGGCGCGGACTGTGGACGCCCCGCCCAGCTGTGGACAGGCCGAACCGCCGAGACCGAGGTCTCGACGGGTCAGTGGGCTTCCGGACGCATGACCTTGGTGCGCAGCACTGCCTCGTTGAGGTTGAGCTGGCGGTCGAGCTCCTGAACCGCGGACGGGTTGCAGGTGAGGTCGAGGACGGCGTAGATGCCCTCGGCCTTCTTGTTGATCTCGAAGGAGAGGCGTCGACGGCCCCAGATGTCTACCTTGTCGACGGTCCCGCCGTCAGCCTTCACGACGTTGAGGAACGTCTCCAGGCTGGGAGCAACGGTGCGCTCCTCGAGATCGGGGTCGAGGATCACCATGACCTCGTAATGACGCATGCGTACCCACCTCCTCTGGACTAGAACGGCCACGGTCTTTCCGTGGCAGGAGGGTTTGAGCGTCACGATCCTGGCCACCGGACCTCAGGTGAGGCACGGACGACGGCCGAGAGCGTCCGCCTAGGTTACCGGCCAGGACCCCAGGACCCCAAACCCCAGGTCAGAGCCCTGGGGACACCCGCCCGGGGCACCGGTCGCGGCGGGGTCAGTCGCCGGTACGTCGGGTCAGCTCGACCGTGGAGCGGGTCGTCGCGGAGGCCACAGCCGCAGTCAGGACGGGTACGGCGAGCACGACGAAGGCGATCATCGGCCAGGGCACCCGGAACAGGTCGCCGGTCGACCGGACGAACAGCGGCACCAGGACGCGAGCCGCGACCAGGCCGGACACCGCCCCGGTGACGCACCCGAGCACGGTGACATACGCCGCGGACGACGCAGCGATCCGACGCCGCAGCCGCGGCGGGCCGCCGACGGCAGCGAGCGTCTGCATGTCGGCCCGCCCGTCGGCAAGCGCGAGCCCGGTGACCATGAGCCCGGCCAGCAGGGCAAGCAGAGCGGTCACCACAGCACCGACAGTCGCCACGATCGGTCCGATGTCCTGGCTCGAGCTTGGCCTGATGCTGACAGTGGCTGGAAGTCCTGCCTTGAGCAGCCCCAGTTGAATGCGGTCGGCCGCGGCGGGGGCGTCGGGCGAGTCCTGTTCAACGGGATCAACGACCACGATCGAGTCCGCGGTGCGAGCGACTCCCGCGAGCGGGGAACCAGCATGGAGCACCGCCGGCCCGACGAGGACGGGGGCCGGCACTGCGCCCTGAAGCACCTCGTACGCGGGCACCCGGAGCGTGCGGACGCCGTCACGCACGGGATTGCCGTCGGTGTCGAAGGTCTCCGATCTCAGCGTCACGAAGCCGTCCTTGACCGAGCCCGGCTGCGTGACGACGGCCCCGCCCGCATCGAGGACCCGCTGAGCCTCGGCGAGCGGCGCGAGCGGACCGAGCACGACGCCGACCTGGGCCGGATCGTCGATCAGGGCGACCGGACCGACCCAGCTGCCGATACCGCGACCCTGGCAAGGGTCAATGGGCTTTGCGGTGCTGCCGGCCGTTGCCGCAGTGGCGCAGTTCAGTTGGCCTGTGAGCTGACCGCTGTAGGTCACGGGGATCAAGGTGCTGAGCACCGCGGATCGGGCGACCGGCGATGACGTCGCGATGCTGTGTGTGAACTCGGCGATGTGGGTCGCTGACATGCTCACGGGCGCTCCGGCGGCGTCGTACTCGTTCTGGATCATGAGCACGATGCGGCCATCCACGAAGGTGACATCGGCTGACGTGTGGTCGAGGGACACCGACTGCGACCAGCTTGATGCGGCCACCGAGCCGGCGGCTGCTGCTGCGATCGCGCACGCGGCTGCCGTCGTACGCATGCGGTGGCGGCCTGCATCGCGCACGGCCATGCGCGGGGCGAGCGACAGCCGCCGAGCGCCGCGGCTGGACCAGGCCACGACGGCGGGCATCAGCATGACCACGCCGAGCTGGCCGACCACGACACCCACCCCGAGGACGACGGCGTCTCGTTTGGTCGTGCCGTAGACCATGATCGCGAGCCCGATGCCGCCCATCAGGAGTCCGAGCAGCGGCGCTGCGCGGCGTACCGGGGGAAGCGGTCGGCGTCCGCGCAGCGTGTCGATGACGTCGCCGCGGCCGGCCGCGAGCGCGGGCACGAGAGCTGCGGAGAGTGCCGCGATCACACCGACGAGGAAGATCGCGAGAGTCTCGGGCGGAAGCGGCGGGATGCCGAAGCTGACGTGTTCGGCGTCGGCGAACGGTGCCCAGGCGAACTGCCCGCCCAACGCCCACACCACGGTCCATCCGATCGCCACACCGACCCCCGCGCCGATCAGACCGAGGACGACGCCCGAAGCCAGGACGGTCCTGCGCAGCGACGCCGCGTCTCCACCGCTCGCGCCGACGAGCCCGAGCTCGCGCTGCCGACGACGCAGCTGCACGGCGAAAGCCGGGCCGGCGAGCAGCGCGATCTGGAGGACGACGAGCACCACGATCACGCCCGCCTCAGCAGCGACGCGGGCGGCCTCGTCGAGCTGGATCTGGGTAGGAGGCTCGACGTAGCCGGACCCACCCGGCACGGGTCCGTCGTCCAGGCAGAGTGCGTCGGCCGCACAGAACGCTGGCGGGTTCGCCAGCACGGTCCGGCTGGTCACGGCGGCACCTATGCGGTTGAGGGCGCGCACGTCGGACCAGGTGAGGTCACGGGATGTTGCTGCGACCCAACCGTTCGCAGCCAGAGGCGTGTCTGCCGGTACGGCACCGGGGAGCGTGACACCGACGGCAGAGTTGCCCACGGGGACAGCGGTGCCCACGACGATGAGCGAGCGCGACTGGGAGCCGGCGCCGGTCGTCGAGACCACGACTGTGTCTCCGATCGCGACGTGGACGCGGCGGGCTTCGGAGGGCTCGAGCGCGATCTCGCCCGTGGTCGCGGGAAGGCGCCCGCCCTTCACGACCCACAGACCCGCCACGATCGGGTCGACGACGTCCTGGATGCGCAGGGTGCCGCCCACGCCCCACTGACCCGACTCGACGACGACGCCCCGCTCCGCGCCCAACGACACCAGTCGTGATCCGGCCGGCAGGGCCGCCGCGATGGTCGACGCCGAGGGCGCCGGCCCAGCACCGCCGCTGTCCTGGGTCCGACCGTCGGGGCTCTGCCGGACGGCACCCCCCGCGCCCACGTAGACGAGGGCATCGGCCGTGGATCCCAGCGCGTGGGCAGGCTCGAAGACTGCCGCATGCGCCGCGACGGTCGCTCGGGTGTAGATGTCGACGCCCGACACCGCTGCGACCGGCAGCGCGATGATGAGGATCACCAGGAGGGCTCGGGCCTTGCCGCGCCAGGCGTCTCGGCGGGCCAGGCGCAGGGCGACTCGCCAACCGCCGATCCAGCGCGCGAACCTCGACGGCACCGGCGGCGGCGGGTGCGGGCTCATCGGCTCCGCGCGTTCGAGCACTGCGGTCATCGGGCGGTCTCGAGGCTGTCGGGGACGACGGCGTACGACGTCGCGTCCACGATCTGGCCGTCGCGCAGGTAGACGACGCGATCGGCCCACGCGGCGTGCCGGGCCTCGTGCGTGACGAGCACGCCGGCGCAGCCCTGGTCGACGCGACGGCGCAGGAGTGTGAGCACCGCCTCGCCGGTCTCGCTGTCGAGGGCGCCGGTCGGCTCGTCGGCCAGCACGAGCCGCCGCTCGCCGACCAGTGCCCGCGCGATGGCGACGCGCTGCTGCTGACCGCCGGACATCTCGTCGGGATAGCGGTCGGCGAGGTCGGCGACCCCGACCTCCTCGAGCGCGGAGAGGGCGTGGGACCTCGTGCGACGACGGCCGTCGAGCTCGAGGGGGAGCGAGACGTTCTCGGCGGCGGTCAGCGTCGGGATCAGGTTGAGGTCCTGGAAGACGTAGCCGGCGGAGCGGCGGCGAACTCCGGCGAGGTCCGACCGAGACAGCGCTGCGAGATCCTGACCCTCGACGAGCACCTGGCCCGTGGTCACCGTGTCGAGGCCGCCCGCGGCGTTGAGCAGGGTCGACTTGCCCGAGCCGCTCGGACCCATCACGGCGACGAGCTCGCCGGCGCAGACCATGAGCGAGATGCCTCGCAGGGCGTGTACCGCGGTGGCGCCGCGGCCGTGGATCCGTGTCACGTCGATCAGCTCGAGCACCGGTGCGGTCATCGTGCAGTCCCCTGTTCCGCGCGAGGCGTGCGACCGGGCGCGGGACCGCGACCGGGGTCGTTCTGATCGGGTGTCTCGGCCGCTGCCTTGGCGCGCAGCAGCCGGGACTCGACGTGATCGAGCCATCGGGCCTCGGCCTCCGCGTCGAAGATGAGCCGCTCCAGCACGAGGTGCCAGGCGGTGTCCGACGAGCCGTCGAGCGGCGGGTCGGCGTCGATCTTGAGCCGGGTCAGCGCCTGCAGGGTGCGCATGGTCTCGGCGCGCTGGGTCTGCACGAGGGCGCGTACGTCGACCCCCGGAGCGGTCACGGCGACGGCGAGCTTGATCGTGAGCTCGTCGCGTGGGGCGACCTCGCGGCGTACCGGCTCGGCGAACCAGCGCGCGACCTCGCGGCGGCCGGAGTCGGTGATCTCGTAGACCACGCGACCCTCGTCGTCGGCCTCGAGCTGGGCGACGAGGCCGTCGCGCTCGGCCCGGGCGAGGGTCGTGTAGACCTGCCCGATGTTGAGCGGCCAGGTGCCGCCGGTGCGCTCCTCGAACGAGGCCTTGAGCTGGTAGCCGTACGCCGGCCCCTCGTCGAGGAGGGCCAGGAGGCCGTGCCGGATCGCCATACTGCGTATCTATACCGAGTATGTATTCGCGAGTCAAGCGCCCACGCCCGCCCTCCCGGAGTCGGTGCGGGGCGAGACACGACGCTGAGGCGGGCAGCAACGGGGACCGCGGCGGGGAGTGCCAGGATGCGCACGTGACGGATGCGTGGGGACCGATGACGGAGCCGTTCGAGGTGCTCTCCCTCGACGAGCTCAGCACCCGGACGTCGATCAAGTGGTCGATGTATGACGCCGACGTCCTGCCGCTGTGGGTCGCGGAGATGGATGCGCTCCCGGCGCCCGCGATCGTCGCCGCCGTGACCGACGCGATGCTGCGCGGCGACGTCGGCTATCCGCCGCTCGACACCTCCTACGCGGAGGGGTTCGCGCACGTCGCGCGCAGCCGGTGGCAGTGGGAGGTCGACGTCGCGGCCACGTGCGTCGTCGCTGACGTGCTCGTCGGAGTGCGCGAAGCGCTCGAGCTCGTCACGAAGCCGGGCGACGGGGTCATCGTGCCGTCGCCGGTCTATCCGCCGCTGCTGGACTTCACCGCCGCCACCGGTCGTCGCGTCGTGCCCGTGGCGCTCGACGAGAACTTCCGCCTCGACATCCAGGCGATCGCCAACGCGATGGACGACACCTCCGTCACCGCGATGCTGCTCTGCAGCCCGCACAACCCGACCGGCACCGTGCACAACGCCGACGAGCTCGACGCGGTCGCGCAGCTCGCGGCCGAGTTCGGCGTCGCCGTGGTGGTCGATGAGATCCACGGGCTGCTCGTGCCCGAGGGGTCGAAGTTCACGCCCTACCTCTCCCTCGCCGACAACGGGCTCGTCGTGACGTCGGCGTCGAAGGCGTTCAACCTCGCGGGGCTCAAGGCCGGCGTGATCCTCGCCGGACCAGAGTCGTCGCACCTGCTCGAGCGAATCCCGATGTCGGTGAAGTACGGCACGAGCTTCCTCGGTGTCCAGTCGCACATCGCGGCCTGGCGCGGCGGCAGCGCGTGGATCGACGCGGTCAACGCCAACATCGCGAGCAACATCGACCACCTCGGTGCCCTGCTCGACGAGCACCTTCCCGAGGTCGGGTTCCACCGGCCCGAGGCGACCTATCTCGCGTGGCTCGACTGCACACGCCTCGGCCTCGGCGACGACCCGGCGGCGGCGTTCCTCGAGCGCGGACGCGTCGGCCTCAACTCCGGGCTGCCGTTCGGCCTCGGCGGCGAGGGGCACGTACGCATCAACCTGGCCGCGAGCCGTGCGACGCTCACCGAGGCCGTCGGGCGGATGGCCCGCACGGTCGCAACCGCCTGAGCCGGGCGCCTGGGCGGTGGCACGGCCTTTACGCACTGCGACGTCGACGCGTCAGCGGTGGGTGCGAGGATCGCGGGGTGCGCATCGCAACCTGGAACGTCAACAACGTCGTCACCCGCACGGAGCGGCTCGTCGCGTTCCTCACGACGGTGGAGCCCGATGTGCTGTGCCTGCAGGAGCTCAAGGTGGCGACCGAGCAGTTCCCCTACGCCGAGGTCGAGGCGGCCGGCTATGCCGTCGCGGCCCGTGGCGACGGCCGCTGGAACGGCGTCGCGATCCTCTCGCGCGTCGGGATCGAGGACCCGGCCTTCGACCTGCCGGGGCAGCCGGCGTGGGAGGGCGTCGTCGAGCCACGTGCGATCGCGGCGACGTGCGGCGGCGTACGAGTGTGGTCGCTCTATGTCCCCAACGGGCGCACGATCGACGACCCGCACTACGCCTACAAGCTCGAGTGGCTTGCTGCGCTGCGCGACACCGCCGTCACCGAGCTCGCCCGACCCGAGCCGCTGGTGATCCTCGGCGACTTCAACGTCGCGCCGACCGATGCCGACGTGTGGGACATCGCACTGTTCGAGAAGAGCACCCACGTGACCGCGCCCGAGCGCGCGGCGTTGACCGCGCTCGAGGACGTCGGCCTCGTCGAGGTGGTCCCGCGGGCGCTGAAGCACGACAAGCCCTTCACCTTCTGGGACTACCGCCAGCTGGCGTTCCCCAAGAACTCCGGCATGCGCATCGACCTCGTCTACGCCTCCCCGGCCTTCGCCGCCGCGGTCACCGACTCCTACGTCGACCGCGAAGCCCGAAAGCCCGGCAAGAAGGGCACCCCGCCCCCGAGCGACCACGCCCCCGTGGTCGTCGACGTCACCCTCTGACCCGCTGACCTCGCCTGAGACCCGGGTGGCTCCGGTCTCGGCTGTGCTCCGGGCCGGTGGCCGGGCGCGAGGGGAGCCGCGAGCGACGTAGGCTCGGGGATCGTGCCGTCCTCGCCTCTCGTCGTCCGTCGGATCACCCCCGACGAGCACCTCGCCCATGTCCGGGCGCGGTCGCACGACTCGGCGATCTCGTTCCTCCAGGTGCCGAGCTGGGCGGGAGCCAAGGCCGAGTGGTCGCACGCCTCGCTCGGGTGGTTCGACGGTGATGTGCTCGTCGGCGCCGGCCTCGTGCTGCTGCGCCAGGTGCCCCGGGTCAAGCGCTTCCTCGCCTATCTCCCCGAGGGTCCCGACATCGACTGGACCGGCGCGGGAGACGCGTCCGGCCCAGGTCGCGACCTCGCCGACTGGCTCGACCCGATGGTGCTGCACCTGCGCGCCATCGGGGCGTTCGCGGTCAAGATGGGCCCGTTGGTCGGCGTCCGCCGGTGGCACTCCGACACCCTCAAGGCGGCGATCGCCGAGGGCACCGCGATGCGCCTGCGCGACGTCGAGCCCGACGAGTCGTGGCCCGAGGCGCTGGCGGTGGGCGAGCGGCTGTGCGAGCTCGGGTGGACCCAGAAGGCCGACACGGGCGCAGGGTTCGGCGACGTGCAGCCGCGCTATGTCTTCCAGGTGCCCTTGACCGGCCGCAGCGAGGCCGACCTGTTGAGCGGGTTCAACCAGCTCTGGCGCCGCAACATCAAGAAGGCCGAGAAGGCCGGCGTCGAGGTCGTGCACGGCGGCTATGACGACCTGCCCGCGTTCCACGAGGTCTACGTCGAGACCGCCGAGCGCGATGGCTTCACGGCGCGAGGCCTGGCGTACTTCCAGCGCATGTGGCGGGCGATGGAGACCGAGGATCCCGGCCGCATCACGCTCTATCTGGCCAAGCACGAGGGCCGGGTGCTCGCCGCGACCACGCTCGTCCGCGTCGGCACCCACTCGTGGTATTCCTACGGCGCCTCGTCCAACGCGGGTCGCGACGTACGCCCGTCGAACGCGATCCAGTGGGCGATGATCCGCGACTCGCTCGAGGGCGGGTGCGACCTCTACGACATGCGCGGCATCAGCGACACCCTCGACCCCGACGACCACCTCTTCGGGCTCATCCAGTTCAAGCTCGGCACCGGCGGCTACGCCCAGGAATACCTCGGCGAGTGGGACCTGCGCCTGCGCCCCCTCATGGCCCGAGCCGTCGACGCCTACCTCAGCCGCCGCTGACCCCTGCCCTCTAGGTTGGGGGCATGACGTTCTCGCTGTACGTCGACGGCTCACGGTGGCGTGCGCACACGGAGCAGGTTCGTGATGCGGTGCGCGCGGCGATCGGGTCGCGTACTCATGCCGACTCCCAGGATGCGCGGGCGCACGTGCACCTCGGGGATCTCGTGCCGGTCGCGAAGGGCAACGGCTACGGCGTGGGCAACGTGCGGCTCGCTGCCGAGGCGGCGCGGCTCGGGCTCACTCGCCTCGCCGTCGGCACCGTGTTCGAGGTGGCCGAGGTGGCAGCGGCCTACGACGGGGACATCCTCGTGCTCACGCCGTTCGACGCCCGCGACGCCGTCGCGGCGCGGGCATGGGTCGAGCTCGCGCACTCGGCCTACGACGACCGGATCATCCGCACGATCTCCTCGCGCAGCGGGTGGGACGCGCTGGCCGCCGGCCCTGGCCCGGTGCGCGTGGTGCTCGAGGCGCTCACCTCGATGGGACGCTTCGGCCTCACCGACACCGAGCTCGTCGACCTCCTCGCCGACGACACCGCCGTCGAGGCGCTCACCACCGGACGAGTACGCCTCGAGGGGCTCGCGCTGCACCTCCCCCTGGAGCAGCCGCACACCGACCACCGCGCCGTGCCCGGCGCCCGCTGGCACGACGCCGGCGTCGCGCCGGCGCCCCCCGCCGGTGCGACCGGGCGCGTGATCGAGGCGCACGCGTGGGCGCTCGGCTGGGTGCGTGCCGCCGCCGACCTCACCACCCGGCTCACCCAGCGCGGGGACGACGACGCGGTCACCGAGCTCACCTCCGCGGCAGCGCTCTGGGTCAGCCACCTCGACGACGCCGAGCTCCGCGCCCTGCGGGCTGCGCTGCCTGGGATCCCGCTCTACTCCCGCATCGGCACCCGCCTGTGGCTCGGTGACCGCAGCGCGCTGCAGACCCGCGGCACGGTGCTCGCGGTCCACGAGGTCGCCAAGGGCGAGGCGAGCGGCTACCGCCAGCGCCGGGCCGGGCGAGCGGGCGCCGTCGTCGTGGTCGGCGGGGGCACCGCGCACGGCGTCGCACTCGAGGCGCCCTCACCCGCGTCGTCCCTGCGTCAGCGCGCCGTCGCCGCCGGCACCGGTGTGCTCGATGCCGCGGGCCGGGCGCTGTCGCCTTTCCACATCGGCGGGGCGCCGCGCTGGTTCGCCGAGCCGCCACACATGCAGGTGTCGCTCGTCCGCATCCCGTCCGGAGTGCTGCTGCCTGCGGTCGGCGACGAGGTCGACGTCGACGTACGCATGACGACCGTGCACCCCGACAGGGTGCTCGGCCTCGACTGACACCGACGGGTAGTCCCTGCCCTCACCGGTCGTGTCGCCTCGCGTCGCGCGCGCCCCGCACGCTGGAATGACCCTCGAGCGCCCGACGCAGCAGATCCGACGGGTCGGCGCGTCTAGGTGGCAGAGGTCGGTGCAGGTGCCGGTCGGTCGGGGGAGGTGGGTGCGTGAGCTCGTCGCAGCCGTCGTTCGACGCGTTCGTGGCCGCCCGCGGGTCGGCGCTGCTGCGTCACGCCTACGTCCTCACCGGTGACCGCCACCTCGCCGAGGACCTCGTGCAGGAGGTGCTGACGCACCTCTACCGCCGCTGGGACAAGGTCGCCGCGACGACCTCACCCGAGGCCTACGTCAAGACCAGCGTGACGCGTCAGTTCCTCTCCTGGCGCAGGCGCCGGTCCTACGCCGAACGCCCCACGGATGCTGTGCCGGAACCCCGTGCAGCACAGGGAGACTCGAGCGACACCTCCGCCGGTGACGACGCCGTGTGGCGCCAGCTCGCCACCCTCCCCCACCGCCAGCGCGCGATCCTCGCGCTGCGGTTCTACGACGACCAGTCCGACGCCCAGATCGCCGAGATCCTCGGGATCAGCGCCTCCGCCGTACGCGCCCACGCCTCGCGCGGCATCACGACCCTGCGCGAGCAGCTGGCCGGCACCGACGTGTCAGGAGCGATGTCATGACCCACGATCTCGACGACGCGATCCGCGCGTCGCTGCGCCGCAACGC
The DNA here is from genome assembly GCA_025351185.1 of Candidatus Nanopelagicales bacterium. Lineage (GTDB taxonomy): Bacteria > Actinomycetota > Actinomycetes > S36-B12 > CAIYMF01 > Longivirga. The sequence goes on from JANXWJ010000027.1 coordinate 29,429, forward strand.
CGAAGCCGCGCCGACCATCGTCGACCTCGACGGAGTGCGCGACCGCGCCTCGGCCATCCGGCGCCGCAGGCTGCTCGACACCACGCTCGCCGTCGCCGCCACAGTCGTCGTCGCCCTCGGTGTCGGCGTGCTCGTCCGCGGCATCAGCAGCAACCAGACCCTCCCGCCTCCGGTGAACCCCCCGACGGCGACCGCCTGGCCCGCCGCGCTGCCCTGGATCGCCTACACGAACTTCGACGCCAACGCCCAGCCCTCCGGCGCCACCCGGATCCAGCTGCGGATCAACGGCACCGACCGCACCGTGCGTACCCCGCCCGGCAGCGGCCCCGTGACGGTCCTCGGCTGGTACGGCCCCGACCACCGGACCCTGGTGTGGGGAGAAGGTCAGCCCCCGTTCACCACGCAGCTGCTCTCCACTGTCACGGTCTCGGCCGACGGCAGCACGCTCAGCCCGGTGGCTCCGCTGCGGCTGCGCGGCCAGGCGCTCACTCCGGGCAGGGCCTTCGTCGGCGCCGACGGCGCTCTACGGCTCTGGATGCCCGACACGCTCGGGTCGGCGGCCTCACCGGCAAGCGTGATCACGATCAACGACAGCCTCGACGGAGCGTCGACGCCGTGGCGGGTCGGCCCGGGCGGTGCGGTCTTCGCGACCGCGACCGCCATCGGCAGGGTCACGGGGGACAGTCAGCTGTACGTCTCACGGTCCCCCTCCGACACGGTCGGCACTCGCGTCCCGGTCTGCGGCTCGCTGCGCGCGGTCTCCGTGAGCCCGGACGCCGGGGTCCTCGCCGTCGGGTGCAGCAACGCCCATGCCGAGCTCATCGACCTCGCCACCCTCAAGCGCACCCGCATCCCCGACATCCCGGAGGTCACAGACCCGGGTTTTCTCCTCGGCCTCTGGTGGAGCCCTGACGGACGCCTGCACGCCACGACCAACCCCGGCACGGCCACCGCGCTCACCACCGACGCGTGGACGCTGTCCGGCGGTGCCTGGGCGCCGTCGACGACGCCTGGTGTGGTCACGCGCTTCTTCACCACCGGCGCGCCCACCGTGCGCCTCGAGCGACTGCCCACCGACGGTGTCGCGGCCGACAACTCGGGTCGCCTCATCGTCGAGACCGACCCGCCCGTCGACCTCGGCCCGGCCGGCTCCTCGGTCGCCGTACGCCCGACCGGTTGATCCGCGCGCCACCGGGAGCGCACGGTCCGACCGCTCCGCTCAGACTGATCGTGTGGCTGTCACCCGGCCAGGGAAACGACCACACGATCAGTCTGAGCAGCCGGGGTCAGGCGGTGGGGGCGGGCTCGAGGGGGGCGTTGTCGTAGGGCGGCTGATCGGGGCCTTCGCCTCGTAGGTGGCCGTCACCGTGCTCGTAGCCGTCCTCGACGCGTCGTGGCCAGCGCAGGGCGAACCGGTCGGGTGCTCCGTCGAGCACGCCGCCGCCCGGGTCGTCGGTGTTCTCCGGGTCGCCGTCACTGCGTACGGGGTCGTGCCAGGGGCGCAGGATGTCGCGCACGACCATCCCGGCGAAGTACGCCGTGGCCGCCACGTGGACGAGCACCGCCGCGACGTACCAGCCCTCGGGGAGGCCCTTGTTGTCGTTGCCGTACTGCTGGAGGAACCACCAGATCGCGGCGAAGTAGATGACCTCGCCGGTCTGCCAGATGAGGAAGTCGCGCCAGCGCGGCCGGGCCATCGCGGCGAGCGGGATCAGCCACAGGACGTACTGCGGTGAATAGACCTTGTTGGTGACGCAGAATGCCGCGACGACGAGGAACGCGAGCTGCGCATAGCGCGGTCGCTGCTCGGCCGTCAGCGCGAGCAGCGCGATCCCGATGCAGAGGACGAGCAGCAGACCGGTCGCGACCACGTTGAGCGAGGCGGCGGGGATCGGCCTGTCGGCGACCTGCAGGACGTACCAGATCGAGCCCCAGTCGGCGCCGCGCGTGGAGGAGAACGTGTAGAACTCCGACCACCCCGCGTGGTTGCCGAGGTAGACCGGCACGTTGACCAGCAGCCATGCACCCACCACCGCACCGGTCGTGATCGCGAACGCGCGCAGACGACCGCTGCGCAGGCACAGGATCAGGAGGGGACCCAGCAGCAGCACCGGGTAGAACTTCGCGGCGATCGCCAGGCCGAGCAGCACGCCGCTCCAGCCGAGCTTGGAGCGCGACCACGCGAGCATCGAGCCGGCTGTCAGCGCGACCGCGAGGAGGTCCCAGTTGATGAGCGAGCCGAGGATCACGCCAGGTGCGAGCGCCACCATCGCGGCGTCCCACGGGCGTCGACGCACGGTGAGCGCGGTGGCGACCACCGTGGCGAGCAGGCACCCGAAGAGCAGCAGGGCGTTCCAGTCGAAGAACAGCAGCGAGCGGTCCGACGCCGAACCGGTGTGCCCGGTCAGCATCGACGCGATCTGCATGAACGCGCCGGTGAGCACCGGATACTCCAGCGCCGGACCCTGGCCGCCGCCGGTCTGGAAGTACGGCAGCCAGCCGTCGGCGAAGCCGCGCAGCTCATAGAGGTAGGGGATGTCGGAGTAGCAGAGCTTCGTATAGCGGGCGTCACCGCCAAAGCCCTCCGCGTGGCACGGCATCTTGAGGAGATAGCCGAGCACGAACGCCAGCGTCGCCAGCAGCACGAGCACCCGCAGCGGCGTCCAGAAGCCGACGAAGCGACCACGGTGCCCGCCCGAGGGCCCGCCGATCCGCTCGGTGACGGCATAGACGACGGGGTCGCTGTCGGCGGGCAGCACGACGTCGTTCTCGGACATGGAGGTCATCGTGCCGTACGACGCACGGCACCCCGCGCACGGTTCCCCCGGCCCGCGAGTCACAGGCCGAACGGTCGTTGAGCGGATGTCGTGAGCGACCATTCGGCCTGTTACTCGGGGCCTCAGGGCGCGGCTGTGCCGGTCCGGCTAGGGGGACGCGGCGACGCTCGCACTGACCGTCGGGGTCGGGGTGTCGCTCGGCGTGGGCGTCGCCGTGGGTGTCGGGGTGTCGCTGGGCGTCGGGGTCGGCGAGCTCGAGGGCGAGACCGTGGGAGCCACGCTCGGGGTGGGCGTCGGGCTGACCGTCGGCGACAGGCTCGGGCTCGGTGACGCGGTCGGGAGGTTGCTCGGCTCGACGAACTGCTGGACCGGCGATCCTTTGAGCGCGCCCTTCATGAACGCCGTCCAGATCCGTGCGGGGAACGACCCTCCGGTGACGGTCGAGAGGCCGCCGACACCGGACAACGTCATGGGCAGACCGTCGGGGCCGTCCTTGACGAGCATGACCGCGGCCGCCAGGTCAGGGGTGTAGCCGGCGAAGAGCGCCGACTTGTTGTCGTTGGTGGTGCCGGTCTTTCCCGCGGCCGGGCGGCCCAGGCTCAGCGCCGTCTTTCCGGTGCCGTCAGTGACGACCTTGCGCAGGGCGTAGTTGACGGTGTCGGCGGTGTCGACCGAATAGGCCTGCTTCGGCGTCGGGTCGAGGGCGAACAGGATCCCGCCGTTGCCGCCGCGCACCTCCTTGAGCACGGTCGGGTTGACCTGCTGACCGCGCGCGGCGAACGTCGCGTAGGCATCGGCGAGGTCGATCACGTGCGGCGAGGAGACACCGAGCGCGACCGTGCGCACGACCGGGGTGAGCGCCGGGGTGTCGGCCGGGATGCCGGCCCGGATCGCGGAGTCGACCACGGTGTCGTAGCCGACCTCCTTCGACAGGGCGACGTAGACGGAGTTGACCGACTTCTCGGTGCCCTTGAGCAGCGAGATCTGACCGAGCGACTCGTCGCCGTAGTTGGTCACCTTGTAGCCATCGATGGAGACGCCGTTGTTGCCGTTCCACATCGAGTCGAGGCTGATGCCCTTCTCGATGCCGGCCGCGAGGGCGAAGGGCTTGAACGTCGAGCCGGCCTGACCGAGCGCCTGCGTCGCGTTGTTGATCGAGTTGGTGAGGAAGTCCGGTCCGCCGTACATCGCGATGACTTCGCCGGTGCCGGGGCGCACGGCCGCGAGACCGATGCGCAATCCCTTCGCGCCCTTGACCGGGCCCTCGTTCTTGATCGCGTCGACGGCTGACTGCTGTGCCTTCTGGTCGAACGTCGAGATGACGCGGAGACCGCCGCTGCCGATGTCGTCCTCGCTGATCCCCTTCTGCAGCAACGCATTGCGGACTGCATCGAGGAGATAGCCGTTGGTGCCCGCGTATCGGTTGACCGGCTTCTTCGGCGCGAACGCGGGGAACTTCGCTGCGGCCCGCTCGGCCGGTGTGATCCAGCCCTTCTCGACCATGCCGTCGAGCACGTAGGTCCAGCGGCCCTTGAGCTTGTCGAGGTGGGTGTCGGGGTTGTAGCCGCCGGGCGACCGGATGATCGAGGCGAGCGCGGCCGACTGTCCGAGCGTGAGCTTCTCGACGGGTACGCCGAAGTACTGCTGCGACGCGGTCTGGATGCCGTAGGCACCGCGGCCGAAGTAGATCGTGTTGAGGTAGTCGCCGAGGATCTCGTCCTTCGACACGCTCGTGTCGAGCTTCACCGCGAGGATGAGCTCGTTGAACTTGCGGCTCAGCGTGCGCTCCTGGGTGAGGAACGCGTTCTTGGCGTACTGCTGGGTGATGGTCGACCCGCCCTGCAGGTCACCGCCGGAGACGTTGTTCCAGATCGCGCGACCGACGCCCTTGGGCGAGAAGCCACCCTCGTCGTAGAACTCGCGGTCCTCCGCAGCGAGCACCGCGTGCTGGGTGAGGAGCGGCACCTGCTCGAGCGGGACGCTGATGCGGTTGGCATCGCCGAGGCGACCGAGCTCGGTCCTGCCGTCGTTCCAGTAGACGATCGTGGTCTGCGCAGTGGCGACGTCGTTGGGCGCGGGCACGTCGGTGCGTGCGACGAGGATGAAGAAGATGCCGACGAGCGAGACGACGCCGAGCACCGCGAGGGAGAGCAGCTGACGCCAGGAGGGCAGCCAGTGGCGCACACCCGTGCGTCCTCTACGGGGGTAGTCGATCCTCACGCGGTCATCCTCCGGGCATCTCGCCGCTGAGCGGCAGCAGTGCAGCGCCGAGGGTCCAGGCGGACACCTCGATCAGTGGTGCGACGTACGACGACAGTCCCAGGTTTCCTGCGCCACCTGAGAATCCGTGCGTTGTGGCCCTCATCTCATGCCCCACCCTCGGCGATCTCAACCGCGGCGCGGGATGTGACTGCCGTCTCCGGGAGCCGATGTGCGCGTGCTCGCGCCGCGTCGACAGCGCCGTTCGCCGACAGCGCCGTCAGTCGAGGAGGTCGGCGGGCTTGCGCAGCGGACGGCGCGGCACGCCGTCGCCGAGCACGTAGGACATCGTGAGGTGGTTCCAGCCGCACTCGGCGCACACCTCGACGACGTAGACGCGGAACGACCCGTGCTCGTAGGCCATCACCGGCAGCTCCGGCGAGGACTTGATCCGGCCGGAAAAGGGACCGAGCTCGTCGCCGAAGACGTAGGTCACGTGCACCAGGTCGTGCCTGACCCGGCACAGCGGGCAGGGCCGCTCGGTCGCCTCTCCGTGGTGCTTGGCAGCACGGATGAGATACGGATCGGCGTCGCAGTGCTCCTCACGCGCGAACGCGTCACCAGCCGCGATGCGCTCGAGCACCGCGCGGCGGGTGAGGCCGTGGTCGACCACCGAGCGCGGTCGCGCCGGGTCGGCGACGTCCTCCGCCTCGGGGAGCGGCGCGTGCGACGGCTCCGCCGGTCTCGGCCCGCGGATCCGCGACGCGCGGTGGCTGGAGCGGCGAGGTGCGGGCACGCCGTCGAGCGTACGGGCCAGCCCTGCCTCGCGCCTCGGCGAACCGGACCCGCCGTGCTGGCGCACAGGCACCTGAAGGAACCCGCTCAGCTGCAGGCGCGCCAGCACGGTCACCGGCTCGAACAGGTCCCGGTGCAGGTCAGCGGTCTGCGCGGGGGATGGCGGCGGGTTGCGTTTGCTCTGCGTTCACCGGGGGCATAGTGTCACCGCTATATCGGGTCGATACATCGGCGCCGAGCGCAGGACTACCCGTGATCCACCGGGACCGAGTGAGGGGAGTGAGCATGGCACCGCGCGCGAGCAAGCGCACCGAGCTGCTCGAGCTCGCCATCCTCGGCCTGCTCCAGGAGTCGCCGATGCACGGCTATGAGCTGCGCAAGCGGCTCTCCGGCGTGCTCGGCACCTTCCACGCCATCTCCTACGGCTCGCTCTACCCCTGCCTCAAGGAGCTCGTCGCCCGCGGCTGGCTCGTCGAGGACGGTGAGCCCGGCGCGGCTCCTTCGGCCATGTCGGGCAAGCGCGCCCGGATCGTCTACCGCCTCACCGCCGAGGGCAAGGAGCACTTCCAGGCCCTCATCGGCGAGGCTGGTCCCGACACCTGGGAAGACGAGCGCTTCGGCGTACGTCTCGCCTTCTTCGGTCGCACCGAGGCCTCGGTCCGGATGCGGATCCTCGAGGGGCGCCGGTCACGGCTCGAGGAGAGACTCGACGCGCTGCGCTCATCGCTCTCGCGCACCCGCGAGCGGCTCGACAGCTACACCCTCGAGCTGCAGCAGCACGGGCTCGAGAGCGTCGAGCGCGAGGTCCGCTGGCTCGACGAGCTCATCGCGAGCGAGCGCGACGCACCTGCCAGCACGAGCAGCACCACCCGCACGATCCACCAGAGCTCCGGAGCCCCGTCGGGGCGCCCGGTGACCACCACGTCCGGGGCCGGCATCCTGCCGTCCGCCCACGGTGTTTGAGAGAGGAATCCCATGGGTTCGGTACGAGTAGCCATCGTCGGCGTCGGCAACTGCGCCGCGTCGCTGGTCCAGGGCGTCGAGTACTACAACAACGCTGACGAGTCACAGGCCGTCCCCGGCCTCATGCACGTCAAGTTCGGCGACTACCACATCCGCGACATCGAGTTCGTCGCTGCGTTCGACGTCGACGGCAAGAAGGTCGGCCTCGACCTCGCTGACGCCATCGGCGCCAGCGAGAACAACACGATCAAGATCTGCGACGTGCCGCCGAGCGGCGTCACCGTGCAGCGCGGTCACACCCTCGACGGTCTCGGGAAGTACTACCGCGAGATGATCTCGGAGTCCGACGAGACCCCGGTCGACGTGGTTGCCGCGCTTCGCGAGGCCCAGGTCGACGTCCTCATCTGCTATCTCCCCGTGGGTTCGGAGGCCGCTGCTCGCTTCTACGCGCAGTGCGCCATCGACGCCAAGGTCGCCTTCGTCAACGCGCTTCCCGTCTTCATCGCCGGCACGCCGGAGTGGGCGCAGAAGTTCACCGACGCTGGTGTCGCGATCGTCGGCGACGACATCAAGTCGCAGGTCGGCGCGACCATCACGCACCGCGTGCTCGCGAAGCTGTTCGAGGACCGCGGCGTCACCGTCGACCGGACCTACCAGCTCAACGTCGGCGGCAACATGGACTTCATGAACATGCTCGAGCGCACGCGCCTCGAGTCCAAGAAGATCTCCAAGACGCAGTCGGTCACCTCGCAGCTGCGCGACGAGATCTCCCCGCGCAACGTCCACATCGGCCCGTCGGACTACGTCGCGTGGCTCGATGACCGCAAGTGGGCGTTCGTGCGCCTCGAGGGCCGCAACTTCGGCGACGTCCCGCTCTCGCTCGAGTACAAGCTCGAGGTGTGGGACTCCCCGAACTCCGCCGGCATCATCATCGACGCGCTGCGGGCCGCGAAGATCGCCCAAGACCGCGGCATCGGCGGCCCGATCCTCAGCGCCTCGTCGTACTTCATGAAGAGCCCGCCCGTGCAGTACTCCGACGACGACGCCAAGCGCGCTGTCGAGGCGTTCATCGCCGGCGAGATCGAGCGCTGACCTCGCACCACCACCTTCTGCGTACGACGCAGCGAAGGCCGGATCCCCGCGGGGCTCCGGCCTTCGTCGTGTGCGGCAGGCACGGACTCGAACCTCGACCAAGATCGCGATCCCGCAACAGGAAGCGCAGCTGAACTGCCGTGATCATCCCTCAGGGTGGATCCGTCGAGTGGCGACGGTCTGCAGGCGGGTGCGTACCGGTACGGTCCGGTCGTGGCTGGGACAGGGGTGGGTCTGCGAGAGATCCTCGGCGTTCGCGGGTTCCGGCTGCTGCTCGGGTCGCGGCTCACCGGGCAGCTCGGCGACGGGCTGCTGCAGGCGTCGCTCGCGACGTTCGTGCTGTTCTCCCCCGAGCGCCAGCCCACGGCGGCCAAGGTCGCCGTCGCCTTCGCGATCCTGCTGCTGCCCTACTCCGTCGTCGGACCGTTCGCCGGTGTGCTCATCGACCGCTGGTGGCGCCGCACGATCCTGGTGCGCGCCAACCTGCTGCGTGCCCTGCTCGTCGTGGCGCTCGCGGTGGTGGTCGGCAGCGGCAGCGGTGACCTCGTGCTCGCGATCTCGGTGCTCGTGGTGCTGGGGGTCAACCGCTTCATCCTCGCGTCGTTGTCCGCGGGCCTTCCGCATGTCGTCGCCGACCGCTATCTCGTCACCGGCAACGCGTTGGCCCCGACCGCTGGCACCGTCGCCTCGGTCGTCGGCGGTCTGGGCGGCGTCGCGATCCGCAAGGCGGCCGGCGGGGGTGATGCGGGGTCTGTGATCGTGCTGCTCTGTGCCGTCGCGGCGTACGTCCTGGCCTCCCTCGTCGCGACCCGCCTGCGTCCGACCGAGCTCGGACCCGACGACGACACCGAGGCCGAGACGGTGCGCAACGTCGTCGCCGGGATGGTCGAGGGTGTGCGACACCTATCGCAGCGGCGTCCGGCCGCACGGGCGATCGGCCTGGTGATGGTGCACCGGGTGGTGTTCGGCATCGCCGTGGCCCTGGCCGTCATCCAGGTACGAGGCGCCCTGCATCCCGACGACGCCGAGGCCGCCATCGGTGCGCTCACCGTCACCACCGCCGGTGCCGGGCTCGGGGCGTTCCTCGGCGCGGTCAGCACGCCGAGGGCGTCGCGCTACTTCGGTGCCGTGCGCTGGTCGGCGCTCGCTCTCGTCGTCGGTGTCGTCATCGGTGCGATCGGGGTCGCGACCGCGACCCTGGCCGGGCTGGTCGTCGAGGGGCTCTTCATCGGCTTCGCCGGCCAGGCGGTGAAGGTCTGCTCCGACACGGTCGTGCAGGAGGACGTCGACGACGACCGGCGCGGCCGGGTCTTCTCGCTCTACGACGTCGGCGTCAACGTCGCGATCGTCGTGGGTCTCACCGGCGCCGCCTTCACCTCGCCACCCGACGGACGCGCGCCGCTGATCTCGCTGTGGATGATCGCCCTCGCGGTGGTGGGTGCCTGGTGGGCACTGACCGCCGACCGCCGTGACCCGGCGCAGTCCTACGCCGTCGATCCCTCCTCCGTCGCGCCCGCGTCCTACGCGCCGATAGATCCTCCGTCGGAGGATCCGCTCCTCTAGGGTCGTGCCGACCTCGGGAGGGGATGCACCATGGCGACAGAGGATGTTGCGGCGCTACAGGCACGGATCGCGGAGCTCGAGGCGACGACCGCACCGAAGCGGCGGTTCGACGGGCGAGGACTCACCGCCTGGGTTCTTCTCGTGATCGCGGCGATCCTGTTCCCCATCACCCTCTCGGCGTTCTGGGCCCAGAAGACCCTCATCGACACCGAGCGCTACGTCGCGACCGTGGCTCCGCTCTCGCAAGACCCGACCGTGCGCCTCGCCGTCGGAAACACGATCACCGCCGCACTGGTCAAGCAGCTCGATGCGCAGAACCGCGTGTCGAACCTGCTCACCGACACCCCGCGGCTGCAGCCCCTCGCCGGCCCGATCGCCAGCGGCGTCAACAACTTCGTCGCGACCCAGGTCACGAACATTCTCGACAGCGACCAGTTCAGCGGGATCTGGGAGGGCATCAACCGCAAGGCGCAGCAGGCACTGGTGAAGGCGCTGTCGTCGGATCCGACCGGTGCGGTCACCATCCAGGGTGATCAGGTCGTGCTCGACACCGGCGACATCATCGAGCTCGTCAAGCAGCGGCTCGTCGACCGTGGCCTCACCTTCGCCGCCAACATCCCCGTGCCCCCCGCAGCCGATCGCGAGGTCGTGCTCCTCACCTCGCCACAGCTGCGGCAGGCTCGGGTCGCCTACGCCATCGGTCAGCCCATCGCGCAGTGGGCCATCTACGCCACCTTGCTGCTGTTCGTCATCGCCGTGCTCGTCTCGCGGCGGCGCGCCCGGATGGTGATCGCGGTCGGGGTGTCGATCATCATCGGTGCGGTGCTCCTGCGCCTCGGGCTGGCCATCGGCCAGAACCAGCTCGAGCTCACCCTCACCGGCACGACCTTCGCCATCGCGCAGCAGGCGTTCTTCTCGATCCTCACGGTGTTCCTCCTCAACGCGGTGCGCGCCGCCTTCGTCCTCGGTCTCGTGCTCGCGATCGTCGGCTGGGTCTTCTCGGGCACGGCGTCCGCACAGGCCACCCGGGCGCTGTTCTCCCGCGGGATCAGCGGCGCCGGCTCACAGGCGTCGGGCACAGCGCTCGGAGCCGTCGGAGTGTGGGTCCACAAGTCGCGTACGTTCTGGCGTTTCGCGATCGTCGTCGTCGCAGCGATCGTGCTGCTCACGGCAGAGCCGTTGAGCGGGTCGCTCATCCTCTGGACGACCGTGATGGCGGTCATCGCACTCGTGATCGGGGAGTTCCTCGCTGCCGCCGGCGCCGGCCACGAGGCAGCAGTGGCCGCCGAGCCAGCAGCTGCGGAGACTGTCGACACAGCCGACGTCGACATCACCAGCACCTGACGGACGACGTCCACCCGGCCCGCTCCCGGTCTCGACGCGTGGGGTGCGCCGAGAGGCCGTACGGTCGAGGCATGACGGCGTCCATCACCGAGCTCATCGGGATCTACCACGCCGACGGCGGCGCGGTCGGTGAGGTTCGCTACGTCATCGGCAAGCTGCTCGGGACGGCCCACTGTTCGCTCTGCGACATCACGCACTCGTCGGTGCGCCGCAAGCCGGACTGGGACACCATGGTCGCGCGGGTCGGCCTGCCGTTCCGCCTCCTGCACCTCAACGAGCTCCCATCCGACGTCGCCGCGTACGTGAAGCGGCAGGGATCACCGATCGTCCTGGGCCGGGTGGCCGGGGGTCTCGTCACGGTGCTCGAACCGTCGGAGCTCGGCTCTCTCGGTGGGTCGATCACGTCGTTCGAGTCGGCCCTGCGTAGTCGGCTCGACGAGCTGGGGCGTGGGTCGCAGCGCGGCGCACCTCTCGAGGTCACCGAGCCCTGAAGACCCCGGGTGGCTGGGTAGGGTTGAGGGCATGAGTGACGGCATGAGCAACGTACGGGTGGAGTCGGCGGACCGGTCGTGGACGACCACCAAGGTGGTCGCGGTGGTCCTCGCGATCCTGACCGGCGGCTATCTGCTGCCGTGGGCCATCGCCGCGGTGCGCGACGTGCCGCACTGGTCGGTGTTCTGGGTCAACCTGCTGCTCGGCTGGACCGTCGTCGGCTGGATCGTCGCCCTCGTCATGGCCCTGCGCGCCCAGAAGCTGATCATCACCGGCTGACGTCGCCAAACCCCCGAGCTGTGTGCTGACACGGTGCTCCGGCATGGTGTGACTACACATCTCGGGAGGGGTGAGCGGCTAGGGGGTGCGGTCGGCCCACCAGGTGCGGAGGGCTCGCTCGGCGTCCTCGTCGGTCATGGGACCCTGGTCGAGGCGCAGCTCGAGGAGCATGGAGTACGCCGCACCCACCTCGCGGCCGGGCGCGATCCCGAGGATCTCCATGATCTGGTTGCCGTCGAGCGCCGGGCGGATGGAGGCGAGCTCCTCCTCCTCCGACAGCCGCGCGATCCGTTCCTCGAGCGCGTCGTAGGTCCGTGCGAGCTTGTCGGCCTTCCCCTTGTTGCGCGTGGTGCAGTCGGCACGCGTGAGCTTGTGCAAGCGGCTCAGTCGCGGACCGGCGTCGCGCACATAGCGGCGCACGGCGCTGTCGGTCCACTCACCGTCGCCGTAGCCGTGGAATCGCAGGTGCAGCTCGACGAGCTTCGACACGTCGTCGGTGTCGTTGCTGGAGAACCGCAGCGCCTCCATGCGCTTGCGCGTCATCCGGGCGCCGACCATCTCGTGGTGGTGGAACGACACCCGGCCGTCGTCCTCGAAGCGCCGGGTCTTGGGCTTGCCGACGTCGTGCATGAGCGCGGCGAAGCGCAGCACGAAGTCGGGCCCCGAGACCGGCTCGTGCGAGGTCTCGAGGTCAATCGCCCGCTCGAGCACCTGGAGCGTGTGCTCGTAGACATCCTTGTGCCGGTGGTGCTCGTCGACCTCGAGCGCCAGCGCCGGCAGCTCCGGCAGCACGAGCTGGGCGAGCCCGGTCTGCACGAGCAGCGCGAGGCCGCCCCGGGGGTGCTCGCCCATCACCAGCTTGACGAGCTCCTCCCGCACCCGCTCCGCCGACACGATCGCGAGCCGTCCGCACATGGCGGTCATCGCCTCGACGATCTCGGGCGCGACCTCGAAGCCGAGCGAGGAGGCGAAGCGCGCCGCGCGCATCATCCGCAGCGGATCGTCGCTGAAGGACTCCTCCGGTGTCCCCGGAGTACGCAGCACCCCGGCGCGCAGGTCGTCGAGGCCGCCGTGCAGGTCGACGAGCTCGAGCGTGGGCAGTCGCACCGCCATCGCGTTGACGGTGAAGTCGCGGCGTACGAGGTCGTCAGCGAGGGAGTCGCCGTAGCGCACCTCGGGCTTGCGCGAGTCACGGTCGTAGGCCTCGGCGCGGTAGGTCGTGATCTCGATCGTGTGGTCGCCCTTGCGCACGGCCACGGTGCCGAACGCGATACCGACCTCCCAGATCGCATCGGCCCAGCCCGCGACGAGGGTCAGCACGGTCTGGGGATGCGCGTCCGTGGTGACGTCAAGGTCGCTCACCGCCCGCCCGAGGAGGGCGTCGCGTACAGGGCCACCCACGAGGGCGAGCTCATACCCCGCCGAGACGAACACGCGTCCGAGGTCGAGCGCGACCTCGGACGACGCCGCGAGCCGGGCGATGGCGGCGTCGACGTCGGTCACGGTCGCGGGGTCAGGACGTTCGGTGGGCACGTCGCGACAGCCTAGGCGTCTCGGGGCGCGGCTATCCTCGCCGTATGTCCGACGTCCCCCGTCCCGCCCCCCCGGCGGGGGGTCGACCCACCCCCGCAGGTGTCGCGACAGCCCGCCTGCAGCGGGTCGACGAGACGAGCGCCGGCGGTCTGGTCATCGACCGCACGGGTCTGGTGCCGCGCGCTGCCCTCATCGCCCGGCACGACCGGCGCGGGCGCCTGGTGTGGTCGCTCCCCAAGGGCCACCTCGAGGCGGGTGAGACGCACGAGGACGCCGCCGTGCGCGAGGTCGAGGAGGAGACCGGGATCCACGGGATCGTCCTGGCCACTCTCGGCACGATCGACTTCTGGTTCGTCGCCGAGCAGCGCCGGGTGCACAAGACGGTGCACCACTTCCTCCTCCAGGCCAGCGGCGGCGAGCTCTCCGACGACGACGTCGAGGTCGTCGAGGTCGCCTGGGTGCCGCTCCCGGACGTCATCTCGACACTTGCCTACGCCGACGAGCGCCGCCTCATGACCAAGGTCGAAGCCCTGCTGGCCGCCGCCGACAGCGGCCCGGGCCGCGCCGGACCCACCGGCACCACCGGATGACCCGCACCTCGACGACGGGTCGGATCGCACGGGTGGTCACGGCAGCCGCCCTCGTCGCCGCGTTCGGCGTGGGAGTGGGTGCGGTCCCCGGCGGGGCAGCGCCCACCAGCACGAGCACCGGCGCCGCCCTCGGCACCGGCACGGCCGTGGGTGCGACCGTGCGCACGGCAGTCGACCCCGGCCAGGTCTCGATCGTCCTGACAGCACTCACGCCTGTCGTGCCCACCGCTTCCGACACCCTGGTCATCCGCGGCACCGTGACCAACACGACGACCGAGCCCGTGCGCAAGGTAGACGTGCGCCTGCGGCTCTCGCCGACTCCGGTGCGCACCCGGTCGGAGATCACCGACATCCTCGCCGGCGACGCCGGCCGCACGGGCGTGGCCGTGGCCGGCGCCCGGGTCACGCTCGCCGACACCCTCGAGCCAGGTGCGTCCAAGCCGTTCACGCTCTCGGTGCCGATGTCGGGCCTCGCGATGCCCGCGGCCACTCCTGAGGTCGTCGTGCTCGTGGTCGAGTCGACCGGCGACATCGACAACGACGGCCAGGGCACGATCCGGACCGGTCTCACCCGCACCTTCCTGCCGTGGTTCCCCGACGCATCGGCCGTGACCCCGACACCGGTCGTGTGGCTCTTCCCCCTCACCACCGCGCCGTCGCGGGTCGGCGACGGCGTCTTCCTCGATGACCATCTCGCCGCCGAGGTGGGGCCCAAGGGTCGGCTCTCGCGACTGCTCGACGCGGCGGAGACTGCGCCGAGCGCCATCAGCTGGGTCGTCGACCCCGCGCTGCTGCAGTCGCTCGAGGACATGAGCGACGGCTACGTCGTGGCTGCCGTCGGCGGCGCCTCCACCACGGGCACGGGGGCGTCGGTGGCCGGGGCCTGGCTCGAACGCCTCCGCACCCTCACCGGCTCGGCCGAGGTGACCGCGTCGGCCTATGCCGACCCCGACGTCGTGGCGCTGCACCGGGCCGGGCTCGACGTCGACATAGCACTGGCGGCGACCACGGCGCGCGACATCCCGCAGCGGCTGCTCACCGCGCCCGTGGGCGGGGGACTGGCCTGGCCGGCAGGCAAGGTCACCGACGACGGCACGCTCGACGTGCTGCGAGCCACAGGTGCCCGCGTGGTCGTGCTCTCCTCCACCGCCCTGCCGCCTTCACCGCAGGTGAACTACACGCCGAGCGGCTCGGTCGACCTCGCCACCGGCGGCTCACCGCTGCGTGCCGCCGTTGCCGACGCCGACGTGTCCGACCTCGTCGCCGCACCGTCGCGCACCAGCGACCCGACGATCACCAACCCGGTCGTACGACGGCAGACCGTGCTCGCGGAGATCGCCATGACGACCCTCGAGCTCCCGTCGACCCCGCGCACGCTCGTCATCGCCCCCGACACCCGCTGGTCGGCGGTCGTCGGAGGCATGACGCGTGACCTCGTCACGGCGCTCGCCGCGTCACCGTGGTCGCGGCCGGAGAAGCTCTCGACCCTCGTCTCGAGCCGGGCGAGCGAGACTCCCCGAGGGCGCACCGACTATCCCGACTCGGCGCGTGCGGCCGAGCTGTCGCCGAACTTCCTCGCTGCGGTGGGTCGGGACCGGCGGGTGCTGGCCGACCTGCGCTCGGTCGCGCCCGACACCGCCGCGACCAGCACGGGGGGCTATGAGGAGGCGCTGACGCGCACCACGTCGCGCGCCTGGCGGGTCGAGCCGGCGCGCGGCGCACGGCTGCTCGCGACGGTCCGCAGCCAGATCGATGCCCAGGTCGATCAGGTGCAGGTGCTCTCGCGTGCCCCCGTGACCCTGCCAGGCGACTCCGGGGTCATCCCGGTCACCGTGGCCAACGACCTCGACCGGCCCGCACGGGTTGGCGTCCGCCTGATCGGTACGCCGTCCACCAGGTTCGTCGCCGCCGACATCGAGCCGGTCACCCTTGCTCCCGGGGAGAAGGCGACCCTCGAGGTGACGGCTCGCGTGATCGGCACCGGTCCGGTCACGGTCGACATCTCGCTGCTGACCCCCGACGGTCACGTCTTCGGCACCGCCGCGCGCACCGAGGTCCGGTCGACCGCCTACGCCCGGGCCGCCCAGTGGGTCGTCGGCGGGCTCTTCGGGGTGCTGGTGCTGCTGCTGTTCGTGAACTTCGTCCGCCGACGCCGCCCGCTGCGCGTGGGCGCGATCGCCGACCGTGCCGACGACAGCGATGCCACCGACGGCACCGACGACCAGACGGCGCACGACACGACAGGGCACGGGACGGAGGTCTCGGATGGCTGAACATCCGACCGATCCCCTCGGCCCCATCGAACCGCTGCACCCGGGCGAGCCCACGAGCACGACCGAGCTGACCGCGGCGCTCGGGGGGGAGCTCGCCGGCGACGTCGCGGCCGACTCCGCCGCCGATGCCTCGACCGAGCCGGCACCCGCCGGCACCAGCGCGAGCGTCATGCGCTCCAGCGCGCTCATGGGCGTGGGCACCGTGGTGTCGCGCTTGGGCGGGGTCATCCGCGGCATCGTGCTGGCCGCAGCACTGGGCGCGGGCGTGCTGTCGGACGCGTTCAGCCTGGGCAACACCCTGCCCAACGTCGTCTACATCCTCATCATCGGCGGCGCGCTCAACGCCGTCTTCATCCCCGAGCTCGTCCGGCACATGAAGGACGACGCCGACGACGGCCAGGGCTACGCCGACCGGCTCATCACCCTCGTCGGCACGGTGCTGCTGCTCGTCTCGGTGATCGCGGTGGTGATCGCTCCGTGGATCGTGCAGATCTATGCCAGCTCGCAGTCGACCGCAGCAAGCCTCGAGCTCGCCACCGCGTTCGCGCGGTTCTGCCTGCCGCAGATCTTCTTCTACGGCGTCTACACGATGCTGTCGCAGGTGTTGAACGCCCGCGGGCACTTCGGGGCGCCGACCTTCGCACCGCTGGTCAACAACATCATCGCGATCGCGACGTTCAGCGTGTTCATCGCGGTCGCGGGCTCGGCGCGGCTCACCGCGACCACGCTCGAGCCCGGCCAGGTCGCGATCCTCGGCATCGGCACCACGCTCGGCGTCGCGGCGCAGGCGCTGGTGCTCATCCCGGTGCTGGTGCGGGCTCGCTATGTCTGGAAGCCACGCTTCGACTGGCGCGGCGCCGGCCTCTCGACCGCGGGCGGGCTGGCGTTCTGGACGATCGGGCTCGTGCTGGTCAACCAGCTCGCCTACGTCGTCATCGTGCGCCTGGCCACGACGGCCAACGTGATCGCCGCGCAGAACTCGACCACGGCGGGCGGGCTCACGTCGTACACGAACGCACACCTCATCTTCATCCTGCCGCACTCGGTGGTGACGGTGTCGGTGGTCGCGGCGCTGCTGCCGAGGATGAGCCGGACCGCGCACGCGCAGGACTTCGTCGGGCTCGCCGCCGACATCGGCGGTGGGATGCGCTCGGTGTCGGCGCTGATCATCCCGGCTTCCCTCGCCCTGGTGGTGCTCGGCACCCAGGCGGGCATCGTGCTGTTCAACTACGGCGCCACGACGATGGCGGAGGCCGAGCTCACGGGCACGGTCGCCTCGGTCCTGGCCCTCGGTCTGCTGCCCTTCAGCCTCTACTACGTGATCCTGCGCGGGTGGTACGCCCTCGAGCTGACCCGCACCGCGTTCTGGATCACCGTGGTGCTCAACGGTCTCTACCTCGCGCTCGCGGTTCCGCTGTTCTTCTGGGCCGTCGGGCAGCGTCAGTCGTCCCTCGGGCTCATCGCCCTGGCAGCCGGCTACTCCGGGTCCTACTGGATCACGCTGCTCGTCGCCT
This sequence comes from Candidatus Nanopelagicales bacterium, assembly GCA_025351185.1. Taxonomy (GTDB): domain Bacteria; phylum Actinomycetota; class Actinomycetes; order S36-B12; family CAIYMF01; genus Longivirga. Next base: position 46,843 of record JANXWJ010000027.1, read on the forward strand.
GGCGGGTGCTCTCCCGTCGGATCGGTGGGCTGCAGACCAGCACCACGGTCCGCGCCGTGGCCCGGATGGGACTCGCCGGGCTTGTCACGGTGGTGGCGATGGAGACGGCCCAGCTGGCTCTGCGCGGCGTCCTGGCCGACCACGGTCGGCTCTCGGCCCTGCTCGATATCGCTCTCGTGGGCGCTGTCGGGCTGGTGACCTACCTCGCCATGGCCCGAGCGCTGCGGATCGACGAGGTCACCGAGATGGTCTCGATGCTGCGGCGTCGGCTGCCCGGCGGTCGCTGAGCATTGCTCCTCTTGGGCGACTCCGGGCCGACGTGAGCGTCGCCTGCGCTCAAGCAGGCGTCCTCCGAGGCCGAACACACGGGAGTGGCATCTATCTCGGCGAGCAGCTCGGTGACGGCGCGCTCGCGCCGGCACGACCAGGACGCAGGTGTGATCCTGGTCAGCACCCTGTCCAAGGTGCTGCTCCTGCTCGCCGTCATCGGGATGCTCGGGTTCGACAGCCTGTCGATCGCCTCGACGCAGTTCCACGTACGCGACGACGCGGTCGGGGCAGCACTGGCCGGAAACATTGCGCTGCACTCGACCGGTAACAAGGAGGCGGCAAAGCGCGCCGTCCTCAAGTTCGCCGCCGACAACGGCGACGTCGTCGTGCGTCAGGGCCCCGCCACGGACCGTAAGAACGGCTGGTTCGTCGAGCTGCGCCGTGACGCGCGCACGGTCGTGGCCGGTCACCTCCCCAAGATCTCGTCCTACGTCGTGGCCACCTCGAGCTCGACCGCGAGCGATCCGCTGTGAGGCACATCCGTCCGACCGCGCCGCCGGCTCCGGCAACCTGGGCCGGGGGTGGCTTCCGTCGCACGGTCGTCACTGCTGCCGTCGCGGCAGCCGTCGTGCTGAGCACGATGCTGACCACGGGTGCCCCCGCGAACGCCCAGACCGACCTGCAGAAGGCCCAGGCCGCAGCGAACGTGCTGCGCGACAAGGTCGACCTGCTCGAGTCCGAGTCCGAGGCCGCGGCCGAGGACTACGGCGCGGTCAACGACGAGCTCAGCAGCCTCGTGACCCAGCTGATCATCGCCGAGCAGAACGTCGACATCACCCACCAGGACGTCCGAGCCGCTGTCGGGCGCACCGACGACGCTGCCCGACAGATGTACATGACCGGCGGACCGAGCGCGATCTACGCGAGCATCCTCGAGGGCCACGACATCTCCGACGTGCTCGACCGCATCGCGTCGGTCGACTCCGTCGTCCGCGGCGACATCGTCGCGACGGGTGACGCGCGAAGCCAGGCGGCCCAGGCCACGGCGGTCCGGTCCGGCCTCGCGCTCCTCACCGCCCGCCGCCGGGTCCTCGAGGACCAGGCCGCCGCCATCGCTGCGCGCGCGGCCGACCTGCACGCCGAGGCAGTCGCTGCCCTCGCCGACGCGGATGCCACCGTGCGCCAGCTCGTCGACACCGAGCGCGCTCTGGCCCAGGCCCGTGCCGACGCCCTCGCGACGGCGGCCTACTCCGGCACGCTGCCGTGGGCCACCAACCCGGTCCCCGCCGACTCCTACTCCGCCGTCGACCGGGCCATCGCCGAGGCGAGCGCCGACCCTGCGACTCCGTGGGCGCTCGGCGCGATCACCGACGCACGACGCTGGCTCGGTACGCCCTACTCCGCGGGCGGGGGGGGCAAGAACGGACCCTCGACCGGGTGGTGCTCGTCGCTCGCGCCGGACGACGGCCGGCTCAGCGACGGCAGCTGCGCAGCGACGAGCACGGTCGGCTTCGACTGCTCGAGCCTCATGGTCCGGATCTTCAGCGTCGCCGGGCGCGACCTGCCTCGCACCTCACGGCAGCAGTGGAAGATCGGTGTCCACGTGGCGCTCTCGGACCTGCGGCCCGGCGACCTGCTCTTCTGGGCCAACAACCTGAGCAACCCCGGCTCGATCCACCACGTGGCGCTCTACATCGGCCACGGGCTGATGATCCACTCGCCGCACACCGGCGACCACGTGCGCGTCGCCTCGGTCTACATGAGCGGCCTCATCGGCGCCGTCCGGCCGATCTGAGGCACCCGCTGTCGGCGCGCCCGCGGTCTGACACAGGCAGTCAGATCAGTGCGACAGGCGGTCATGATCACCGAGGTCCGGTGCCCCGGGGGGCTTCCTCGGCCTACCCTGGGCGCATGACCGACACGACGACGCGCGGCACCGGCACCGAGCCGGCGCCTGACGACGTCGTCCTCGGGCGTTATCGCCTCGTCGACCGGATGGCCGACTCCGCCGGCTCGACCCTGTGGAACGCCTACGACCAGCGCCTGCGCCGGGCGGTCAGCGTGCGCCTCACGCCGCTCGGCACGCCGCTTGCAGCGCGGTTGCGCGACGCGGCGACGCGGGCGTCGGCCGTGACCGACCGCCGCGTCGTACCCATCCTCGACATCGTCGAGGACACGGAGTGCGGCTGCCTCGTGGTCGTGAGCGAGTGGGTGACGGGGACCCCGCTCGGCGAGAGCCTGTCGGAGCGCAAGGGCGAGCCGCTGCCCGCGGCCGACGCCGCCACGCTCGCGCTCGAGGTCGCTCGATTCCTGGCCGCGGCACACGCGGCGGGGGTGACGCACGGCCACCTGCGCCCCAATGCCGTCACGATCACCGACACCGGCGAGGTGCGGGTGCGCGGCCTCGGGGTCGACCAGGCTCTGTACGGCGTCGAGCCCGACATCGAGCCGCACCTGGCCGACGTGCACGCTGCCGGTGCGGTGCTCTTCGCAGGTCTCACCGGGCGGTGGCCCGGTGGTGCTGGAGTGGCCCAGATGCCGGATGCCCCACGGCTTCCGGGCGGGAGGACCCCGTGGCCGAGCCGAGTCGTCGCCGACGTGCCGGCTGATCTCGACGAGATCGCCGCGCGCGCTCTGCAGACCACCAGCCCGCCGAAGGGTCGGGAGCACTTCACGTCGGCCGACGAGGTGGTCGCGGCGTTGACGTCGGCCCTCGCGATCCCGGCCGTGGCCGCGTCGACCCCGAGCCGCGCGCGGGGAGCCGGTCGCACCGTGCTCCGCATGGTGGGCATCGTGCTCGCACTCGGTGCCGTGGTGGGTCTCGCGATCCTCGGCCTCAAGCTCGTCCTCGGCTTCGGTGGCACCCCGCTGACCAGCCCGCGCACCGACTCGCCGTCGGGGCCGAGCGTGGCGCCCTCGGGTGCCGTCTCGTCGGCACCGCCCGTGGTCGGTCCCACCGACCAGCTGCTCCCGATCCTGAGCGCTCGCGACTACGACCCCTATGGCAACCGCCAGGAGAACACCTCCCAGGTGCCGTTCGCCGTCGACAAGGACCAGGCGACCGCCTGGACCACCGCTCACTACCCGAGCAGCACGCTCGGCGGCAAGAAGGGGGTCGGGCTGATCCTCGACCTCGGCATCGCGCGCCCGATATCAGGTCTCAAGCTCCGCCTCATCGGCAACGGCAGCGACCTCGTGGTCTACGCGACCGACAACCCGGCCAGCCCGCTCCAGAAGTTCACCACCCTGGCGACGGTCGCGGGTGCGTCGAACCTGCTGACCGTGCGGGTGCCCAAGCCGGTCACCACCCGCTACGTCATCGTGTTCTTCACCGGGCTGCCGGCCGCCGACGGCTCCTACCAGGGCGGCATCGCCGACGTGAAGGTCATCGGCTAGCTCCCACCTCGCAGCTCCCGACCGTGGCAGCCGGGACGGCGGTGGCTCAGACCGCCGCAGTCGCGCGCGACGTACGCGGTCGTCGACGCCACCACCGGCGCGCCAGGAGGGCTGCCACGATCACGACCACGACGAGCCCCAGCGAGGCGGGCACCGGGAGCGAGCTGAGCCCGTCGTAGGGCGAGGTCAGGTGGAGCACGTCGAAGCGCCCGAGCAGACCCACCACGAGGAACGGGACATAGGCGTTGAGGCCGGCGGAGCCAGCCAGCCCGAGCCCGATGAGCACGGCGGTGAGTGGATCCACGGCCCTGAGCGTAGGCCGTGGCTCACCATCCGTCGGGGTGCCGACCCGTAGGCTGGCCGACGCCATGAGCGAGGATGCAGCACGCACTGACGCGCCGGACGGGGAGCACCTCGCCACTGACGCGAACCCGGCTGCCGACGACGGCGCGACCGCACGCGAGGTGACCCACCCCACCCCGGACGGCGCCGACGCAGCCGATGAGTCGTCCGGCGACGCCTGGGTCGACTCCGGGGATGCGGTGCTTGACGACAAGGCCCTGCTCGCAGCCCACGTGGCCGGGGACGAGGACGCGTTCGGGGAGCTCGTACGTCGCCACCGCGACCGGATGTGGGCGGTGGCCCTGCGCACCACCGGTGATCCCGAGGACGCTGCGGACGCGCTCCAGGACGCGTTCATCTCGGCGTTCCGCAACGCCGCGGCGTTCCGGGGTGAGGCCGCCGTCACGACCTGGCTGCACCGGGTCGTGGTCAATGCCTGCCTCGACCGGATGCGCCGGCGCAAGGCGCGCCCGACCGTGCCGTTCCCCGAGGAGGACGGCGAGACCGGCCATCGGGGGATCGCCGACCCGCGCGACCACCTCGACCGCCTCGAGCTGCGGATAGAGATCGACCGGGCGCTCGCCGCCCTCCCCGACGACCAGCGCGCCGCGATCGTGCTCGTCGACATCGAGGGCCTGCCGGTCACCGATGCCGCCCGGCTGCTCGGTGTGCCCGAGGGCACGGTCAAGAGCCGCTGCTCGCGCGGGCGGGCCCGGCTGGCAGTCGCACTCGCAGGTCTGCGGAACCCGGACGCCCCGAGCCACGTCACACCACCGCAGAGACCATCCGGGGCCACCCCGAGCGCCGCGCCAGGTGCAGCACCGACCCCGAGCACGACACCGACCAGCACGACACCGACGAGCGACCGGGAGGTGACCCCGTGACTGACGACACCCGTGACCCGGCCGCACCCGACCACCCCGAGACCGTCCTGTCCGACGTCGGCCCAGCCGGCCTCGACACCGG